>NZ_JDWI01000001.1:0-510921 GCF_012932765.1 Rhizobium sp. 57MFTsu3.2
CATCGGCTGACCAAGCCCTACCATCCTTGGACGAACGGCCAGGCCGAGCGGATGAATCGAACCATCAAGGACGCCACCGTCAAGGTCTACCATTATGACGACCTGGAAAGTCTCAAGGCCCATGTCCTGGCCTTCGTCACTGCTTACAACTTCGCCAAACACCTCAAGGCGCTCCGATGGCGAACGCCCTATCAAGCAATCTGCAACGCCTGGACAAGGGACCCGTCAATCTTCAAAATCAATCCGCACCATCTCATTCCGGGACCACACACCTAGAGCCTTTCAGGTTTAATACAGGCCGTAAGGGAAGTAGCGCAGGTAGATTTCCTGCAGGCGGCCACTGCGCGACAGCGCTGCCAGCGCGTGATCGAGCGCTGCCGTAAGGACATCGTCCTTCTGACGGAGCATGATCGTCATGCCTTCGCCGAGAAACTGCTCGGAGAGATAAGGCCCGTCGAACAGCGCGCAGCATTTCGCCGAGGCCTCCGACGAAACCCAGAAGGAGAGCTGGAGGGAATCCGCGAAGACGGCCTCCAGCTTGCCATCCTTGAGTGCTGCAAGAAGGGCGTCCTTGCTGTCGAAGGGTACGGCCTTCACCTTCGGGAAATAGGCCGCCAGCATGGCTTCGTGCGCCGTCGCCTTGACGACGCCGACCGGATGATCGGCCAGAGCGCTGGCATTCTCGCCCTTGATGGAAGCCTTTAAGTTTCGAACGAAGCGGGCGGGCAGCATGAGATAGGGGCGCGAAAAGGCGAACTGTCGCCGCAGCTCCTCGCTGACGGCGACGCCGGCAATCACGGCATCGCCCTGCGAGGCCGCGAGCGCGGCATTCAGGTCAGCGAACGGCAGCGCCTGGATCTGGCATTTGCTGGCAATCTCCAGCTCGTTACAGATCTCGCGGGCGAGATCGACGTTGAAACCGGAAAGCTTGCCATTCTGATCGGTAAAATTGAACGGTGGAAAGTCGATCGTCGTCAGGAAACGCAGGCGGACGAGCGACGAAAGATCCGGTTTGGCAAGGCGCTCCCTGGAATCGAAAAGCAGCGGCAAGCCTGGCATCGCCTCCTGCGCCGACAACGAGAGCGGGCAGAAAAACACAATCAAAGACAGCCAAAAGCTGCATAGCCCCTTAAGATTCAGGGATGCTAGTTTAAATTGCATCATTATGATCGACCTCGGGGAAAGCATGCACTGCCATTCTGGAAACGGTGTATCAGAGTCATGCGTGTCGGGGAATATGCGTCGGGCGGGATCGAAGACCGCACGCTCTTGGATGATGGTTCAATACGCCACGGCGCGCCGCCTGCGCGCGCGGTAAACGATTCCTACCAGAGGTTCTGCTGCAACTCGGCATCGGCAGGCCGACAATCGCCCGCCCGATGCAGGTCGCACGCCGCAACGGCGCGAGCATCGAACAGGAACTCATTGCAAGCGGCTCCATCGATGCCGACAGCTACTACGCATCCCTGGCGCGCGGGCTCCGGCTTCCCTTCCTTTCGGCAATCGACAGCTCCCTCGTCAACGATGACAAGGCACTCGACAGCCAGCTTCTGCAGGCTCGCTGCGTCCGGCTGAACTACATCAGCAAAGGCATGCCGGCGATCGTGCCGGAAGCCCGAAACCTGGTGATGCGCGAGCCAGCGCGCCTCCCGCGCGAGATGGGCGTGGGCGGCTTTCTGGTGTTCCAGTTGCTGATCGGAGGAATGCTGTTTTCCTCTCTCACCCATCCCTGGCTGATCATGCTCCTTGTCACCACCGCCGGCTACCTAGCGCTCGGCTTTCCGCCCGCCGGCAGCAGCGAAGGCGCGCTCTTGCTCCTCGATCTTGCCAATATGGCGGCAAGCTACGGCCTCTTTCTGCTGCTCGGCAGGGTCGCGATGCTGCGTGAGGAAAAACGCAGCATCGGCTGGCGCTGGATCTATGTCCCGCTCTATTGCCTGATGATCTCGGTGGCGGCATGGCGCGCCCTTCTCGAGCTGCCGAGAAAGCCCTTCTTCTGGGACAAGACGCCTCATGTCCCTGTCAGCACCAGTGAGAAGTTGCGCCCCGCTTAGCATGACTCGTCCCTAGGCGGCGGGACCCGAAATTTTTTCCGGGGACAGATCCCAAGCGTTAGGGCCACATTAAGCAATGTCCCATTCTATTCGCCAGGACGACGCCGGCTCACGGGCCGAATGCATGATGCGCATGTCGAGCCTTCCGGGCATCCCACCATGCCGTATCCCGCGACATAAAATGCTTCAATAGTCGGCCCGCCCGCGGTCGGGTCAAGCGACTGGACATAGCCATGCTGAAGAACTTGAAAATCCGGACGAAGATCATTTCTGTCGTCGCGCTTCTCGGGGCGATCGCGCTCGGGGGCCTCGTTTATGTCATCACCGAATTCCGCGGTGCCGATGCCACCTACAGCGCCTTCATCGATAACGAGGCACTGGCAGCCATGCAGGCATCCCGCGCCAGCGCCTCGGCAACCGCTGCCGTGCTGCAGGTCACGCTTATCGCCGGCCTCAAGCCGGAGACGCCGGCTTTCAATACGGCGCTCACGACGCCAAGCAAGATGCCTCAAGCGCGCGAACGCCTGGAACAGGCGGCGGCCTTGGTACCTAGCCGCAAGCCGGCGATTGACGACATCCTCGTCGGCATCGCCGAGATGGAAGCGCTTTCCAGCAAGGTCATCGACCTCGCCAAGGCAAAGGACAGTGCCGGCGCGCAGCTTGCAGCAAGCATGCTCAATGCGAAGCTGAACACGGTCACTCCGAAAATGATCGCCAACAATGATGCGCTGATGGCATTGCTGAACGATGGCGGCGACGCGCTCTCCATTAGCGTCAACCAGCGCATCACTCTCAGTTTCGTACTGATCGGGCTCGCTGTCATGGGCGCGATCGGCCTTTCTGTGTGGGTCGCGCAATCGGGGATCACCACGCCCATGGTTCGTCTGCGTGACCGGATGGCTCAGCTTGCCGAGGGAGATACGCACGGCGCCATCGACGGCCTCGACCGTCGTGACGAGGTTGGCCAGATGGCCGGCGCCGTTGCCGTCTTCCGCGACAATGCCGTCGATCGTATCCGGCTTGAGGGCGAGGCCGAAAAGAGCCGCAATCTCAGCGACAGCGAACGCCGAGAACGTGAAGCTCAGCGCGCAACCGAGGCTGCCGATCTCTCGCGCGCGGTCAGCGCGCTTGGCGACGGCTTACGCCGGCTGGCCGCAGGCGACCTCGCATCTCGGATCGATACGGCGTTTGTCGGCGACCTCGATAGTCTGCGACAGGATTTCAACAACTCGATCCTGCGCTTGAACGACACTATGCAGACGGTCGGCGCCAACGCCCGCGCCATCACTGCCGGCGCAACCGAGATCCGCGCCTCGGCGGACGAGCTTTCGAAGCGCACCGAGCAGCAGGCAGCGTCCGTCGAGGAGACGGCAGCGGCCCTCGAGGAGATCACCACCACCGTGAAGGATGCCGCCAAGCGTGCCGAGGAAGCACGTGGGCTCGTGGCACGCACGCGCGCCGGTGCAGAAAAGTCCGGCGAAGTGGTCAGCAAGGCCGTCAACGCCATGCAGCAGATCGCGCAATCCTCCGCGGAGATCGGCAACATCATCGGCGTCATCGACGACATCGCCTTCCAGACCAATCTTCTGGCCCTCAACGCCGGCGTCGAGGCCGCGCGCGCCGGTGAAGCCGGCAAGGGCTTTGCCGTCGTTGCCCAGGAGGTGCGTGAACTTGCACAGCGCTCGGCCAATGCCGCCAGGGAGATCAAGTCGCTGATCACCACATCGGGCGACCATGTGCAGACGGGCGTGTCGCTTGTCGGCGAAACCGGCAAGGCGCTTGATGCGATCGTTCACGAGGTTCAGGAGATCAACCAGCACGTCGACGCGATCGCCGAGGCCGCCCGCGAGCAATCGACCGGCCTGCAGGAGATCAACACGGCGGTGAACTCGATGGACCAGGGAACGCAGAAGAATGCGGCCATGGTCGAGGAAAGCACGGCGGCGAGCCACAAGCTCGCGACGGAAGCGGCGACACTCAACAACCTGCTCGACCAGTTCAAGCTGACCGGCACTGGCAGTTTCAGCGCTAACATTGCCGCGGCAGCGCCGCTGCAGGGCACTCACATCCATTCGGCGCCACGGCCGGCCGCGCCGCCGGTCGCAGCCAGAAAGGCACCCGTCCGCATCGCCACTCCGGGTGTCACCCGCCCCTCTAGCTCGCCGGCTCGGGCGCTTGGGCAGAAACTTGCATGCGCATTTGGTGCAAGCAGCGCCTCTTCGAGCCCACGCGACGACGCCGATTGGACGGAATTCTGATCCCAGCAAAACGGTACAAAAGCAAAGGGCGGCTCAATGCCGCCCTTTTCGATTATAGACTTTCGACTTCAAACAGCGAGCCATGGCCCGGCTGCCGCACAAGACGGAAGCTAAAAAGGGTGCTCAGGCAAACCCGAGCGGAATTTGCTCGACCTTGCGGCCGCGACCATAATCGCGCTCATAGGAAGCACGATCGTCATCGCGCGCAGACGCAAGAACCACTTCCGGCGCATAGTAGCCGTCAGCGTAAGTGCCGGTATCGCCATTCTCCCGGATCTCGCGCTTCGCCGTGAAAATCTTCAAAAGCATTCTGCAACTCCTCCTGATCATGCCGACAACGACCAAGGGGTCGCCTGCGTTCCCGTGATATCGGAGAATAGTTAAAAATTAACCATGTTTATTAGAGGATTGTCAACTATTTCAATTTCCTTCGAGGCTACCTCTTAAGGGCGTTCTTTCCTCGTGGAGTAAGACAGCGAACGACGGCGGCCCACGTGGGCACCACGCTCAGACCACAGTGCGGATGAATCCGCTCAGTCCCAGCAAAACCATCTGAACTTGGAGCGGGTGAAGGGAATCGAACCCTCGTATTCAGCTTGGGAAGCTGCTGCTCTACCATTGAGCTACACCCGCGTTGGAGCGAGATTTCCAATAGATGGGTGCCGCTGTCAAGCGGGCATTGGCGTTGTCAGATGCGGAAGTGCTTCGAGAGTTTCAGGCCCTGGGCCTGATAGTTGGAGCCGAGGCCGGAGCCGTAGAGGCTCTCGGGGTGCTCCTGCATATGCTCATAGACGAGGCGACCGACGATCTGGCCGTCCTCGAGGATGAAGGGAACCTCGTGGCTGCGGACCTCGAGCACGGCGCGGCTGCCGCGGCCGCCGGCGGGGACGTGGCCGAAGCCGGGGTCGAAGAAGCCTGCATAATGCACGCGAAATTCGCCAACCAACGGATCGAAGGGGGTCATCTCTGCCGCGTAGTGCGGTGGCACATGGATGGCTTCGCGCGAGACGAGAATATAAAACTCGTCCGGATCCAGGATCAGTTCGTTGCGACCGCGGCTATAGAGAGGTTCCCAGAAGTCATAGATGTCGTGCTGCGCCTTCTTGTCGACATCGACGACTGCAGTGTGGTGCTTACCGCGGTAGCCGATCAGTCCATCCTTGTCGCCGGCCAAATCAATCGACAGGGCAATGCCGCCGCCGGAGACGTTCGGCAGCTTGCTGGCGACCAGCGTTTCGGCATCGTGGAGCGCGAGCAATTCCGGCTCCCCAAGTATCGAATGGCCGACCCGGAAGCGGATCTGCGACAGGCGCGAGCCTCGACGCACGACGATCGGGAAAGTACGCGGACTGATTTCGAGATAGAGCGGGCCGGAGTAGCCAGCCGGGATTTTGTCGAACTCCTGCGCGTAGTCGGTGATGACGCGGGTGAAGATATCGAGACGTCCGGTCGAGCTTTTGGGATTGGCCGAGGCCGACATGTCGGCCGACAGGTCGAGGCGCTCCATCAAGGGAACGATATAGACACAGCCGGTCTCCAGCACGGCGCCTTCGCTGAGGTCGACGACGTGGAGGCTGAGGCGATCGAGCTTATCGGACACCAAATGGGAAGGACCCGGCATGAAGCTCGCGCGAACGCGGAATGCCTTCGCGCCAAGCCTGAGGTCAAGGCTTGCCGGTTGGATCTGGTCGTGGTCCAAATCGCGCTCGCTGGTGAGACGTCCCGCCTCAAAGAGCGCGGCTATCGCGCGATCCGCCAAAATTCCTGTTTCGCGAGCCATCATGCCCCATCCATATTCGCGGGAGACAAAACCAAACTCAAGGAATTGACGCAAGCATAGAACGGCAGTATTGCACTTTTATCCCGTGGTGATTTGGCCGGTCGGCTTGCAGCCACGTTAAACAAGTGGCTAAAAGGACCGGGTGCAAAACCGGTCTGCTTTCGCGGCCGGTTTTTTTGTTGTTTGAAAGTGGTGATTCATGAGCAAGACTTGGCGCCCCGCAACCCAACTCGTTCACGACGGCTCTTTGCGCTCGCAATATGGCGAGACCTCGGAAGCCATCTACCTCACGCAGGGCTTCGTCTATGAGAGCGCGGAAGCGGCCGAAGCGCGCTTCAAGGGCGAAACGGAAGGCTATATCTACGCTCGCTACGGCAGCCCGACAAACGACATGTTCGAGAAGCGCATGTGCGCACTGGAAGGCGCGGAGGAAGCCCGCGCCACGGCCTCCGGCATGGCAGCCGTCACCGCCGCAATCCTCTGCCAGGTGAAGGCCGGCGACCACATCGTTGCCGCCCGCGCCCTCTTCGGCTCCTGCCGCTGGGTCGTCGAGACGCTCGCCCCGAAATACGGTATCGAATGCACGCTGGTCGACGGTCGCCATCTGGAAAACTGGGAAAAGGCGATCCGCCCGAACACCAAGGTGTTCTTCCTGGAAAGCCCGACCAATCCGACACTCGAGGTGATAGACATTGCCGGCGTCGCCAAGCTCGCCAACCAGATCGGCGCCAAGGTCGTGGTCGACAACGTCTTCGCCACGCCGATCTTCCAGAAGCCGCTCGAGCTCGGCGCCCATATCGTCGTCTATTCGGCCACCAAGCACATCGACGGCCAGGGCCGCAGCCTCGGTGGCGTCATCCTCTCCGACCGGGAATGGGTCAACGAGAACCTTCAGGACTACTACCGCCACACCGGCCCGGCCATGTCGCCGTTCACGGCATGGACGCTGCTGAAGGGACTCGAGACGCTGCCGCTGCGCGTCAAGCAGCAGACCGAAAACGCATCGAAGATCGCCGACTTCCTGGCCGATCAGCCGAAGGTCGCCAAGGTCATCTATCCCGGCCGCAACGATCATCCGCAGGCCGACATCGTCGCCAAGCAGATGAAGGGTGGCTCGACACTGGTCGCCATCGAACTCAAGGGCGGCAAGGAAGCAGCTTTCGCGCTCCAAAACGCCTTGCAGGTCGTCAAGATCTCCAACAATCTGGGCGACGCCAAGAGCCTGATCACGCATCCGGCTACGACGACGCACAAGAACCTGACCGACGAAGCACGGGCGGAGCTCGGCATTTCCGGCGGTACCGTTCGTCTTTCCGCCGGCATCGAGGACACGGACGACCTGATCGAGGACTTCGCCCAGGCTCTCGCAAAAGTGAACGCCTGATCAGCCGACATCGGCCGGATCGACGCAAATCCGGCCGACCGCCACATGCTGCTTTGCCCCACCCAAGACAGGTCAAAGTCAGGCTTAAGTGGCGAAACTTCTTGCCTTTACAGGCATTACGGACGTGATCGACTATCGGTTTATTGACGGATCGGCTGTCGTATAAGATACCGGTAACGTATATTGACTATGGTGTAGGCATGTACCGCGCCCTTACACGAGACATTGAAGTCGTCGTCGAACCTTTTTATCTGGAGGAGCAATCCGATCCGGAAGACGATCGCTATGTCTGGGGCTACCGGATCGTCATCAGCAACAATTCCGACAAGTCCGTGCGACTGGTGAACCGCTATTGGAACATCACCGACCAGAACGGCCTCGTCGATGAGGTCACGGGCGCCGGCGTCGTGGGCGAACAGCCGCGGCTCGCGCCCGGCGATACCTATGAATATTCCTCGGGCTGCCCGCTGGATACGCCGTCGGGGCTGATGTTCGGCCACTACCAGATGGAAACGGACGAAGGCGAGCTTTTCAATGTCGAAATACCCGCCTTCTCACTGGATTCGCCAGGGCTGCTGAGAGTCCTGAACTGATCACTCCGCAGGCTCTGCCACCTCTTCCACTTCGAAACGATAGGTCGTCGAGCAGAATTCGCAGGTGACCGAAATTGCGCCGTCTTCCTGACTGGCATCAATTTCCGCCGCCGAGAAGCCCTTCAGCACCCCCTTGATCTTTTCGCGGGAACAGCTGCACCGATCGAACACCTCGCGCGGTTCGTAGACGCGAACCCCACGCTCGTGGAACAGACGATATAGCAGCCGCTCGGTGCCGACTTGCGGATCCGTCAGTTCGTCGGCGTCGATCGTGTCGACGAGCGAGCGGGCTTCCATCCAGGCATCGTCTTCCTTGTGGGTGCCGCCAGTCCTATCGCCGTCGCCGCCGTGAAGATCCGGCTGGCGCATGCGCTCCGGCGCTTCCGGCAGGAACTGGGCGACAAGACCGCCAGCCCGCCAGCGGTGGCGCGGCTTGCCCGCGTCGTCGCGATCGAAGAGTTCGGCAGCAGCAAGACGCACCCGCGTCGGGATCTGCTCAGACTGGCGGAAATAGGTGCCGGCAATCTCTTCAAGGGTCGCACCGTCGAGCGCAACGATACCCTGGTAGGGTTGGGAAAACTTGCCCTGATCGATCGTAAAGGCCAGCATGCCCTTGCCGAGAAGCTGTTCGGGCTCGATCTGCCCTGCCGCAACGGCCCTGTCGAGGAGGCCCTGGTTGAAGCGGGCGTAGGCACGCACGTTCTCAGGCGTCGAGAAATCGCAAACAAGCAGGTCCACCGGGCCGTCGCCCTTGGTCTGGACCGTGAACTTGCCTTCAAATTTCAGCGACGTGCCGAGCAGCACCGTCAGCACAACGACTTCGGCAAGAAGCCGCGCGACGGGCGCAGGATAGCGATGGCGCTCGAGGATCGCGTCCAGCATCGGCCCGAGCTGGACGGCGCGACCGCGCACATCCAGTCCCTCAACCTGAAACGGAACGACATGATCATCGCCGGCGAAATTGAATTCGCCGAGGGTGGCTGCAGGTTCTGCCATGGTCTTCTCCTAGTCTGAGAGCGGCAGACAAGGGTGTCCATCCGCTCGCACGGCCACCGGGCCTTCCGGCCAAACGTGGCGTCCAGTATGGTTCAGATCGCGCCCAGGCACCAAGCAAGAATCGACTTCTGCGCATGAAGACGGTTTTCCGCTTCATCGAAGACCACGGATTGCGGGCCGTCGATCACCTCGTCCGTAACTTCCTCACCACGATGGGCGGGCAGGCAATGCATGAACAATGCATCCTTGTCGGCCTGCGCCATCAAAGCCGAATTGACCTGATAAGGCTGGAATACGTTGTGACCACGGGCCCGATGTTCCTGATTCATGGAGACCCAGGTATCGGTCACCACACAATCGACGCCGGCGACCGCACGGTCTGCATCATGGTAAAGCATGATTTCGGCGCCCTCATTGCGGGCCCAGTTCAGATAGTGATCCTTTGGCTCGGAACCAAGGGGCACCGCCATATTCATGCGGTAGCCAAAACGCGCGGCTCCTTCGACCAACGAATGCAGCACGTTGTTGCCGTCGCCGGTCCAGGCGATCGTCTTGCCCTTGATCGGGCCGCGGTGCTCTTCGAAGGTCATGACATCAGCCATGATCTGGCAGGGGTGCGTATCATCCGTCAATGCGTTGATGACAGGAACGGTTGCATGCTCGGCGAGCTCCAGCATGCGGGCATGATCAGTCGTGCGGATCATGATCGCGTCGACATAGCGCGACAGCACCTTGGCCGTGTCACCGATCGTCTCGGCGCGGCCAAGCTGCATTTCTGTGCCCGACAGGAACAGCGTCTCGCCCCCGAGCTGGCGCATGCCGACGTCGAAGGACACGCGGGTGCGCGTCGAGGGCTTTTCGAAGATCATCGCCAGCATCTTGCCTGATAGCGGCTTGTCGCCCTGCCCGGCCTTGAAGGCCTGTTTGCGCGAGATTGCGTCATCCATGATGAGCCGTAGGTCGGATGCCGCGACGGCGGAGAGATCGAGGAAGTGTTTGGGGGAAGCCATTATCGTTACCTATCACGCCCGCCTTCCGACAGGCACTATTCATTAAGCCGTCTTCTTGACCTTCGCAGCGCGCACGCTTTCGGCGGCGCGTTCGAGGCGGGCAAGGCCCTCGCGGGCTTCGTCAGCAGTGACGACCAGAGGCGGCAGAAGACGAATGACATTGTCGCCAGCGGGTACGCCGAGCAGATGGGCGTCACGGATCGCCTGCAGCAGTTCGGAGGACGGCACGGCGGCCTTGACGCCGAGCAGCAGCCCCTCGCCCTTGATATCCTCGATGATATCAGGATAGCGATCCTTGAGCGAGGCCAGCCCTTGGCGGAATACCAGCGAGACGTCACGCACCTGCTGCAGGAAGCCCTCCGCGAGGATCACGTCGAGCACGGCACTGCCAACTGCCATGGCGAGCGGATTGCCGCCATAAGTGGAGCCATGCGTGCCGGCCTTCATGCCGGAAGCGGCCTCTGCCGTGGCAAGGCAGGCTCCGAGCGGGAAGCCGCCGCCGATGCCCTTGGCAACCGCCATGATATCGGGGGTAGCGCCTGACCACTCATGCGCAAAGAGCTTGCCCGTGCGGCCCATGCCGGTCTGCACTTCATCGAAAATCAGCAGCAGACCATGCTCGTCGCAGATCGCGCGAAGTGCCTTCAGGAACTCGTTCGTCGCCGGGCGGACGCCGCCTTCCCCCTGAATAGGTTCGATGAGGATCGCGGCCGTTTCATTTGTGATGGCGCTGCGGACTGCATCGAGATCACCGAACGGCACCTGATCGAAGCCGGGCGCCTTGGGACCGAAGCCTTCGAGGTATTTCTCCTGGCCACCGGCGGCAATCGTCGCCAGCGTACGGCCATGGAAGGCGCCTTCAAAGGTGATAATATGGAACCGCTCGGGATGGCCCTTGGAAAACTGATAGCGGCGCGCGGTCTTGATCGCGCATTCCAAGGCTTCCGCGCCGGAGTTCGTGAAGAACACCTTATCGGCGAAGGTCGCATCGGTCAGCCGCTTTGCCAGTGTTTCCTGACCCGGGATCTCATAGATGTTGGACAGATGCCAGACCTTGTCGGCCTGCTCCTTCAGCGCGCCAACCACATGCGGATGGCTGTGGCCAACGGAGGTGACGGCAACGCCCGCGCCGAAATCAAGATATCGCTCGCCCGTTTCGCTGATCAGCCACACGCCTTCTCCTCGCTCGAACCGCAGCGGGGCACGAGAGTAGGTGTCGTAAAGCGCGGCTTCAGCCATGGCGCGATCTCCTATCAGCAATCATCAGCAGCCGGACTCCGGCTAAGGAAAGCAGGTCCGGAAAATTAAAAATGCCGCCTTTCGGCGGCGAGCAGCACTATTTACTTTTCGCACTGCAATGTCAACAAAACTGAGGTTTCGCTGCATGCGTCAAGCAGCCATCCCGAGGCGCTCGACCTATCAACAACTATGTTGCATAAATGACTCTCACGCCCAGCAAGTTGGGGAAAACTTGAAAATCGATTCCCCGAGATTCAACCGACTCTTGTCACGGAGTCGGCCTCACACTAGGTTAAAACTCAATTACTAGGCTGCATGCGGCGGAACTAGTCACCAAAATTTGAGTAAGCGTTTCTTGCCTCGGATACGTCCGTGGCAACGGTGAAGGATTCTGCCTACACCAACGCTAATAAGGCGGAGACAGGGGCATGAACTGGACAGACGAGCGCGTTGAAAAACTGAAGAAGCTGTGGTCCGAAGGCCTGAGCGCCAGCCAGATCGCAGCACAACTTGGCGGTGTAAGTCGTAACGCCGTCATTGGTAAAGTCCATCGTTTGAGTCTGCCCGGCCGTGCCAAGGCCGGCGGTTCGACGACCACCGTCAGAACCCCCAAGCGCACGACTTCGGCGCCCCGCGCCACGAACTACGCCTCGCGGATCACCACACGCACCGTTACCCGCCAACAGGGCGCGACGATGCTCAAGGAAGAGATCGAAATCGATACGGTGGAGGAAGTCCGCTTCCGTCCGGCCGCAAATGTAATCGTTCCGATTTCTCGCCGCCTTGGCCTCACCGAGCTCACCGAGCGCACCTGCAAGTGGCCGGTCGGCGATCCGCTCAATGACGACTTCCACTTCTGCGGTTGCGAGTCCCCGGACTCTTCCCCGTATTGCACGTATCATCAGCGCATGGCCTACCAGCCGGTCAACGAGCGCCGCAAGGCCGCTAACCGGGTCGCCTGACCCGGAAGCCGGATAAGGAATAAAGAAAACGGGCCCTCGCGGGCCCGTTTTTCGTTGTAAGGGAAAGACCTCTCAGGCTCTCGCCTGAAAGGATCAGGCTTCCATCGAATAGCCGGCACCGCGCACGGTGCGGATGACGTCCTGCATGTTGGAAAAGTTCAAAGCCTTGCGCAGGCGGCCGACATGGACGTCAACAGTACGCTCGTCGACATAGATGTCGTGACCCCAGACGCCGTCGAGCAACTGCGAACGCGAGAAGACGCGGCCGGGCGATGCCATCAAGAACTCGAGAAGGCGGAATTCGGTCGGGCCGAGGCGGACTTCGCGGCTCTTGCGGTGAACGCGGTGCGTCTCGCGATCCAGCTCGATATCGCCGCACTTCAGCAGCGTCGAGAGCACCTCGGGCTTGGCACGACGCAGCATCGCCTTGACGCGAGCGACAAGCTCCGGCGTCGAGAACGGCTTGACGACGTAATCGTCAGCACCGGTCGAGAGGCCGCGAACCCGTTCGCTTTCCTCGCCACGGGCGGTCAGCATGATGATCGGCAGGCGCTCGGTTTCCGGCCGCATGCGCAGGCGGCGGCAGAGCTCGATGCCAGACACGCCCGGCAACATCCAATCGAGGATGAGAAGGTCCGGCGTGCGTTCCTGAAGCCGGATCTCGGCCTCGTCGCCGCGCAGGATGGTATCGACCTCAAAGCCTTCGGCCTCAAGGTTATAGCGGAGAAGCACGCTCAGCGCTTCTTCGTCTTCAACGACAGCTACTTTAGGGATCATTCGTTTCGGTCTCCTGGGGGCGCGGTCGCGGAATGACTATTCAGTGACTGCGCCGACGGTGTTGGCGGTATCGTCCTTCGGACGTTCGCCTTCCGGCTGGGCACCGGTGGCCATGTAGTAGATCGTTTCGGCAATGTTGGTGGCGTGGTCGCCGATGCGCTCGATGTTCTTGGCGCAGAACAGAAGATGCGTGCAGCTGGTGATGTTGCGCGGATCTTCCATCATGTAGGTGAGCATTTCACGGAACAGCGAGGTGTACATCGCGTCGATTTCCTCGTCGCGCTCACGGACCGATTTTGCTTTGTCGGCAGCACGGCTCGTGTAGACGTCGAGGACTTCCTTGAGTTGGACGAGGGCGAGCTCGGACAGGTGCTCGAGGCCGCGGGCGAGCTTGCGCGGCACGCCGGCGCTCTGTACGGCAATGACGCGCTTGGCAGTGTTCTTGCCCAGGTCGCCGACGCGCTCCAGGTCTGCCGCGATGCGGATGGAGCCCATGATCTCGCGAAGATCGGCCGCCATCGGCTGGCGGCGGGCGATCGTGACGATCGCCTTGTCGCCGATCTCGCGCTCCGCGTGGTCGAGGATCACATCGTCCGAGATGACCTTCTGGGCAAGAGCCGTATCGCCGTTTACGAGCGCGCGTACGGCATCCGAGACCATCTGCTCGGCCAAGCCGCCCATTTCCGAGATACGGCGGGACAGGAACTTCAAATCATCGTCGTAGGCAGAAAAGATATGTGTCGATGCCATAGGGCTCATCCTTGAATATCGTAAGTGCTACCGAGACGGCCGATCAACCGAAGCGGCCCATGATGTAGTCCTGGGTGCGCGGATCGTCCGGGTTGGTGAACATCTTGTCGGTGTCATTCTCCTCGACGAGGTTGCCAAGGTGGAACATGGCTGTGCGCTGCGAAACACGGGCGGCCTGCTGCATCGAGTGCGTCACGATGACAATCGTGTAGTTCTCGCGGAGCTCGTGGATGAGCTCCTCGACCTTGGCCGTTGCAATCGGATCGAGTGCCGAGCATGGCTCGTCCATCAGGATGACTTCGGGGCTGACGGCGACGGCGCGGGCGATGCAGAGGCGCTGCTGCTGACCACCGGAAAGACCGGTGCCGGCTTCGTGAACGCGATCCTTCACCTCATTCCAGAGGCCGGCGCGCTGCAGGCTGTGTTCGACGATCTGGTCCATGTCGGCCTTCGACTTGGCGAGCCCATGGATACGCGGACCGTAGGCGACGTTTTCGTAGATCGTCTTCGGGAACGGGTTGGGCTTCTGGAACACCATGCCTACACGCGCGCGAAGCTCCACAACGTCGATATCCGGATCGTAGATATCTTCGCCATCGAGCGTGATCTTGCCAGTGACGCGGCAACCGTCGATCGTGTCGTTCATGCGGTTCAGGCTGCGCAGGAAGGTGGACTTGCCGCAACCGGATGGGCCAATCAGGGCGGTCACCGTGTTTTCACGGATGTTCAGCTTCACGTCGAACAGCGCGCGCTTCTCGCCGTAGTAAACGGAGACGTCCTGGCCGATCATCTTGTAGGGAATGGTGTTCATCTTCTGATCAACCGCTTTCTCAACTGCTGCTTCCGTCAACATGTTCATAATGTTTACTCCGTTTACCAGCGGCGCTCAAAGCGACGACGCAAGAGGATGGCTCCGAGGTTCATGAGGATCAGGAATAGGAGCAGGACGATAATGGCGCCGGAGGTCCGCTCGACGAAGGCGCGTTCGGCTTCATTGGCCCACATGTAGACCTGCACCGGCAGGGCCGTCGAAGGCTCCATGGGCGTCGCCGGAGCATTCGCGACGAAAGCGACCATGCCGATCAAAAGCAGCGGCGCCGTCTCCCCGAGCGCGTGCGCCAGACCGATAATCGTGCCGGTCAGGATACCGGGCATCGCAAGCGGCAGGACGTGGTGGAAGACCATCTGCATCTTGGAGGCGCCGAGGCCGAGCGCGGCCGAGCGGATCGATGGCGGGACGGCGCGAAGCGCTGCGCGGGTCGCGATGATGATCGTGGGCAAGGTCATCAGGGTCAGTACCAGGCCACCAACCAGCGACGCTGAACGCGGCAGGCCGGCGAAGTTGATGAAAACAGCAAGACCGAGCAGACCGTAGACGATGGAGGGAACCGCCGCGAGGTTGTTGATGTTGACCTCGATCAGGTCCGTCAGCTTGTTCTTCGGTGCAAATTCCTCGAGGTAAATCGAAGCGGCAACGCCGATCGGCAGGGAAAGGACGAGCACGATCAACATCAGATAAAGCGAGCCAACCAGGGCGACACCAAGACCGGCGGCCTCGGGACGGCTGGAGTTGCCGTTGACGAAGAGCCCGGTGTTGAATTTCTTGTGCAGCGCACCGGTTTCCGCCAGCTGGTTCATCCAGCCAACCTGCCTGTCGTTCACCTTGCGGTTCTTCTCGTCGACCTTGAGGTCAATCTGACCCTTGTTGGCGGAGTCAACGTTGGCGTCTGCAAGCAGGGTGATGTTGACTGTCCTGCCGATGAGCGACGGATCGGCAACGACCATGTCGCGCAGCTGGATCGGCGCGCCCTTGGAGATCATAGCGGTCGCGTCACGCACCTCGGGACGGCTCGATGCATTGAGGTTCAGCGTCTTGACCATCGCGTCGCGGATGAGAACCGAATAGTTGGCCGCGATCAGCACGGACGGATCCGTTGCGCGCTTGTTGTTCGGGTCGATGGTTTTCTCGCTGAACTCGATCGGCAGCGTGATCGCCGTCTGCAGGAAGGCCGTGTAGCCCTTGCTGACGACGCTCGTCAGCAAAACCGCCAGGAAGATCAAGCCAAAAGAGATCGCAGCGATGCCATAGATGCGGAACCGGCGCTCGGCGGCATAGCGGCGCTTGAGGCCGATGTCGCGACGTTCAGGCGCCTTCGAAACGACAACGCCCTGACCCGGAGAAACAATATCCGTCATTCGTACTGCTCCCGGTATTTGCGCACGATATAGAGCGCGTAGATGTTGAGGCAAAGCGTGATGAAGAACAGCGTGATACCAAGCGCGAAGGCAACCAGCGTCTGCGGCGAGGTGAACTCCAGATCACCAGTGAGCTGATTGACTATCTTGACAGTGACTGTCGTCATTGGCTCGAACGGGTTGATCTGGATGCGCGCTGCGACACCCGCCGCCAGCACCACGATCATGGTTTCGCCGATGGCGCGCGATGCAGTCATCAGAAGCGCGCCGACGATGCCGGGCAGCGCCGCGGGAAGCACCACCTTCTTGATTGTCTCCGAACGCGTCGCACCGAGACCGAGCGAACCATCGCGGAGCGCACGCGGCACAGCGGTGATGATATCGTCGGAGAGCGACGAAACGTATGGGATCAGCATGATGCCCATGACGATACCCGCTGTCAGAACGCTCTGCGCCTGAATAAAGTTCGCATAATTGCCGGTAAGGAGGCCGTTTACCTGCGAAGACAGGTCGCGGAGGAAGGGGCCGACCGTGACGAGGGCGAAAAAGCCGTAAACAATCGTCGGAATACCAGCGAGCACTTCGAGCAGCGGCTTTGCGATCGATCGCACCGCGGGGGCCGCGTATTCCGCCATGTAGATCGCCGCGAACAGGCCGACAGGCACCGCCACCAGCATCGCAACGAAGCCGATGTAGAGCGTGCCTAGCAGCAGCGGTATCAGGCCGAATTGCCCGAAGGACGAGCCGCCGGCACCGGCAAAGCGCGGATCCCAGACCGTACCGAAGAAGAAGTCTGCAGCAGGAACGACCGCGAAGAAATGCGCGGCTTCCGTCAGCATTGACAGAACGATACCGATCGTCGTCAGGATGGCGATCGAGGACGCCAGGAGCAGGCCCCAAAGCATGACACGTTCGACGCGGTTGCGTGCACGGAATCGCGGAGCGACTTCACGAAGCGCATAGAATGCGCCGGCAACGGCAAGGATGAGGACGACCGCCGTCATGACGAGGCGGCTGGAAGCCGATTCTTCGTTCAGCTTTTGCGCTGCGTCGATCATGTATGGCTGCGGCTGGCCGGCCAGCGGAACGCCCTTTGCAGCAAGCTTTGCCTGGAGGCCAGCCGGATCGCTGGCAGCACCGCTGATCTCCTCTGGGGTGAGGAGCGGCAAGCCGCGCGCAATCGCGCTGACCATCCCGTAATTCAGGTTCTGCTGCGCGGCCGGCTGCGCCTTGACGTCATCCGGGAAAGTGCCACGGACGGAAGACTCAATGATCGAAGGGCTGATCGCCAGCCAGGCGCACAGCACGATAAGTGCCGGCAGCACCGCCCAGATGGCGGCATAGGCGCCGTAGTAGCCCGGTCGCGAATGCAGCGCGGAGGACTTGCCCCCGGCAAGTGCCGTAGCACGGCTGCGCGCTGCGATGAAAGCAACGGCGCCAAGCACCACGAGACACAAGAGTATGATGGATGTACCCATTCGTTTAGGTCCCAGGCCCTTTGACCCCAAAAGCGGAAACGGCAGGCGGACCGATCCGGTTCTCAAACTTGCAGAAGTTCAGACCCCGTCCCGACTTGGCGGAACAAGGCAAAGCCGGCGCGATCTGGTGATCGCGCCGGCAAGGTCATTACATAGTCTTGCCGTCTTCAACGCCCTTGCGGATCGCGTCGCGCTCACCGTCCGGAGCGGCAACGAGGCCGTACTCGACGAGCGGGCTGTCCGGTCCGATCATCTGTTCGGATACGAAGAAGTTGACGTATTCCTTCAGGCCCGGGATGACGCCGAGGTGTGCCTTCTTGACGTAGAAGAACAGCGGACGGGAAACCGGGTACGTGCCGTCGGAGATGGTTTCGGTCGACGGAACGATACCGTTGACGGTCGCAACCTTCAGCTTGTCGGCGTTGTTTTCATAGAAGGAAAGGCCGAAGACGCCAACGCCGGTCTTGTTGGCAGCGATGCGTGCCAGCGTTTCCGGATAGTCACCGTCGATGTCGACAGCAGCGCCGTCCTTGCGGACTGCGACGCAAGCCTTGGTCTGAGCGGCGGCGTCAGAGATCGAAGCCTTGATGACGTCGAGAGCGCCGGAAGCCTTGCAGCCAGCAGCAAGAACGTTCTGTTCGAAGACTTCGCGCGTGCCGTGCTTTTCGCCCGGGATGTAGGCAGCAATGTCAACAGCCGGGAGTGCCGGGTTGACTTCCGACCACTTCTTGTAAGGGTTGGCGACGAGCTTGCCGTCAACAACGACCTGGGCAGCCAGAGCCTTATAGATGTCGGCCGGGACGTAGGCGACATCAGGGTTGGACGAGTCGGTCGCGAAGACGATGCCGTCATAGCCGATCTTCACTTCCTGGATGTCGGTGACGCCGGCTGCCTTGCAGGCGTCCAGTTCCTTGGCGTTGATCGGACGCGAAGCGTTGGCAACGTCGATGGTGTCCGGGCCGACGCCCTTGCAGAATTCCTTGAGGCCAGCGCCCGTGCCGCCGGATTCAACGACCGGCGTCTTGAAGTCCTTGAAGGTTTCGCCGAAGGTTTCGGCTACGATCTTGGCGTAAGGCAGGACGGTGGACGAGCCAGCAACCTGAACCTGGTCGCGAGCAACGGCCGCGCCAGCGAAAGCGGCGGAAGCGGCAAGTGCTGCGACCGTGAGTTTAAAAGCGTTCATAACAATCTCCCGGGCATATAGCGGTCTGAGTGCGGCCTTGAGCGGCCTTTGCAGTGCCGTCTTCATCAGCGGCCCGCTCTCTTTAGCCCCTGATGCCCAGAGCTTTTATGTCATTTTCACGAAACATTTGTGACAGATTAAATATATGAAATCATTATACAAAGAATGCGATCCCGCACGATTGATCGCAGTTTTATGTCAAAACCGCACGGTGAAGCTCGTTCCCTTGCCGACTTCCGACTTGACGATCAAGCGCGCGCGGTGCCGCGTCAGGATATGCTTGACGATGGCAAGGCCCAACCCCGTGCCTTTCTTCGAGCGGCTGTCCTCGATGCTCACACGGTAGAAACGCTCGGTCAGTCGCGGCACATGCTCGGCCGGAATTCCCGGTCCCTTGTCGACAACCGTGACCTCCACCGGCTCGCCCGGTGCATTCTTCAGGAACACATCGACGGTCTTGCCCTCCTGCCCATACTTGCAGGCATTTTCCATCAGGTTTTCAAAAACCTGGACCAGTTCGTCGCGGTCGCCAAGCACCTCTGCCTTGCCCAGCGGAAGATGCAGCACGATCTCAACGCCGACATCGTTTGCGAGTGGTGCCAGCGAGTCCCTCACATGGCCGAGAAGTGGAACGAGATCGACCTTCTGATCCGGGGCGATGTGTGACTTGAGTTCCAGCCGCGACAAGGACAGGAGGTCGTCGACAAGACGGCTCATACGAGTGGCCTGATCCAGCATGATGCCGAGAAAGCGCTCCTGCGCCTTGCCGTCATTCTTCGCCGGGCCCTGGATAGTCTCTATGAAGCCGCGCAGGGACGCGAGTGGCGTGCGCAACTCGTGGCTGGCATTGGCGACGAAATCGGAGCGCATGCGGTCGATGCGGCGAACCTCGGAAATGTCCCGGAAGGAGAGCACGAAGAAACGCTCATCAGCCGGCTGCTGTTCGTCAAACTCCACGGGGGCGCTGCGGACGATGTAAACGCGCTCGGATGGCAGGCGTTCGGAGTGCTCGATCTGGTTCGGCGCGTTGGTTGCAATCGTTTCGCTGACCATGTCGAGGATGCCAGGCGAGCGCAGGCGAGCGGAAATATGCGCACCAATGGCGGCCTCGCCGAAAGCCTTTTCGGCCGCGCGGTTCTGGTAAAGCACCGAGGCATCACCGGAAAGCACCATGACGGGGATGTCGAGCGCGGCAAGCGCCGCGGCAACCTCGGCCAAGCGGTTGCCGGGCGCTTCGATAGTCTCGGGAACTGGTTCCAGCTGGACTTTCGGGAGGGCCGCCGGAACCGTGTGCCACAACGCCGTGATGATCATTAGCAACAGAAGACCGAGCACGACCCACTTGTTTGCGCCTGCAGCCAGAGCAATCAGGGCAATCAGCAGAGCCACGAGCAGGACGGGACGCTCCTGCCGAATGCGTGCAATCAGGCTTCGTGTCCATGGCGCTTTGTCTTCCAACTGCCCCTCGCGGTTTTCGGCTCGTACTCTTATCTTCAAACTCTGCCTGATAGCCGTGATTCATGACAGAAGTTTTCGCCTGCACACGACACGCGGAAAGGCTTTGGTGCGAACACACAGAAATTTCCACGATCCGCAAGACATTTGATTTTCAACAGGAAATATGGTCGCCTGTATGCGACGAAGTTCACCGGAGAAGAAGCCATGGCCGATGATGTCGAAAGCAGAGCCGTCGAACTGGACATCCGCGGAGAGAAGCGCGTCTTTGATGTCGACAATGCCGTGCTGCCGGACTGGGTTGACAAGGCGGCTTTGGAATCCGGCGGCTATCCATACGACAAACACCTCAAGGAAGAACAATACCTTGAAGAACTCAAAAAGCTGCAGATCGAGTTGGTCAAGGTGCAGTTCTGGCTGCAGGCCACCGGCAAGCGGGTCATGGCGCTTTTCGAGGGACGGGATGCGGCGGGCAAGGGCGGCGCGATTTCCGCCTCATCGGCGCACATGAATCCCCGCCTTGCCCGGGCGGTCGCATTGGCCAAGCCCACCGATCGTGAGGCCGGGCAATGGTATTTCCAGCGCTATGTCGCGCAATTCCCGACCGCGGGCGAGTTCGTGCTCTTCGACCGGTCCTGGTACAATCGTGCCGGCGTCGAGCCCGTCATGGGCTTCTGCACGCACAAGCAATACGAAGATTTCCTGAACCAGGCGCCTCAGCTTGAGAAGGTCATCGCGCACGAGGGTATCTTCTTCTTCAAGTTCTATCTCGATATCGGCCGCGAGATGCAACTGAAGCGCTTCCACGATCGGCGCCACGACCCGCTCAAGGTCTGGAAACTGTCGTCGATGGACATCGCAGCGCTGACGAAATGGGGCGACTACAGCGAGAAACGCGACCGGATGCTGAAAGAGACACATACGGAATTCGCGCCCTGGACGGTCATTCGTGCCAATGACAAGCGTCGCGCCCGGCTAAACCTGATCCGGCACATGCTGAAGACGATGGATTATGACGGCAAGGACAAGGATGCCATCGGCAAACTCGATGACAAGATCATCGGCTCGGGTCCGCATTTCCTGAAATAGCCTATTGCCCCGGCAGGATTCGGATAGCGTAGAGGTTGATGCCGCGCGCCTTGCCGTCGACATCGCTGTTGATGATCAGACGTCCGGCGGCGTTCGGCGCCAGCGAGCGATCGAAGCGGACCTGGAGAAGCACATCCGACTTCTGCCGGGTGACCGAGAAACGGTGACGGGCGCAGTCGCCGAGCGACTGGAAATCGCATTCCACCGTAACCTGAGTTGGTTCGTCGGACGTCGATTGCAGCGTGATTGCAATCGTCGAGGACTTGCCGGCCAACTGCTGAAGGACATCGGCGGGAACGCTGATGCTGATATTGCCGTCGCTGTCGTTGCTCTGCGAGATCAGGCGGACCGCGGTGCCCTCGTTTTCCGCAACATTCTGAATTTCCGCCCGTGCACCGGTCTTGATCTTGTCCGCATTGGACGGCTTGAAAACCTCAATCCAGTCGGCGGAGAAGGAGTTCTGCGGGTCGATCGCAACCGGCGCCGCATTGCCGCCTGCGGCACCGCTGTCGCCACTGTTGTCCGCGCCGTCGAAGTCTTCCGGCTGAGTGCTCGCCGGCGGATTGGCAACGCTTGTATCTCGTTCCGCAGCGGTCTTAAGCACGCCCGAGGTGTATACCCACCACGCACCCATGCCGATGAAGGCCAGGAGCACGCAGGCGACAAGCAGTCGGGAGAAAAACTTGCGCGGCTTGCGTCGAACCGCGGCGCGCTCCGGCCGGAAATCCATCTGCGTGGGCTTTCGCTCCGCCGCTGGCGATTCAGCGACCGGCTCGGCGCCAAGATGATTGCCGCTCCCGGCATGGACGCCGGCGAGGCTGGATTCATCGTCGAAGCGTGGGTCGGTAACCGAATGCTCACGGGTTTCGCCGCCAATCGAAACGTTCGCGACTTCTTCCTCTGCCACATGATCAGCCGGCCTTGGTACTTCCACCACGGGGGGAACAGCAACTTCCGGCGGCCCCTGGCGCGGATGAAGGCGTTCGCGCTCCTCCGCTTCGATCATATGGATCGTCGTTTCGAGCCTGTGGCGATGATAGGCGACCGCTTCCGTCTCGGTGATGTCCTGCTTGCGGAGACCGGCTTCAAGAGCCTGACGCGCGGACTGATAAATCTTTGCACGGACTTCGGGATTGTCGCGATCGGCATTGCTGAGCGCCGTTTTGATAGCCGTTTCTAATCCGCTCACGTCCGGTCCTTTACTCTGAGACTGGGCTTTGTACTTAACAATTCGTAAATGCGGTAGCCGCTGCCGCCGCAAATCGCAAGCCTCACCCGGTGTCCGGGTTCGCATCGGCAGGGGATAACGCAGGAGACCCTGACCGTCCTATGTCCTTGCAACAATAGCCGATATTTGAGGAATCGATAGAGCGCACTTTTCCTCTGTCAAAGTCTCTGCTATCACATTGACGTTTTCGTAAACGTCAATTCCTACGGTGTCCCATGGCCCTGCCTCCGATCCTGACCCAGAATCTCAGATTGCCGGTCGTCGCCTCCCCGCTCTTCATCATTTCGCACCCGGCACTGACGCTGGCGCAGTGCAAGGCTGGAATCGTTGGCGCCTTCCCGGCCCTGAATGCGCGGCCGGAAAGCCAGCTCGACGAATGGCTCGCCATTATCACCGAGGATCTCGCCGCGCACAACGCCGCGAACCCCGAACGGCCAGCGGCTCCGTTTGCCGTCAACCAGATCGTCCATATGTCGAACAAGCGGCTGGAGCACGATCTGAGGCTCTGCGTCAAATATAAGGTGCCGGTTGTCATCTCGTCACTCGGCGCCGTGCCGGAAGTGAACGCCGCGGTGCACTCCTACGGCGGCATCGTGCTTCACGACGTCATCAACAATCGCCATGCGAACTCAGCCATCCGCAAGGGCGCGGACGGGCTGATTGCCGTCGCAGCCGGTGCCGGCGGCCATGCCGGCACGCTTTCGCCGTTCGCGCTTGTCCAGGAAATCCGCGAATGGTTCGACGGGCCGCTGCTGCTTGCCGGCGCGATAGCCAATGGCGGTGCCATCCTCGCGGCGCAAGCGATGGGCGCCGACATGGCCTATATCGGCACGCCCTTCATCGCGACCGAAGAGGCCCGCGCCTCAGACGCCTACAAGCAGGCGATTGTCGACGGCATGGCGAACGACATCGTCTATTCCAACTACTTCACCGGCGTGCATGGAAATTATCTCAAACCGTCGGTGAAGGCCGTCGGCCTCGACCCCGACAATCTCCCGGTCGCCGATCCCTCGAAAATGGATTTCGAACAGGCCGTCGGCGGTGCCAAGGCATGGAAGGACATTTGGGGCAGCGGACAAGGCATCGGCGTCATCAAGGCGATCGAACCAGTCGGCAAGCTCGTCGACCGGCTGGAAGCCGAATATGCGGCTGCCCGGACGCGGCTGTCACTGTAGGGATCGGCGGCGGATTTCCACAGCACCGTTCTTTTTTGCCGAAGAGCCGACAGGGCGCTTGAAATCTTCAAACAATGCCTGTATCAGCCCATGCAAATCGCGGGCCGCATGGTTCGGCCGCAGGGATTGCCGCTTTAGCTCAGTCGGTAGAGCACATCATTCGTAATGATGGGGTCACGTGTTCGAGTCACGTAAGCGGCACCATTCTTTCCTCGATAAATCAAATAGTTATCACGGGTCGCGCTCCACCAAGCCCGTTGCAATTCATCGCTGTCACACCACGGTCACAGCATGAGGTTTTGCAATGGCGACCATCCGTAGGCGCAATGGAAAGTATCAGGTGCAGGTCCGCGTTCAGGGCTGCGCCCCACTCTCCAAGACATACAGCCGCCTCGAAGACGCAAAGACTTGGGCACAGCTCACGGAGGTTGAGGCCGAGCAAATCGGCTTGCCCGCCGATCCCCGCACCGCCGGAACCCGATCCCGTCGACCTTATGAAGCCCTTTCCGGCCGGAGTCATGAAGATGTGGCCCGTCGGCAGAAAGGTCGGCTTGCCGAGGAACGACACGCCCGACGCCTTGACGAGATTGATCCAGATCCAGAACCAACAATGGTCTAGCTGGCCTCAAATGGGCGGCATAGCTGGGCCGAAGCCGCAGGATCGGGAGAGAAGCTCAGGCGTTGCCTCCGAAGAGCTAAGCTTCTCTCCCTCTGGCATTCGAGATTTCGTCCTGTACAGGATGCTCGGTCCCCGCTGCGCCCTGTTTAAGCCGCACCGTTCGGTTTGCCATGCGGGAACATTAGCGATCCCGGAAATAATTGAAACAAGTTTCTGAGGTGCGTGAAGGACGACTCCTACGGCAGTGACGGCGGAGGTTGACGCACTGCCAGATCGAGGAGGCTGAAGATATGGTTGACCTGCCGAACTGGCAGTACATCATAGGCCATGTTTGTCGGTGCTTTACGAGGATGTGAGCAATGACCCCTGCCCGTTTCACGGAATGCCTTCTTCATATCCGGTGGACGCCGATCAATCTGGCATCGGCCCTGCAATGCGACCTTTCATGGGTGGAAGCGCTGGAGGCCGGGAACGCTGAAGTTCCAGCTGGCTTGGCCTCGTGGCTCGAAACGCTTGCTCAAGCTCACGAGGCGCTTCCTCCGCCGACCACATATCGCGGCAAACACTCGGAATGACCCGCTACCCTGCAAAGCATTAAGTTCGCGGACGACGTCGGCTGACCGAAGATCAACTGGCAACCGTCCCGCGGCGGGCGTATGATAATCGTGTTACCCGTGGGAGCGTACACCGGCGGGTTTCTCGGCGGTGGCCCTGAGGTTTATGGCAGCCCACCAGCACGGCCCCAGGGTCTTCGCTGAGTGTCGAACCAGCAGTGGGGCCCTTTTCTTTAATATTAGTCATTCCTAAATACTAAATTAACCCTGAACTCTTAGCTTCCGGCACGTTGCTTTTGGAGCCAGGACCCCAGCCCCTCCAGAGCAATGGGGTGTGCGGTTGGGGCTCAAGGCGAATTTGCTTCGACCGCGCGCCCTCAATGCTCTTGTCCGAGCTGTCATCGAAATCGACCATGATGCCGTGACTCGTTTCCAGGGGGATAGAACCCCGGATCTCTCCACTACGCCCCGTACCACGTCGATATTCAGGTAAAGTGCCATGGCTGCGGGACACAGCGACCATTCGACAGAAACAGGCCTGCCGGATCGATTGAGGCAGGCGTATATTGATGAGATCCAACCTCGGTTGAAGTGCTCCGTGTGTGGAGCGAATGGCGGGGAAATGCTGTTCGGGCAATACGCAGTGAGGAAGAGCCGGGAACCGCTTCGAGATCCCCAGCATGATATTCGCCTTCCTCCTCGTCGTCGGCGCTTTAGCCTTGATCTGGATAGCCTTCTGGATGCTGGGAGCGTGGGTGTTTGGATGTCTTCGCCCGCGCCAGCCCCGAGCACAAGCTCAGGCTCGTGAAGGCAATCCAAGCCAATCGTCAGATTGTCGCCATGACCGGAGACGGCGTCAACGATGCGCCGGCGCTGAAGAAGGCCGATATTGGAGTGGCGATGGGCATCAAGGGCACGGAGGTGACGAAAGAGGCCGCGGAGATGATCCTCGCCGACGACAATTTCGCCTCGATCTCGGCGGCCGTAAAGGAGGGCCGCACGGTCTACAACAACATCGAGAAGGCGATGCTCTTCCTGCTGCCCACCAATATCGCCAAGGGCGCGGTGATCGCGATCGCAATCCTGTTCGCCTTCACGCTGCCGATCACGGCGCCACAGGTGCTGTGGGTGAACATGGTCACGTCGGTCGCGCTCGGTCTTGTCATTTCGTTCGAGCCCCATGAGGCGGACGTGATGACGCGCCCTCCCCGCTCGATCGACCGGCCGATCGTCACCGGTTTCGGTATCTGGCGCATTCTCTTCGTGGGCGCGGCGCTTGTCCTTTATACGCTGGTGGTCTTCTTCTGGATGAAGGGGCAAGGCGCTTCGGACCAGATGGCGCGCACGGCTGCCGTCAACGCGATCACGCTCGGGCAGCTCTACTACCTTTCAACAGCCGTTACCTGCTCGATTCGTCTTTGTCTGTGCGTGCCCATCTGGCCAATCCCTATCTTTGGTACGGCATAGCCGCGGTCGTGGTGCTGCAGATCCTCTTCACTTATGCACCGCCGCTCCACGCCGTGTTCGACACCGAGGTCTTGCCCCCTTCAGTCTGGCTCTGGCTCATCTTGGGCGGGCTCGCCTTCTTCCTCGTCGTGGAGATCGAAAACTCGTCATTCGCTCTACGCCCGCGTTGAAAGACGCAGCGACCCGTCGGTAACGCGCACAAGAAGTTGGGTTGCATGGCGGCGCGGACGCGCAGTCGCCGGGCGAACGGATTTGCCCGGCGAACGCTTGGGTCAGGCGGCGCGCTTGCGATCCGCTGGATGCTGCAGCCGAAAGCCGATTGCCAGGCGGTTCCAGGCATTGATCATTGCGATGCCGATCGAGAGCGCCACGAGTTCATCCCTCGAGAAGGCGTTTTGCGCGACCTCATAGTCCGAATCCGGCGCATGGCCTTCAGCGACATTGGTCAGCGCCTCGGCCCATGTCAGTGCCGCCCGTTCGCGATCCGTATAGAGCTCCGATTCATGCCAGGCGTTTAACAAGAGCATCCGCTCTTCTGTCTCGCCCAGCTTCAACGCGTCCTGACGATGCATGTGCAGGCAATTGGCGCATCCGTTTATCTGGGACCCGCGCACCTTGACGAGCTCCATCAGCGTGGGATCGAAGCTCTTGGCAATCCAGGCCTCCACGGCAACGAGGCCTTCTATGCCTCCGTTCTTCCTGGCCAGTATGTTCAAACGCTTGGTCATCATGCTCTCCGTGACATGAGTGATCGGGACGTTGCGCCCGGACAGGAGGTATCCCCGACATCGTGGACCATCCATCTGGCCGGTCGATGCGCCCGGCCTAACGCGGAATTCAGCAGACGCCCGCCGATCGATCAGGCCTTCCACCGTTCGGGACACCCCTTCCTATACTTCGGCAGGAGATGAGCGCGTCCCCGGTAGAATGGTTCAAGACGGGGATCCAACGCATTGTCCCGCCATCGGAGCCGCATCCGGGCGTGGCTTTCGCTGATCCCACACACGGAATGCTGACACTGGCGGGTTTCAATCAAGATCCGGGCACATGACCCAAGAAGGAGACTAGGCATGAAAATCGTTGTCATTGGCGGCACCGGACTGATCGGCTCGAAGACCGTCGAACGGCTGCGGAAAAAGGGCCACGACGTCCTCGCAGCATCCCCAAATACGGGTGTCGACACTCTGACCGGCAAGGGCCTGGACGACGCGCTGGCTGGCGCGAAGGTGGTGATCGACCTCGCCAATTCGCCCTCGTTCGAGGACAAGGCGGTGATGGAATTCTTCCAGACCGCGGGACGTAACCTCCTCAAGGCAGCCGCCGTGGCAGGCATCGAACATCATATCGCCCTTTCCATTGTCGGCGTGGAGCGGCTCGAGGGCAGCGGCTACATGCGCGCCAAGATGGCCCAGGAAGCGCTGATCCGTGCTTCTGGCATTCCCTACACGATCGTGCATTCGACGCAGTTCCTGGAATTCATTCCGGGCATCGTGCAGTCAGGCACGGTCGACCAGACGGTGCATCTGTCCTCCGCCTATGTGCAGCCGATCTCGTCGGAGGATGTCGCCGACGCCATGGCCGACGTGGCCCTCGGTAGACCCCTGAATGGCATCATCGAGATTGCCGGTCCGGAGAAATTTCGCCTCAACGAGATCGCGGCGCAGTTCCTGAAGTCGACCGGCGATTCCCGCCAGGTCGTCGCTGATCCGCATGCGCCTTATTTCGGCACCGAGCTCGCCGAGGGCTCGCTCGTGCCGATCGGCGACGCCCGGCTTGGCCGCGTCAGCTTCCAGGACTGGCTCAGCCACTACCAGCCGAGAACGTAACCCCTTCGGAGGGGCGCGGCGCATCCGGCAAGGCCCAGGCTGCCCCTTCCATGCACAATCACGACAGGAGAACCAGCATGTTCCGGACCTTTATGGCGGCAACCGCATTGACGGCCGTCCTCGGCGGCGCCGCCGTCGCGCATGACACTTCCTCCGGTGACGCGAAAGTCACCATCGTTTACGACCAGAAGCTTCCCAACGTGCCCGGCAAGAGCATGAAGGGCGTGCTGGTCGAGTATGCGCCGGGCGGCACCTCGCCTGCCCACACGCATCCGAACTCAGCCTTCATCTATGCAACGGTCCTCGAAGGCGCAATCCGCAGTCAGGTCAATAGCGGCCCGGTCACGACCTACCATGCCGGCGAAAGCTTCTCGGAGTTTCCGGGCGATCACCACGCCGTCAGCGAGAATGCAAGCAAGACCAAGCCGGCGCGCCTGCTTGCGGTCTTCGTCGTCGATACCGACGAGAAGAACATAACGATCGACGACAAGTGAGACAAACCTCTGCGATGCCCGGCCAATGCCTGACATCGCAGCCCTCACCCGCCGATATTTCGAGAGACTCAGATCAACAAGGCTTGGGCCCATGAGCGCGACAGCAATGCGAACACTTGCCGGAATTTCGGTCCCCCAGACGCCGCTCGTCGAGCGCGCGCTGGAGCATGCGCGCCAGGCATGCGAGCCGTACCTCTTCAACCACGTTGTCCGCTCCTGGCTGTTTGCCGAGCGGATCGGGCAGCTTCATGCCATCGAGCACGACGCGGAAGTCTTGGCCGTCGGCACGCTGCTGCACGACATAACGCTCAACGAGAGATTTGCGGGGCCGCGGCGCTTCGAGGTGGAGGCCGCGGATCTGGCGCGCGGATTTGCGACGGAAGCCGGGCTCGACAACTATCGAGCCCAACAGATCTGGGATTGCGTCGCTCTCAACTCGACGCCGTCGATCGGCCTCTACAAGGAAGCCGAGGTCGCACTCTGCACCGCCGGCATCTGCCTCGACGTGGTCGGCCTGCAATACACTTCCATTCCCTCGGCTGAGATGAAGGCGATTGTCGCCGAATTTCCGCGGCTTGGGATGAAGCGGCAGATGACCCTGTGCTTTTGCCACATCGCCGCGACACAGCCGGAAACGACTTACGACAACTTCGCGCGGGATTTCGGGGAGCGCCTGGTTCCTGGCTATAAAGTGCCGACCTCCTCGGTCGATCTGGTGGCAAATGCGCCCTTCGATGAATGATCGCCATGTTCGATGCGATGGACGTGCACTTCGAACAGGAAGTGCTGCAAGGGCCTGCACTCACCACTACATCGCTGGCCCCCTATCGGTAACCCACACCGCACATAGACAAGCAAGAAAACGCGCGCTTCATCAGCGCGTGTTTTGCGTCGTGAACGCCTCGGTGCGAGCAGCCGCCCTAATCGTTCGATGCGGTCACCTAGACTTTCGCACAGTCCCCAGATGCTTCCGCCCAATGGTTTTCCGGGCCGCCGGTCGCCATCCTCCGTCGCATGTCAATCACCGCGAAGGATAGAAAATGCGCAATATTTCAAACCCATCGACTGTCAGTGTCTCACGTCGCGACGCCCTGCTCGGCAGCCTCACCGCCGGGATCGCCGTGGGCTTGCCGGCGGTCGCCTCCGCAAAGACGCCGAAGCAGCCTCTCCCCGCCACCAGCAACCACGGAAAGCAAGCCATGAGCACGATCACCACCAAGGACGGCACGGAAATCTACTACAAGGATTGGGGCACCGGTCCAGTCGTCACCTTCTCGCATGGCTGGCCGTTGAACTCCGACGCCTGGGACGGCCAGATGCTCTTTCTCGCCCAGCACGGCTTCCGCGTCGTGGCGCACGATCGCCGCGGCCACGGACGATCCAGCCAGCCGACATCCGGAAACGATATGAACGGATACGCCGACGATCTGGCCGCCCTGATCGAGGCGCTTGACCTCAAGGACGTGACGCTGGTCGGCCACTCCACCGGCGGCGGCGAAGTCGCCCGCTATATCGGCCGGCACGGCACGAAGCGTGTCGCCAAGGCTGTGCTCATCGCCGCCGTGCCGCCGGTCATGGTGAAATCAGAGGCCAATCCGGAAGGCCTGCCGATCGAAGCGTTCGACGCGATCCGCGCCGGCCTCGTCAAGGATCGCTCGCAATTCTACCGCGACCTTGCCCCGCAATTTTATGGCGCCAATCGACCGGGCTCAAACGTCTCCCAGGGCACACTCGACCAGTTCTGGCTCTGGAGCATGCAGGCTGGCCTGCTGAACGCCTATGAATGCGTCAAGGCATTCTCGGAAACCGACTTCACCGAAGACCTGAAGAAGTTCGACGTGCCGACGCTCGTCCTGCACGGGGAGGATGACCAGATCGTTCCGGTCAAGGATTCCGCCGTCAAGTCCGCCCGGCTGATCAAGGGCGCCAAGGACATCTACTATCCCGGCGCGCCGCACGGCATCACCGCCACACATCAGGACCAGGTCAACGCCGACCTGCTCGCCTTCCTCAAGGCCTGACGCTCGTAACTTGGACCATCGGTGGCGCGGCAAGGCCGCGCCATTTCCATTCAAGCCCTTTCCATCATCGCCCTTTAAGGAAATCCAACATGTCGAAGACCTGGCTCATAACCGGCAGCGCCAGCGGGATCGGCCTGAGCACGGCCGAACTCGTCCTCGCGCGCGGCGAAAACCTCGTTGCGACGGCCCGAAACGTCGACCGCCTTCTCAACCTTGCGCGCCGCTACAGCCAGCAGGTGGAACTCATCGAACTCGATGTGACGGATGCGCCAGCAGCACGCCGCGTAGTCGACACCGCGATGGAACGGTTCGGTTGCCTCGACGTGCTGCTGAACAATGCCGGCTATGCGCATCTCAGTCCCTTCGAACAGGTTTCGGAAGATGATTTCAAGGCGGAGATCGACACCAATTTCTACGGTGTGGTCAATCTCACGCGCGCGGCGCTCCCCGTGATGCGCCGTCAAAAATCAGGGCATATCATCAATATTTCGTCCAGCTCGGCGCGCTTCGGCAGTCCTGGGTCGACCGCCTATACTGCCGCCAAATGGGCGGTGAGCGGTTTCACCGCTTCGCTTGCCAAGGAGGTCAAGCCGTTCGGCGTCAAGGCCATCGCCATCGAACCTGGCAGCATCCGCACGAACTGGACGCGGGTTGCCCGTGGGCACGTCCCGCCGCTGTTGCCGGAATACGAACCGACCATCGGCGCGATCATGAGGATGACTGAAGGCTATGCCGGCACCGAGCCCGGCGACCCGGACAAGGTGGCCGTCGTCATCTTCGATCTTTCGCGCCAGGATGATCTGCCAGAACAACTCGTCCTCGGAAGCGATGCCCTGGGACGGATTGCCCAAAGCGATGCGGTTCGATCCGCAGCCGCTCTCTATTGGGACAAGATCAGCCGGTCGACGGACTTCGACGAGCCGACCACTCCCCTCCCACTTCTGGACTGAGACCGGAACCGTTACAGGGTTTTCGATGCGGCATTTCCTTCCCGCATAGGATTTGCCTGGGGGGCTCGGCTGGCACATCTTGCTGCCGGCCCTCACGTCTTGCGCATTCTTCTGGACCTGGTCTCCTTCGGCTCTGCGGCAGCATCGCCACCAACATATGGATTTCCATAAGTTGCGGCGGTGCGGTGGCGCGATTAGGGTGCGGCATAGCTTCGCCAGCACCGGGATTGACAACAAGTTCAATACGAAAGGCTGACGATCCCGGACTATTGTACCTTGCAGGAGCCCCAATGACGCGCGTCTGGTCGTATCGCCCGCAACTCCTGCATCTCGGCCTCTTTATTCTGGCTTATGTCCTGGGCTGCGGATTCGCTCAGGCGCTCGCAATCGTGCCCGGAACGGGCATCTCCATCTGGCCTCCAAGCGGACTGTTCATTGCGACTCTAATCCTCGCTCCCATGTGGAGCTGGCCGTGGTGGGTGCTGGCGGGCGGTCTGGCGGAACTGCTTGGCAATATCCTATGGTTCCATAGTCCTTTGCCCGTAGCCCTCCTTATCTATTCCGGCAACGCGCTCGAAGCCACCATCGGTGCATGGCTCGTGAACCGTACTTTGAAGCGGTCGGTTCGATTGGAAACCTTGCAGGAGGTTGTCGCATTCGTCGTCGTCGGCGCAGGGATTGCGCCGATGCTGAGCGCGACGGTCGGAAGTGCCACGCTGGTCTGGTTCGGCATGTCTTCGCAAACCTTCCTGGACGCCTGGGCTCTGTGGTGGATCGGGGATGCCACCGGGGTCCTGATCGTGGCGCCGCTCGCACTTGTCGTGTTCCAGAGTTGGGGTGGCAAGGCCGAGTTTTCGGCAGCGCGGTGGGCGGAGGCTTGCGTTCTGGGGGTAATCCTGCTCGGCGTCGCCACCCTTTCGCTGAGTGGCTTTCTGCCCTTCGCCTACATCATCATGCCGCCACTTCTTTGGGCCTCGGTGCGCTTCGAATTCAAGGGTGCCGCCGTTACGCTGGCCCTTCTTGCACTGATCACGGCGACATTCACGATATCCGGCGCCATCCAATTTGCCGGCGATGCCGAGACCCAGCGCCACAACCAGATCATGCTGCAGCTCTTCCTGGCGATCTCGGCATTTTCCGCGCTCATCGTTGCTGCCATATCCCGGCAGCATCAGCTGACGCTACAGAGCCTGCGCGACCGGGAGCGGGAGCTCTTGCAAATCGTGAACATGGTCCCGGTCCACATCAGGCGGCTGACGCCGGAAGGCGAACCGACCTTCTTCAACAAGCGTCTGGTGGATTTTTTCGGGATTGACCTGGATCAGTTGAACAAGCCGGGCACGAGCCGGCTGGCGACGAACATAGAAACCCTGGTCCACGAGGATGATGCACCCGTCCTACTGCAAGCGGTCCGTCGTTCCGTCGCCACCGGAGAGCCCTATTCCTTGAAGTATCGCATGCGCCGTGCGGATGGCGTCTATCGCTGGGTCGATGGCCGAGCAGAACCGCTACGCGACGAAAACGGCGCGATTGTGCAATGGTTCGCCATCTCCATCGACATCGACGACGAAGTGCGCGCCCAAGACGCGTTGCGGCACAGGGAGCGGCAGCTGCAGCAGCTGATCGACGCCGTGCCCGCCATGATTTGGACCACGACCCCTGAAGGAACGCCGACCTACCTCAACAAGTGGTACACGGACGTAACTGGCGCCACTCTTGAGGACTTTACCGCCAACGGCGGGACGCCGGCGTTCCCTTTAAACGTCATCCATCCGGACGACAGGGCCATGAGGGCGCAGGTGCGCACCCACGCATTCGAGACCGGCACGCCCTATTTTGTGCACTATCGCCACATACGGCGCGACGGCTCCTATCGCTGGACAGAGAGTCGCGCAGAGCCTTTGCGCGACGAGTCAGGCGCCATCCTCGCTTGGTACGCGGTAAGCGTCGACATACATGATCTGGTGACCGCGCGAGAGGCATTGCGCGACCGGGAACGGGAGCTCTCGCAGCTCGTCGACATGGTGCCGAGCCTGCTTTGGAGACTTAATCCAAGCGGCGAGCCGAGTTTCTTCAACAAGCGCATGATGGATTTCCTCGGTGTGGATAGGCCCGACGCCGGCAAGCTGGATACGAGCCAGATGGCAGCGATCCTCAACGCCGCTATCCACCCCGATGACGCACCCGGGCTCGCCAAGTCACTCAGTGACAGCCTTGCGACCGGCAACCATTTCGCGATGGACTACCGCCTGCGTCGCGCAGACGGCGTCTATCGATGGATGTCAGGCCGGGCCGAGCCGATGCGGGACGAAAAGGGACAGATCATCCAGTGGTACGGCCTTTCACACGACATAGACGATCAGACGCGCCTCTACAGCGACATAGCCGAGCGCGAAGCCAGAATCCGGCGACTGATAGATTCAGACATTATCGGGATCGTCATATGGGATCTGGACGGAACAGTCATCGACGCCAATGACGCGTTTCTCCGTATGATCCAGTACGAACGGGAGGATGTGCAGGCCGGCCTTCGGTGGTTCGATATAACGCCTCCCAAATGGCAGACCGTGCATGCCCGCGAAGAGGCGGAAGAACTTGCGGCGACGGGCAAGATGCAAGCCCGGGAGAAGGAGTATTTCAGGAAGGATGGCAGTCGAGTGCCGGTCTTGATCGGGGCGGCCTGCTTCGAAGGGCAGTCTCGACAAGGGGTTGCGTACATTCTCGATCTGACCGAACACAAGCGTGCGGAAGCTGCATTACGCAGCCGGGAACAGGAACTGTCGCTCCTCGTGGACATGGTCCCGAGTTATCTCTGGCGGATCTCACCAGACGGCCAGCCCGTCTTTTTCAACAAAAGACTTGTCGACTACCTGGGCCTGGATGTCGCGGGCCTGGACAAGCCGGACATCAGCCGGCTCGACGCATTTATCGAGACCGCGATTCATCCCGATGATGCCGTTGAGGTTGCGGACGCGTTCCAACGCTCCCTGGCGAGTGGTGAGCCACTCTCCATGAAATGGCGGATGCGTCGAGCTGACGGCACGTATCGGTGGATGGCGACAAGCGCCGAAGCGATGCGAGATCAGGACGGTAGCATCGCCCAATGGTACGGTCTCTGCCACGACATCGATGATCAGTTGCAGAGTGAAGAGGCGCTGCGCAACAGCAAGCGGCAACTGGAGCAGATGATCGACGCAGTGCCCATCAACATCCTGAGCTACGATCCCGAGGGCAAGCTCACCTCCGCCAGCAAGCGATATCTGGACAATGTTGGAGCGGTGCCGGATCACGTCACGGATTTTGAGGGGCTGGCCCGGCATCTGGCTCACCCTGACGATCTCCCGGTCATACTGCGGAGGGCGTTGGATGGCTTTGCGACAGGAACACCTTTCGTGAATCGTTTTCGGCGGCGTACCAAGGACGGCGCCTATCCCTGGATCGAGGCCCGCGCGCAGCCTTTGCGCGATGCGTCTGGCGCGATCGTGCAATGGTACCAGGTTTCGATCGATATCGAAGATGAGATGCGGGCACAGGAAGCTCTTCGGGAGAGCGAGTCGCAGCTGAGACGGCTCGTGGATGCCCTCCCGGTACAGATCTGGGCAGCGGCGGCCGATGGCGAGCCGTCTTACCTGAACAGGCGATTGGCCGAGTATGTCGGCCTGACATTGACCGATCTCAGTTCTCCTGAAGCCACCCGGTTGCAGATGGCGATCCAGAATTCCGTCCATCCGGACGATGCCTCCGCAGTCGGGCAAGCTCTCATGCACTCGTTTACAACGGGCAGCACCTTCACGATGAAATACCGGCAACGACGGGCCGACGGCGTCTATCGCTGGATCAACGGGCGCGCCGAGCCGCTTCGCGATGCGAACGGCAGCATATTGCAGTGGTACGGCGTGAGCTTCGACATCGATGACGACGTGCGCACCCAGGAGGAATTGCGCCGGACGCAGGAGAGGCTGGCGGTCGCTTCGCAGGCGGCAAGCCTTGCGGAGCTCTCGGCATCGATCGCCCATGAGGTGAACCAACCGCTGGCCGCCATCGTCGCCAACTCGCATGCCTGCCATCGCTGGCTGTCGTTCGAGCCTCCGAACGTGGCACGCGCCAACACCGTGATCGAGCGCCTGATCCGTGACGCGAACGCCGCCGCCGATGTCGTGAGCCGCATTCGGGCCCTGTTCAAGCAATCCACGGAGACGAGGAGCCGCGCGACGCTCTCGAGCGTCATAGCCGAAGCGCGTGGCCTGATGGCCGAGGAGGCCGCCCGACGCCGCATTCGCATGGAGTTTCATGTCGATGCCGACCTTCCTGCCGTCACACTGGATTCCATCCAAATTCAACAGGTCCTCATCAATCTCTTCCGCAACGGCATGGATGCGATGGATCTCGTTGAAGGCGAAAAAGTCCTTGAGGTGCATGCGCATCGCGCGGGCAGCGAGGTTCAGACGGAAATCAGCGATCGTGGACGCGGCGTCGAATCTCCCGATCGTGTGTTCGAGCCCTTCTTCACGACGAAGCAGCACGGGATGGGTATGGGACTGGCCATCAGTCGATCGATCGTCGAGGCGCATGGCGGGCGTTTGTGGACCGAGAAGAATGAACCGTGCGGCGCGCGGTTCATTTTCACCTTACCAATTGCAGCGAAAGAGACCTCATGACGACGGACGACCATGTTGTTTTCATCGTGGACGATGATGAAAGCATTCGGGAGGCGCTCGGCGAACTCCTCGAGACCCACGGCATACACACCATCGCCTTCGGGTCGGCGGGCGAATATGTCGGCGGTAAGAAACCGGATGTTCCTGCCTGCCTTATCCTCGACGTCGAACTCCCCGATATCAACGGCCTCGAACTGCAGCGGCAGATCGCCGAAGGCGATCATCCGCCGATCGTTTTCATCACCGGGCACGGCGATATTCCGTCTTCGGTGCGGGCGATCAAGCATGGCGCGGTGGACTTCCTCACCAAGCCCTTCAGCGATGCGGACCTCATGGCAGCGGTCCACACGGCGATTTCCCAGGATCGGGAAAAGCGGTCAGAGCGGGCCGAACTGAGCCAGCTCAGACAGCGATACCTGGAGCTGACCCCACGGGAGCGCGAGGTGCTGCCGCTCGTGGTCAGTGGTCTCCTCAACAAGCAGGCAGCATCGGAACTGGGGATCAGCGAAGTCACGCTGCAAATTCATCGAAGGAATGTAATGCAGAAAATGGGAACAGCATCGCTCGCCGATCTCGTGCGTATTGCGGAGAGGTTGGAGATACCTGTCACCCACTCGCGCCGCGCGGGAGGAAATTAGTCATGGAGAGAACAAGACCGACCATCGCGGTCATCGATGACGATCCGAGGCTGCTCGAATCGCTGGAGGAACTGCTGGAATCCGCCGGCTATACGGCTTGCTGCTTCCGCTCGGCCGGGCACTTGCTCGTTCGCGGACTCTCGGACCTCGACCTTCTCATAACGGACATCGGCATGCCCGGTACGGACGGTTTCGAACTTCGCGACATCGTGAAGAAGGCGCGTCCGGAACTGCCGGTTTTCCTGATCACCGGCCGCCATGAAATCGCGGACCACGGCCGCGCCCAAGGCATCAGCGGTTTTTTCCGCAAGCCTTTCGACGCCCCTGCCCTGCTCGTAGCCATCGCAGACGCTTTGCAAAAATCGAAAAATGGAGGGTGACATGAGAGTTGAACAACTGCCGCGGAAATCGGCGCCGCTGTTACCACAGCACAAGAATGATGCCGAGCAGCCAATCGTCATCATCGTCGATGACGACGCGGCTGTCCGCGAGGCTTTGTCTGAGTTGATTCTTTCGGCGGGTTTCCGGTCAGTCGATTTCGCCTCAACCCAAGAAGTGCTCGACGCCGACATATTGGACAGCCCAGGTTGCCTGATCCTCGATGTGCGCATGCCGGGAGCAAGCGGGCTTCATCTGCAGCACCATCTGGCGCAAAACGGCAATCTCAAGCCAATCATTTTCCTCACCGGACACGGCGACATCCCGATGACGGTGCAGGCCATGAAGGCCGGCGCGGTGGACTTTCTCACCAAACCGGTGCGGGATCAGACGCTGCTCGATGCGGTGATCGCCGGGATTGAGCTCGATGTGGCGCGGCGCGCGGAGGCTGTTGTCGTCAAGCGCAATCTCGAGCGCTTGGAGACACTGACGCACCGGGAGCGCGAAATCCTACGCGAAGTCGCACGCGGGCGCCTGAACAAGCAGATCGCCTTCGACCTCAGCATCAGCGAAGTGACGGTGAAGCTGCATCGCGCCAACGTCATGCGCAAGATGGGCGCCGGCTCGATCGGAGAGTTGATCAGGGCATGGGAAACGTTGCCGACTGCGATGCGGGAGGCGGGTGGCTCGAAATTTTGAGTTGGCTGAACAGATGCCGGCATTGGCGATGATGCGCCGTTGGTTAGATCGCTTCGATGGCTTTTGCCTCGCGGGCCATGAAGTCACAGAATAACTTTACGCGCAGCGGCACCGTGCGGCCAAACGCGTGCAGCGCGTTGAATGGAAGCTTGGGAAACCCCATCCCCGACTCGACGGCGACAAGCGCACCGGATTCTAGTTCTTTGGCGACCAGGCATCGCAGAACATAGGCGGCCCCCAACCCGCCGAGCGCAGCTTGAATGAGCGCCGCTCCCGAGTCGCAATCCACGCGCCCTGACGGAGTAAAGCTCTTCCCATCCGCCAGGGGCAAAGGCTGTATCACGCCGCCCGGCGCATATCGGGCAAAAGGCATCGCTGCCAGGGCTTCGTCGCTGGTGGGATTGCCCCAGGCTTCAAGAAGAGCCGGAGATGCGACGATCGCCATCCGCAGGTCGGCGAGATGGCGCACGATCAGATCACCCTCCAGGGGTCTACCTGCACGCAGCACGACGTCATAGTCCTCCCTGATCAGATCGACAAACCGATCCGTGAGACCGATATCGAGATGAAGGTTCGGATGGTCGGCTGCAAAGCTGGAAAGCAGGCGCGGGAGCAGAAGAGGCGCCAGTTCGCTGGGCATGCTGATGCGCAAACGACCCGAAGGCGAGGCATCGGACCTGATCGCCTCGTCACTCGAATCCAGATCCCGCAATAGCGGCGCAACGCGGTCGAAGAAAACCTGACCGTCCTGGGTCAGCGTGAGGGCACGGGTGGAGCGCAGGAATAGGCGCGCGCCGATCTTCTTTTCCAGCCGCGCCACGCTCTTCGACACCGCGGACGGCGTCGTGGCCAGGTCACGCGCGGCGGCGCTGAACGAGCCAGCCTGCACGGTCCGTACGAAAGCCATCAATCCCGACGTCTCGTTCAGCAGGTTTGCCACTTGCACCTCCGCGGCACAGATCATGTGCCCGCCCATGATCTAATGACGCCGGGAGGCAACGTCTATCTCATCTCTTGTTGAAAAGGAGATAAGCAATGCAACACCTTAAAGACAAGGTCGCCATCATCACCGGCGGCAATAGCGGCATCGGCAAAGCGATCGCACAGCTCTTCGCGGAAGAGGGAGCGCAGGTCATCATCACTGGCCGGAGGCAGGATGTCGTCGATCGGGCCGTGCAGGACATCGGCCATTCAGCCGTTGGTTTCGTGGGCGATGTTGCCGACCTCGAAGATCACCGCAAGTTGGCGGATATCGTGAACAGGAGCTTCGGCGGAATCGACATCTACGTGGCCAATGCCGGTGTTATCAACCTTACCGCGTCTGCCGATGTCACGCCCGAAGACTATGACGGGCACTTCGCCATCAATACGCGCGGCGTATTCTTCGGCGTGCAGACAATCTCGCCGCTGATCCGCGACGGCGGCAGCATCATCGTGACGAGCTCGCTCGCGGCCACGAAGATCCTCCCAAATCATACGGTCTATGCCGGGTCGAAGGCCGCCGTCGCCGCCATTGCCAGGAACTGGGCGATCGAATTCAAGTCGCGGCGGATCCGCGTCAACATCCTGAGCCCGGGGCCGGTCGAGACCGAAATCCTCGGCAAGCTCGGCGTATCGGAAGCAGAACGCCCGGCATTCGAAGACTACATGGCCTCGCTTATCCCCGCAGGCCGGCTGGGGCGGACGGAGGAGCTGGCGCGCGCCGCACTGTTTCTCGCCTCCGATGCAGGAAGCTTCGTCAATGGGATCGAGCTTCACGTCGACGGCGGCATGACCCTGGCTTGAAAGGATTGGAAAAATGCAAAAGCCACACACAACCCCGAGATCATCGCCTTCATCAACCGCCTGGCGGAGCAGGCAGCAACTGTCGGATGGAAGAGATGGAGGATCTTGCGTCCGTGCCGTTCTTTACAAATCGCTTGTATCGAACCATTGTAAAGCGTATGTCGTCGCGCGATTTGTCGCACGAGCCGAACCTCTTCGGAACTATAGTTCTCCAACCTATTTTTCTGGCAAGTATCACTATTGACATAGCTGCGAATACACTTGCCACGTCCCACATCACTAAGCGACACCATGTTCCTTGGCTGAAGCAGGGAAATTCCCCATTCCGTTAGGCAAGCTTTGAAACCCTCGCGCGAATGGCGATGCGGTAGTGTCTCTCAACCGTCAATTCCGGCGGGAGGAAGAGGAGAGATACAATGAAAATCAAGGGCCTAGTAATTGCAACCGTGTTTGCTCTTTCGTCGATCTCCGGCGTATTCGCTGCGGATAATGAGTCCATCACAGCTCAAAGCGGCTGGGGCAACGTCGCCGGTACTGGCCAATTGGGCTTCCGGAACTTCAGCTTTACCGGCCAATCCGGTATTGCGAACCACTCGGCAACCGTTCAGTTCGGTGCATACAACGTATCCGGTACAGCCCAATACGGCATCGCCAACCACTCGACTACCGTGCAAGCGGGCCTAGGAAACGTCTCCGCCACCATCCAGAGCGGTTTCGGCAACAACTCGCTCACCGTTCAGTCCGGCGTCGGCAACAGCTCCACGACCGTCCAGCATTAACAGAGTATCCCTGAAGGTCAGCGGCGATGCCGCTGACCTCTTTTGCTCGGAGTCCTACAATGATTGCGGCCCTCCCGCCCGTACACTGCATTATAGAGCATCATAAGGAGAGTGGAGGTGTCATGACTCTGGTCCCGACGATCGAAAGCAACGGTCGCGGCGAAGGAAGCTATCAATTCGAGATTTTTTCGAATTCCAACGGCAACACCTCAAGCAATGTTCAAGGCGGCGATTTCCAGAAGGATGACCCGGGACGGCTTGCGCTTTCACGGTCAACGATCTCCGCGTCGCCGAACGGATGGAGCGCCCGGCTGACTGTCTATGGTCCAAACGGCGAAAAGCTCTGCGTGGTGTCGGTGCCGTGATATTTATGCACCGTTCGTACGATCTTCCCAGGAAAGGAAACGGCCGCTAATTGATTGTACACTAAATTATAATAGTAATAGACCTCGGTGCGCAGCGTCGGCGTGTGTGTCGACGGCTATCTTGGGGTGACGAGGGAATGCGGATCTGGCTGGCTGTTCGGTCGCACAAGCTGCCTGCTGTCCTCGCGGCAGTTTTGGCAAACCTTGCAGGGACGCCATCCATTGCGGCTGCGGATGACACCAAGCCAGTGCCTACAGCACAGAGCGACGAAGTTGCTCTAACCTTGCAGCTCGGGGTCGGCATCAACTGGCTGAGTTTGCCAAGTTGGGGTTCGCGTCGGCCCGATTTCTTCGGAAGCGGCGACAGCAGGGTCGTTGACGACGGCCCGAATTTTGGCATCAGCTTGGATGTGCCGCTCGGTCAGATAGGATCGCAGCCGTTGATCCTGGAGTGGAACGGCAGCATCTCGGACCTTTCTTCCAATTCCACGGACCGTACAAGCCTTGCCGGGCAAAATTCCCTGAACCTGGTCTATGGTAATTCCGCAAACGGCAACATCAGCACGCTATTCGCGTCACCCGCCGGAACGCTACCAGCGGTTGCAACAGTTGATGTTACAGTCAACGACAGCGCAGGCGGGACAGTCGGCATACTTATTTCAAGCTCCTCACCGGTGGGCGGACGTGTGACTCAGTTTGCCTCGAATAGCGCGATAACCGGCGGCACCTTTGCCGCGCTCCTCACGAACGGCGATACACAAAGCGCCGCGGCCTATGCTGCCTATGCCGACAACACTGGGATGACCCTTCGAGCTACCGGCGACCTCAGTAACAGCTCAATCGTCGATGAGCGCAGCGAGGACGCCACGGTCATCGATCAGACACTACTGCTTGGCGCTCCGATCGACCTTCAAGGCGGCTGGACGATCACGCCCAAGTTTGGCCCGATGTATAGGTCCATCGATCGCGACGTGGATTTTCGTCGGACGCTCCAAATTACCGCGAACTACCCGGGCGTGGTGGTACCGCAGGTCAGCGTCGCGCAAGACGACGAACTCGATGGACGCTATGTCGGGGCGTTGGCTGAGCTCTCGGTCGCCAAGGCATTGCAGCCGGATCTCAGCGTCTCGTTCGATGCGAGATTTGGCGGGGCCTACCTGCATTCCCACTATCGAAGCCATTATTCCGCAGTTCTGCCGAGCGTATCGACGGGCGCCTTCGACTTTGTCTCCCAGACGCGCGACGACGCCAGCTTGCTTGCCGGCGTTGGCGCCGGGCTGCGCTACGCGCCCACGGAGAATCTGCAGGTCGGCCTGGACGCCGGCGTGAACTACATTAACAAGGTACCGACGATCAACTATGTCGCAGATGCGGGCGGCGTATCGCCCACGATAGGCATGAGTCATGCCATCGATTACAACGTCTCCGTCAGCGTTACCTGGCGGTTCTAAGCAGCACGATCAGCACATCGCGGAGAGCATGGAAAGGCAGTGCAGAAACTGCGTCTGCCGGTTCACGCCCACGCGTGCCATCGCGGAGGCAAGCTGATTATGGACTGTATTTTTCGAGACCCCGCGTTGCCGCGCGATTTCGGACGCCGTTTCTCCCCGCAACAGGCAATAGGCAAGATCGGCCTCCGTCGGTGTCAGGCCGAAGATGGACTTGATGGTGTCAGGCGCCAGCAGGCTGTTTCCGCCGAGCTCGCGTATCGTGAGCATATAAACGCGCTCGTTGGTCGCAAAGACGTTCTTGAACTGCGAGCCGAGGCCGACACGTCCCGACAGCGCATCGACGCTGATGAGCCATTTGACGTTCTTCACCTTGTCCTCAACCCAGGCAACGTGTCGAACACGTCCATGCGACGCCGCCATACCGATCAGCCGTGCAACCTCGTCCTGAAGTGCCGTGTCGACGAAATCGATCACGGAGTCGCTATATTCGACTAGCAGATGCGACGCTTCGACAAATTTCTCGAAGCTCCCATTCGCCAGGCGAACCTGATAGTCTTCCGTAATAATCGCAGAGGGTGCGGACGAACTGAAGAAGGCGCTCTCCATATGTGCGGATTTCTCACGCTCCAAGAGCGTGGTCTTCTGAATTGCAAAGGCCGTCTGAAAGTGCGGCAGCAATTTCATCAGCGCTTCGGCCGCTCTATCTGTTTCACTCCGACCCGGGCGATCGAAATGAAGCATCAATGCAATCCTGCGTCCGCCTTCCTTGACGAGAACGAGTATCAGAAGGCTGCCCTCGACACCAAAGCACTCGTGCACGGGCTTGTCCCATTGCGGATTGAGCTTGGCCTTCAGGTCGATCGTCAGGAACGCCCCCTGTCCCAAGGTGAGCGTCGCCGCGTGCAGTGCAGCGATCATCTGCGGATTGCAGAGCGCGGCTTTCGGGACGCCCTTTGCAAACACGCTCGCGCGCCGATCCTCCGCCCCCTTGAAGCCCACGACTGCCCCGGCGGCAGCCTTGGTGGCATTGATCAGCTCCGCTATGACCTTCTCCCATTCGGGAGGGCTTACCACGGTTTCGTAGATTAGTTGTACCAAAGGCAAGTAAGTGTCTTCACCAAAGCTATTGATCATCGGACCCACTCCAACGCTTGGCGAATTTCCAAGATTTTTAGGCCCGGCCGCGTCGTTTCAGAACGCTGCCGCTCGATATCGCCTACTGCGGCACCATTGCCGCGCATTCGCCTCATGAGTGTTTTCAGGCTACCTTGATCCCGGTCCGACCATGCGGTCGAAGGTGGTTCCCAGCCACTTGCCTGTCGGCTTCATGCCCTCAGCGGCCTCAAGAGAAGCCGATGAAAAGCCAAGGCTCTTTATGAAACATCGGATGCCTCCTCAAGATTGAGTCTTTTTGTCCTCAACTTGCTCGGCCGATGCCGATCACAAGCCAAAAGCGCTCATTTGGCCTTTCAAGCACCAAACAGCGCTGAAAATGCACGCCGTGCCGAGAATAGTCTCGCCACGTGTCCCTAAACTAGAGATTCTAAGAATAGCATGCGCTTTCTTGTTGTAAAATGTAAAATGACGCGAGTTTATTACAACAATAGGGGTATATATTATTGCAACCGATAGAGAGACTATTAACATCCGGTAATTGAACTTCAAGCCAATTGAGGTGGCAGAGGCGCCGCGCATACCGCATGTGTCGTCTTGCTTTCTTGACGCCCAACTCGCCCTAAGCGTGCGCCATCCAGATGCGACTCCCGCGCGGAAGCCGCACTCGTAACCAAACGGATAATAATTGACGCCTTCCGGTCGGCGGCCTAGAACCGGTGCTACACTCCGCGCCAGCCCGCCTAGCCGACTTGCCGTCATTTTTTGGCACTTCGCGGAGCACCCGGAGAAGATCTCATGTCCCATACAGCTCTGCGCTCGAACCGCGCGCTCGTCGTCGCCATTATCATGCTCGCGACTTTCATGGTCGCGATCGAAGCCACGATCGTCGCGACCGCCATGCCGAAGATCGTTGGGCAGTTGGGTGGCTTTACCTATTACAGCTGGGTCTTCTCGGCTTTTCTTCTGGCCCAGTCGACGACAACCGTCATTTACGGCAAGCTTTCGGACATCTTCGGGCGCAAACCGGTGCTGATTTCGGGCATCCTGATCTTTCTCTTCGGTTCCCTACTCTGCGGGCTGGCATGGTCGATGGCTTCGCTGATCGTTTTCCGCCTGCTGCAAGGGCTTGGCGCCGGGGCTATCCAGCCGGTAACAATGACAATCATCGGCGACCTCTTCACGCTCGAGGAGCGAGGCCGCGTGCAGGGTGTCATGGCGACAGTGTGGGCCACATCGGCGGTTGTCGGGCCGCTCGCCGGGGGTGTGATCGTCGATACCATCTCCTGGGCCTGGATTTTCTGGATCAACCTGCCGATCGGAATCGTGTCGATCGCCGCTTTCTCCCTCTTCCTCAAGGAATCGGTCGCGCACAAGCAGGCGAAGATCGATTATCTCGGCGCCATCCTGTTTTCGATCGCCGTCATTGCGCTGCTCGTCATCCTGACTGAAGCCGCGGATGCCAAGGCGTGGGTATTGGCGTTGCTCGCCCTGGTGTTCGCCGTCGCCGCCGTCCTTTTCCTGCTGCAGGAGAAGCGGGCGGCCGAGCCGATCATTTCCATTGCTCTCTGGAGCCGCCGGCTGGTCGCGACCAGCAACGCCGCAACACTGCTTGCCGGCATGGCGCTGATCGGGCTTTCGACCGTATTGCCCATGTACGTCCAAGGCGTCCTCGGACGGTCGTCGATCGTCGCGGGCTTCACGTTGACGATGCTGGTCGTCGGGTGGCCACTGGCTGTGATGCTCTCCAGCCGCTTGTTCAGGGCGTTCGGCATCCGACGCACGCTACGGGTTGGAAGCCTGATGTTTCCCTTCGGTGCTTCCTTCCTGCTCTTCCTGACACCGGACAGCCACCCCGCGCTCGCGGGAGCAGGCTCGTTCTTCATGGGCTTCGGCATGGGGCTGATCAGCCTCACCAGTATCGCGCTTGTACAGGACAGTGTCGAATGGTCGATGCGCGGCAGCGCCACAGCGTCGATCATCTTCGCCCGCAGCCTCGGCAATACCCTCGGAGCAACCGTGCTCGGTGCCATTCTCAACGCCGGCATCAGCCACTATGCCGCCGGGGACGCAGCAAGCTCGCTGCATGATGTTCTGAACCAGCCAACCGGGCTTTCCGAATTGGCCGCCGATCCCGCAATCCGCACCGTCTTCGATGCATCGCTTCACTGGACGTTCTGGGGCGTGGCGGTGGTTGCCGTTCTCACGTTCCTGTCGGCCTGGCTCATTCCTGTGGGACGCGAGCAAGGCCGGGCATCGGTGACGTCAGCCGCCACCGAAACGTCGCACTAAACCTTCAACCTGGACCACATGTGATGCTCGAAAGAGGATCGTCAGGCCAACCTGCGCGTCATTTCTTAAGGAACCAGGTCTGTTCTCCTTCGTTTGTCTTTCAGCAGGGAAGGAGAATTGAGATGCGAAGGACCCTTATGAATTGCACTGCTGCAGCTATGGCGCTCTGTTCGTTCGTCGCTCCCGCAATGGCTGACAGCGTGTCCATAATGCGCGAACGGAGCTACGACGACGAGTACGATCGTGTGCGTCCCGGAATTACCATCAACGAGCACGGCATCCGAGTTGGCGCGGTTCGCGATCGTGACCGCTATTATCGCGATGGCTGCTACACCAAGACCGTCAGAACGATGACCGACGATGGCGATGAGGTCACCAAGACAGTACGCCGCTGCCGATAACGTTGAATGGTGAGCAGGCCTTTCTAAGCCCCAAAATAACACGCGAAGGAATTGCCTCTATCGAGGTGAAGAGGAGGATTTTGTCGCTGACGACGCAAATGACTGCCTGCGGAACGTGCGCTCCCCTTCGCCGGTAGAGGGAGCAAAAGTCGCGCCTGATAGAAAGCAGGCGTGAAATAGAAATTAGCCCGGTTCCGGCCGGGTTTTCTCTCAAGATTGGCCTTCCGTCAGAACCTCGTCGGAGGGCGTCAGTGGAATTGATTGCAGCAGGGTCTGGCGCGCCGAGCGCAAGTGCAGACGGCAGGCGGAATCGATCGCTGCCTGATCACGAGACTCCAGCGCGGCGATATAATCCAGATGCTCATGAATGGCACGTTCGTTGCGCTCGCGAGCGAAAGCCTTGTTCCACTGGTAGTGATAGTGAAAGATGATCGCGATAGCATCGTAGAAATCGGCAATGAAGCGGTTCCGCGAAGCCGCGTGGATGAGCAGATGGAAGCGCTCGTCGAGAGTGGAGAAATCCTTGTAGCGCGTGTCGAGATCACGCAGCATCGCCTGATGATCCGCCTTGATGTCAGACAGCGCGCGCCACGCGTCGCTCTCTGGCGGAAGTTTGCCGAATTCCGCCGCCGAATGCAGCTCGAACATCTCGCGCACGTCTGCGAGCTCAAGCGCAAAATCGCGTGTGAAGCCCTTGAGAATCCAGTGGCTGTTCGGCCGTTTCTCGATCAAGCCAAACCGCGAGAAGCGGATCAAGAATTCGCGGACACTCGTGGTGCCGGTACCGATCTCGCGCGCGAGCTCCAATTCGTTGATCTGCATGCCCGGTGCGGCATCATCCGACAAGATGCGCTGCATGAAGCTTCGCTCGATGATGTCGTGAAGTGAGTTGGTCTCTTCTGATGGAAAGAAATCGGCTTCGGTCGGCTGCCTGAGGACGATCTTCTGACGCTTGTTCCAACGAATAATGCCGGTATCGCTGAGCCGTGTCAGAATCGCGCGCGCAGTGCTGCGACTGATGCCGAGCTGCGCCGCTATTTCGGGCTCCGAGGGCAATGCCGCATCCGTCCGCAAAGCGGCGGCATAGCGGTTGTACGCTTCCTTGAAGACTGTATTCTGCCTTGCCATGCACACCCCGCCCTTTTGCCTCGGCAACACGGATCGGACGGCCACGAAGTTGCGGCGCGAAGCGTGGCAGAAGCTTATCTGTCAGCAATCCTTATCTTATTTTGGATTGCATGCGGCTGTTTGCCTCCCTCGTCCACAGGATGAATAATCCCGTTGACTTGAAAATGTTTATTGTAGATAAAAAACAAAATCAATGAACATTCGCCGACGAAGCGAGTGTTTCCCCTAGGGAGAAGAATGTTGACCAAGGACCCCTGGATCATCCTGTCTGCCGGCGACAACGTTGCGGTTGCGACGGCGGCGATCCCATCCGGCGCGACGGTCGCCGGCATCCAGACCCGCGAGAAGATCGACCCCGGTCACAAGATCGCACTCGCCGATATTCCGCTTGGCCAGCCCATCATCAAATACGGGCAGGCGATCGGGCGGACGACGGCGGACGTGAAGGCCGGCGACCATATTCACAGTCACAATCTGCACTTCGAGAACGACCGTCTTGCCGCGACCGCCAACTCGGCGCCTGAGGAAGCAACTGCAGCGGATCGTGCGCGCACGTTTATGGGCTATCGTCGTGCCGACGGCCGCTCGGCGACGCGCAACTACATCGGCATCATTGCCAGCGTGAACTGTTCCACCACCGTTTGTCGGGCGATCGCCGACGAGGCCAACAAGACGATCCTGCCGCATTTCGACGGTATTGACGGTTTCGTGCCGATCGTCCATGACCAGGGCTGCGGCATGAGCTCCACAGGTGACGGCATGGCCGTGTTGCACCGGACCCTTGCCGGCTATACCAGGCATGTGAACTTCGGCGGCGTGCTGATGATCGGCCTCGGTTGCGAAGTCAACCAGCTGACACTCTACGGCCAAAGCGGCGCCGGGAACTCCAAGCGTCACTTCAACATTCAGGATGCCGGCGGCTCGCGACGCGCCGTCGAGCGCGCCATGGGCATGCTGCGTGAAATTGCGCAGGATGTCGGCAAGGAAAAGCGCGTGGCGCTGCCGATCAGCGATATCATCATCGGCCTGCAGTGCGGCGGCTCGGACGGCTTTTCCGGCATCACCGCCAACCCCGCGCTCGGCGTTGCAGCCGACCTGCTGGCAGCTGCCGGCGGCACGGCGATCCTCTCCGAAACCTCCGAGATCTACGGTGCCGAGCACCTTCTGCGCAGCCGCGCCGTCAGCGACGAGGTTGCCCGCAAGCTCGACGACAAGATCGCCTGGTGGGAGAAGTACGTGGCGATGCACGGGGCATCGCTCGACAATAATCCGTCGCCCGGCAACAAGCGCGGGGGCCTGACGACGATCCTTGAAAAATCACTCGGAGCCGTCGCCAAGGGCGGACGCTCGCCTCTGACAGCCGTCTATGGTTATGCCGAGCGCGTCAGCGCACCGGGCCTCGTCTTCATGGACACCCCCGGTTACGACCCCGTCTCCGCAACTGGTCAGGTAGCCGGCGGCGCGAACATGATCGCCTTCACCACCGGCCGCGGCAGCTGCTTCGGCTGCCGCCCGGCGCCCTCGATCAAGCTTTCCAGCAATTCGGCTCTCTATGCCTCGATGGAAGAGGACATGGATATCGACTGCGGCACGATCGCGACAGGCGATGCGACGATCAGCGCCAAGGGCCGCGAGATCTTCGACCTGATCATCGACACGGCATCCGGCAAGAAGACGAAGAGCGAGGAATTCGGCTACGGCGACAATGAGTTTGTGCCGTGGCATTTGGGTGCGACACTCTAAATCAGATGCATATCAAGTCTTCAGGGGAGGAATAATGAAGACGAGGAGGATCGGCAGCACGGCGCTGGAGGTGACCGAAGTAAGCTTCGGCGGCGCCGCTCTCGGTGGCCTGTATCGCGCCTGCCCGCGCGAACAGGCTATGGAGACGCTTGAGGCTGCATGGGACAGCGGCATTCGCTATTTCGATGTCGCACCGTGGTATGGCCTCGGTCTCGCCGAGCGTCGTTTCGGCGACTTCCTGCGCGACAAGCCGGAAAAGGAGTGGGTGCTCTCGACCAAGGTTGGTCGGCTGCTGCGCCCGGTGCCGACGGGAACCGTTCCAGACTATAGCTATGTCGACCCGCTCTCCTTCGATGCCGACTACGACTATTCCTACGATGGCATCATGCGCTCGGTGGAATTCAGCTATGCCCGTCTCGGACTGAACCGGATCGACATACTCTACGTTCACGACCTTGGCGGATACACCCACGGCGCGGCGAAGAACGCTGTCCTGCAGAAGCACTTCCTGGACACCGGCATCAAGGCGCTCGAGGAACTGAAGTCCTCCGGAGCGATCAATGCCTTTGGACTCGGTGTCAACGAGATTCCGATCTGCCTCGACGTGATGCGCAATGCCGACATCGACTGCATCCTGATGGCCGGGCGCTATACGCTGCTCGACCGGTCGGCGGTTGCCGAACTGCTGCCGCTTTGCCGGAAAAAGGGCACCTCGCTCGTTGTTGGCGGCGTCTTCAATTCCGGCATCCTTGCGACGGGCCCCGTGCCCGGCTCGCATTTCGACTACATGCCGGCGACAGACGATGTCCTCGCCAAGGTCGGGGGCATGGAGAAGATCGCTGCCAAACATGGCGTGTCGCTGGCTGCCCCGGCGCTCCAGTTCCCGCTCCGCGATCCGCTCGTCTCCTCGGTACTGATCGGCACGGCCAAGGCTTCGAGCCTGACACGCAACATGGAGCTTTTCGAGCCAGCCTTGCCGGACTCGATCTTCCCGGAATTCGACTCTCTGACGCTCGTCGCACCGCCGCTCGGCGAAGACGCCGTGCGTGTATAAGGACGGACCATGCTTAGAGGTATCCACCCCATCCTCAATCCCGACCTGCTGCGTGCGATCGCCCGCATGGGGCACGGCGACGATATCGTCATCGCCGACGCCAACTTTCCCTCGAGCACAATGGGTCCGGAAGTCATTCGTGCCGATGGCGTCAGCGCCACCGACATGGCCGAGGCGATCCTGACGCATTTTCCGCTCGATACGTTCGTGCCGGAAACGGCGTGGCGCATGCAAGTTGTCGGCGACCCGACCGCAGTGCCCGACGTTTGCGCCGAATTTCAGGAAATCGTTTCGAGGCGCGCCGGCGACTTCAAGATCGCATCCCTCGAACGCTTCGCCTTTTATGAGCGTGCCCGCACGGCCGCCTATATTGTCGCGACGACAGAATTCCGGCTGTACGGTAACCTGATTTTGAAGAAAGGTGTTGTTCGCCCGGACGAAGTCTATCGCGGCTGACAGCACTTTAGACTGCGGATGAACGATTGGAAAAACAATTACTTGCGATAGATAAAGAAACAATGAGCGAGCCGCTTGCAGTACTTGCAATTTGACTTTCGCTCGGCTAGCTTCTCGTGGTAACTGTTTTTTATCGATAAAAATCGCCCGCCTGCGTTCAGCGGTACGGTTTCTTGGAGGAGAACGCACCTAGGAGGAGAACTACATGCGCATGAAATCCATTCTGTCGCGCCGAGCCTTCACGGCTCTCGCGGGTGCTGCCGCTATCGCCACCGCAATGCCGGTAACGTCGTTTGCAGCTGACGTGACGATTCCGATCATCGTCAAGGACACGACCTCTTTCTACTGGCAGATCGTTCTGGCCGGCGCCCGCGCTGCCGGTAAGGATCTAGGTGTCAACGTTCCGGAACTCGGCGCACAGGCCGAATCCGACATCAACGGCCAGATCAGCATTCTTGAAAACGCCGTTGCCGGTAAGCCGGCTGCAATCGTGATCTCGCCGACCGAGTTCAAGGCGCTTGGCAAGCCGATCGATGAAGCTGCAAAGTCCGTTCCGATCATCGGCATCGACTCGGCCGCCGATTCCAAGGCTTTCAAGTCGTTCCTGACGACTGACAACGTCCAGGGCGGCCGCATCGCGGCTGACGGCCTTGCTGCCGCCATTAAGGAAATGACCGGCAAGGAGGAGGGCGAAGTCGTCATCCTCACCAACCTGCCGGGCGTCGGCTCGCTCGAGCAGCGCCGTGAAGGTTTCCTGGATCAGATCAAGACGAAGCATCCCGGCCTTAAGGTCATTGCTGACAAGTACGGCGACGGCCAGGCCACGACCGGTCTCAACATGATGACCGATCTGATCACGGCTAACCCGAACCTTGTTGGCGCCTTCGCCTCGAACCTCATCTTGGGACAGGGCGTCGGCCAGGCAATCGCGGAGAACAAGCTCGGCGACAAGATCAAGGTCATCGCTTTCGATAGCGACGACAAGACGGTCGGCTTCCTCAAGGACGGCTCGCTCGCAGGTCTCGTCGTGCAGGATCCCTACCGCATGGGCTATGACGGCGTGAAGACGGCGCTCGCCGTATCCAAGGGCGAGAAGGTCGAGGCCAACGTCGACACCGGCGCAAACCTGGTCACCAAGGCCAACATGAGCGACCCGAAGATCGACGCTCTGCTGAACCCCAAGATCAAGTAAATCACACGACGTGGCCGCGCGAGAGAAATCCCGCGCGGCCTTTCCTTCACCTGTGTTATCGTCCGCATGAGGAGCGCGGACTGCTGGTGGAGAGACGGCAATTCGCGAGGAGGAGACGCCCATGAGCCTGGAAGAGGTCAGTCATCGCCACGATGACAGCGCCACGCTGACGGAGGCAAGCCGCATTCCTGCGGGCGCCCCGATCCTCGAACTTAAAGGACTTCAAAAGAATTACGGCTACGTCCAGGCGCTGAAGCCGGCGACGATGACGTTCCTGGCCGGCGAGATCCACGCGATCGTCGGCGAGAATGGGGCTGGCAAGTCGACCCTGATCAAGCTTCTGACCGGTGTGATTGCCAGAACGGCGGGCGAGATTCTCTGGTGCGGCCACCCCGTCGCCCTGGCAACGCCCAACGAAGCGATAGCGCGCGGCATCAACGCCGTCCACCAGGAAGTCGTTCTCTGCCCGCACTTGACGGTAGCGGCCAACCTCTTTCTCGGCGACGAGGTCAATCAATACGGGCTGATGCGCAAGAAAGAGATGGAGAAGATGGCGCAGGCCGTCCTCGACGATCTCGGTTTCGGATTGCCTGCCGGCGTGCCTCTCGCCGATTTGACGATCGGCCAACAACAACTCGTTGCGACTGCGCGCGCGGCCATGCGCGGCACGCAATTCCTGATCTTCGACGAGCCAACAGCCTACCTGACCCGCCAGGAATCGGCGCAGCTTTTCAAGCTGATCCGCCGCCTTCAAAGCGAAGGCGTCACGATCGTCTACATCAGTCATCGCATGGAAGAAGTGTTCGAGCTCGCGGACCGCGTTTCGGTGCTGCGCGACGGCACGCATGTCGGCACCCGCACCATCGGCGAGACGAACGAAGCCGAGCTGATCGCGCTGATGATCAACCGCTCGATCGAGCAGATCTATCACAAGGAAGAGATCCCGATCGGCGACACGATTCTCGACGTTCGCGGGCTTTCCGGCCCGGGCTTCCAGAACGTCTCCCTTTCGGTCAAGGCCGGCCAGATCGTGGGCCTCTATGGCTTGATCGGCGCGGGGCGCAGCGAATTCGCGCTCGGCCTGTTCGGGCGGGAAAAGACCACGGCCGGCGAGATCCACTGGATGGGCAAGAAGGTCGATATCACCAACGAGCGCACTGCAATGGAACTCGGGATCGCGCTGGCGCCGGAAAGCCGCCGCGACCAGGGACTTTGCCTCAACCTGCCAATCGGGTTGAATATCAATCTTCCGGTCTTCAAACGGCTGAGCAAGGGTCCTGTCATCAGCCACAGCGAGGAATCGCAGAATGCCGACCAACAGATCCGTGACCTGGCGATCAAGACGCCGAGCCGGCGTGTCCTGGTTTCGGCCATGTCGGGCGGGAACCAGCAGAAAGTCGTCATCGGCAAGTGGCTGAGCTACGGCGCTCGCCTCTTCATCTTCGATGAGCCGACGGTGGGCGTCGACGTCGGTACGAAGGCGGAAATCTACCGGCTGTTTGCAAAGCTTCTCAAGCAAGGCGCGGGTATCATCCTGATCTCCTCCTATCTGCCTGAGGTTTATGAGCTCGCCGACAGGCTGCACGTCTTCCGCCGCGGCCAGCTTGTTGCAAGCCACGACTTCCACGCGGCAACACATGAAGAAGTGCTCAGCGAAGCGATCGGTGTCTAAAAGAATAAGAGGGAGAGAGAACCAATGACCGTAACCCCCACCGATATCGCCGCGCCGCCGCCGCGCCGAAAAGTCAATATCCTTTTTGGCCTGACCCTCATCGGTCTCCTGGCCTTCCTCTGGATCGTTCTCGGCTTCGTCACAGCGAGCTTCTGGACGCCGCTGAACATTTCCAACCTGCTGCGGCAGGGCGCAATGACGGCCATTCTGGCGCTCGGCCAGACGTTCGTAATCATCACCGCGGGCATCGACCTTTCGGTCGGCGCGATCGTCGGATTCTGCACCGTTATCCTGGCTTGGCTGCTGCAAGCAGGCGTGCCGGTCTGGGCGTCCATCCTGATCACGCTGCTGATCGGCGTCGGCATCGGGGTATTCCACGGCTTCGGCATCGTCAAGATGGGACTGCCGCCCTTCATTATCACGCTGGCAACGCTGACCTCGCTGCGCGGCATCGGACTTTTGATCACCAATGGTTCGACGATCAACATCGTCAACGAGCCCTTCACGAACTTTGCCCGCGCCGACTTCCTTGGCGTGCCAAGCCTGTTCTGGATGGTTATTCTGGTCGCAGTCCCGTCCTACGTCTTCCTACACTTGAGCCGTTGGGGGCGCTATCTTTTCGCCGTCGGCTCGAACCGCGAAGCGGCCCGCCTGTCCGGCGTGCGGGTGAACGGCATTATCTATCTCGCCTATATTCTCTCGGCGACTTTCGCTGCCTTCGTCGGCGTCCTGCTAGCCTCGCGTATCGCGATCGGCAATGCGACGCAGGCGGACGGATGGGAATTGCAGGCGATCGCGTCCACGGTCATCGGCGGCACCAGCCTGTTCGGCGCTGTCGGTACGGTCCACGGTCCGCTCATCGGCGCTTTCATTCTGGCGACCATCAACAACGGTGCGAACCTGCTGAACGTCAATTCGTTCTGGCAGCGCATCATCACCGGCCTGCTGATCATCGTCATCGTCTACTTTGACCAACTGCGCCGCCGCCGCACCCCGTAAGCCGGCAGCGAGACAGGGAGCCGGCCCAAAGGCCGGCTTCTTCCATCTAGGGAATGCGAGATCATCATGAAAGCAGTGCTCTGCCACGAACCTGGCGTCCTCGAACTCGTGGAACGCCCTTCCCCCGGCGCGCCTGAAGCGGGCTGGGTACGGCTTGCGGTCAGCCATGTCGGTATCTGCGGCACGGACTACCACATTTTCGAGGGCAAGCACCCGTTCCTGGAATATCCCCGCGTGATGGGGCACGAGATCTCGGCGACGGTTGTCGAAGCGGGCGAAGGCGTTGCCATGGCGGTCGGAACGCCTGTGGTCGTCAACCCGTATCTCTCTTGTGGCACCTGCGTCGCCTGCCGCCAAGACAAGCCGAATTGCTGCACCAATATCAAAGTGCTTGGCGTTCATACCGACGGTGCTTTCTGCGACGAAATCACGGTGCCTGCCGGCAATCTCTATGCGATGAAGGGCGTGAGCCTGGAAGCTGCAGCCACAACGGAGTTTCTGGCAATCGGCGCCCATGCCGTTCGCCGTTCGATGGCGCCGACCGGATCACGCTCGCTCGTCATCGGTGCCGGCCCGATCGGGCTCGGGGCCGCAATCTTCTCGCGGATATCAGGGCATGAGGTGACATTGCTCGACACCAGTCAGGAACGGCTGCAGATGGCCGTTGATCGGTTCGGCTTTTCCTCTAGCATCATTGCAGGCGAAGGTGCCGCCGATGCTGTCAGGGCGATGACTGGCGGCGACGGTTTTGACGTCGTTTTCGATGCCACCGGCTATGGCCCATCGATGGAGAAAGCCTTCGGCTTCGTCGCCCATGGCGGCGCGCTGGTGCTGGTCAGCGTCGTGAAGGACGATATTCGCTTCTCCGATCCGGAGTTCCACAAGCGCGAAATGATGGTCATCGGCAGCCGCAACGCGACCCGCGTGGACTTCGAACATGTCGCGGATTCGATCGCCAAGGGCCTCGTACCGGTCGAGCAGTTGATCACCCACCGTACGACTTTGGAGAATGCGCCACGAGACCTGGCACGCTGGGCTCATGAAAAGAGCGGCCTGATCAAAGCGGTCATCAAGGTCGGCGCTTAAAGCGCGTCGATCGCCGCCCGCATCTGGCGAACGACGTCGGCATCCGTCCGGTTCGTTGTCGCTGCTTCGAAGCCGAAGGTAACCGCCCGTGGGTCGATGCTGTCGACCCGTGAGCTGCAGGAGGCGTGAACCTCGCTTGTGCCGGTGGCCCGCAGTATCTCAGCGACGTTGCCTGGACGCACGCCACTGCCGGGCATGATCGAGATACGGCGAGCCGCCTTGCGGGAGAGACGGCTCAGCGTTTCCAGGCCGTCGATCGCCTTCGGCACACAGCCTGACGTCAGGATGCGCTCGCAGCCGAGTTCGATCGCCTGTTCCAGTGCTGCACCGGGATCAGGGACGAGATCGAAGGCACGGTGGAGGGTCGATCCAAGTCCCTCGGCACGCGCCCTTAGCCGGCTGATCAGAGGCATGTCCAGCCTGCCGTCCTGGCGATTGGCGCCGATGACGACGCCGGCAAGGCCGAAGGCGCGCACGGCATCGATATCAGCCATCATCGCCTCTTCGTCAGCCGCATCGAACACGAAAGGGCCGGCGTGCGGGCGGATCATTGCATAGACCGGAATGGGCGCAGCGGCGGCAGCTTTCATCAGGCCGGCGACCGGCGTCAGCCCGCCAAGCTCCAGCGCCGAGCAGAGTTCGATACGGCCCGCACCGCCGGCAATTGCAGCCGCAAGCCCCTGCGGGCTGTCCACGCACACTTCCAGCAAAACGCTCACGCTCGAATCTCCTTGTCCGCCGCGCCGTCCATTTAAGCGAAAGCGTTTTCTTGCGCGACGGGTTCGGCAATTATTTCGGCAACGGCGGCGACAATCACGGCACTTGCGTCAGCCGAGGCTTTCCGATGGTTGAAGGCGACGTGATAGGACATCGGGATGGACTCCTCAAGTTCGACGATGCGAACCTTGTCGGCAATGGGCATGGCGCTGACGCGGCCAAGAAACGAGATATAGCCATGGTTGGCGACAAGGTCGACGATCACAGGCAGAGAGTCGGCGGCAGTGATATCCTGGTTGCGGTGCCTGCGATTGGCAGTGCGCTCGTGGCTTAGCGCCATCGTGGCGTGTCCAAGCCCCGTCCTCGAACTCGGCGTGCAGATCGCGTGACCTTCGACAAGCTCGGCCACTGTTCGCTCTCGGCTTTGCAGCGGTGCTATCAGGACCATCTCGGTCTTCAGCAACTCGCGATGCTGGAAGCGCTCAAGACCAAAAACGGAGTCGAGAATGGCAACGTCGATCCGGCCGGATTTCAAAGCTTCCCGCAAGTCATCCGCCGTCATCAACACCAGAGACAGGGCATTCTTGCTGCGGCGGGCGTTCCATTCGGCGACGAGAGCGCCAAGGCATCGTGCAACCCAACTTTCCGATCCTGTCGGAATGATCGAACCGATGCGCAGCGCCCGCGCCGTGCGCTGATAGCGTTCGTCAGCGGACGCTTTCAGATCATTCCACTCCTGCGTGATGGCCTGCAAGATGGCATAGATCCGGCTACCCTGCTCCGTCAGCGCGGAGCCATTAGCCTGCCGCTCGAAGAGGCGATGACCGAGCGCCTTCTCCAAAGTCGCGATCTGAAGCGAAAGCTGCGGCTGACCGAGCTTCAGCCGTCGCGCCGCCCGGTTGATGCTGCCTTGGTCAGCGACCTCAAGGAACCGCTCCATCGTGGTGATCTTGATCGGCAGACGCGACGGTTCGTTGGTCCCCACCCAGTTCGCGAGCTCTTCAGCTGCCCGCACGATCGGGGCGAGCTTTTCGCGCACGTCGTTGCTGGCGAGGAGCGTCGCAAGCTCGCCGGAGCCGCGCTCTGTCAGCTTCAGGGCAAGCTCCGTTTCGAGATTGCGGACGGCGGTCGAGACCGTCGATGCTGCAAGCGAAAGGCTTCGTGCCGTCTCTCTGACCGAACCCGATGTGAGCACGTGACTGGCGACAAACAACGTGCCGAGCTGCAATCGCTTTCTCCGTAACAGTATGAAAAATCGAACGATATGATGTGTTCGCGAAAAAAGATATCCCTGTCGGGGAATCCGGCGGCTATCGTTCCCGCCAAGAACAAAACCGGGTTGGACAGTAGAAGCACTGAAGAGCACCGGACATCTGCGGAAACACGCAAGGGAACAAAAACAAATCGCGGCAGCGATGGAAAAGGAAATGCATTTTCGCGCAAGCATTTGCATTCACCGCCATAATCGCGCCGCGACCGCAAAACTGGAGAGGCTTGCATCGATTTTTCGAACGCGAACGCTATTTCCATGACGCACGTATTTCCGGCATGATCGCAGCCAGACTGCTTTCGCCGGTGATTTTATACGTGGAAGGCTCCCGCCAGGGCCTGCCACGAGGTCAAACGGTGTAAATCAAGGGGACAATCCATGTTGAAGAAATTCGCTCTTGCCGTCACGCTTTCCGCCTTTGCGGCAGGGGCGGCCCATGCTGCAGACGTCGTCGTTTCATCGAAAATCGATACTGAAGGCACGCTGCTCGGCAACGTGATCGTGCTCGCGCTCAACGCAAACGGCATCAAGACGCAGGACCGTGTTGCGCTTGGGACGACGCCGGTTCTTCGCAAGGCAATCACATCAGGCGAAATCGACATCTATCCGGAATATACCGGCAATGCCGGCTTCTTCTTCAACAAGGCCGACGATGCAGCCTGGAAGAACCTCGAACAGGGCTACGAACTGGCCAAAAAGCTCGATTACGATGCCAACAAGATTGTCTGGCTGGCGCCTTCCCCCGCCAACAACACCTGGGCGCTCGCGGTCCGCAACGACGTCGCCGGCCCGAACAACCTGAAGACCATGTCGGACTTCGGCAAGTGGGTCGCAGGCGGTGGTGCGGCGAAGCTCGTGGCTTCCGCCGAGTTCGTCAACTCGGCTGGCGCGCTTCCGGCATTCCAGACGACCTACGGCTTCACGCTGAAGCCAGACCAGGAAATCGTCCTTTCGGGCGGTGACACGGCCGCGACCATCAAGGCGGCAGCCGACCAGACGAACGGCGCCAACACCGCCATGGTCTATGGTACAGATGGTGCGATCCAGGCCGCGGAACTGACGGTTCTCGAGGACGACAAGAACGTCCAGCAAGTCTATGCGCCGACCGCGATCATCCGCGAGGAAGTGCTGAAGGCAAACCCGAAGATCGAGGAAGTGCTCGCACCGATCTTCAAGAGCCTGAACGCCGATGAACTGCGCAAGCTGAACGGCAAGATCCAGGTCGACGGCGAACCGGCGAAGTCGGTTGCCGAAGGCTTCCTGAAGGAAAAGGGCTTCCTGAAGTAATCTCGTTGCCCGATGCTCCGCCTGCCCACGGGCGGAGCAGCCTTTCGACCGGACAGGATGGATCGATGGAAGAAACCTTAGCGGTCCGCAAACTGGACCGGCTCGGCGTGGTGCTGGTGACAACAGGCGTTGTCGCAACTGCGCTCCTGCCTTTCATCTATGTGAAGGCAAACCGCATCGCCGCCGGAAAGCCCATGCTGCTGACGCAGCTACTCAATCAACCCTCCGCCCTCATCCTGACGATCCTCCTGCTGGCCACGGCCTTTGCCGTACTTTTTCTTCAAAATGCGCTGCTGCGGCTGGTGATCGCCACCCTTTGTTTTGCTGCGCTGCTCGCGACCATTGGATTTGCAGCTTCGGCATTCACGCCACCGGCCAGCAATGCCGCGCGCATGACGCCGGGCGGTGGGTTCTGGGTGCTGTTTGCGGTGATCGGGCTCGTCGTTTCGGACGCGCTCGTGAAGATCAAGCTTACGCCGTGGATGCGTATTGCGGCCCTTGTCGCCTACACCGGATTGCTCGGCATCTTCCTGGCTTCCGGACTGCTCGACGATCTCTCGATCATGAAGGAATTCGCGACCCGATCCGCGCAGTTCTGGACGGAAGCGGTCGCCCATTTGCTGTTGGCACTCGGCTCACTGGCGATCGCCATCGTCATTGGCCTGCCGCTCGGCATCCTGTGTTTCTGGGTTCCAAAGTTGCGTGCCGTCGTCCTGCAGGGCCTCAGCCTCATCCAGACGATCCCGAGCCTTGCGCTCTTCGGCATCCTGATGCTGCCGCTCGGCTATCTCGCGACGCACGTGCCCGCCGCCGCCTCGATCGGCATTCGCGGCATCGGCGCCGCGCCGGCGCTGATCGCGCTTGTCCTTTATTCTTTGTTGCCGATCGTGGCCAACACCGTCGTCGGTCTGCAGGGAGTCGATCCCTCGGTACGTGATGCAGCTGCTGGCATGGGATTGACGCGTCGCCAAATTCTGACCGGCATCGACTTGCCGCTTGCCTTTCCCGTCATTTTGACGGGCATTCGTATCGTCCTGGTGCAGGCGATCGGCTTGGTGACGGTCGCGGCTCTGATCGGCGGTGGCGGCTTCGGCATCTTTATCTTCCAAGGGCTCGGTCAAACAGCCATGGACCTCGTTCTGCTCGGCGCCGTGCCGACCGTCTTCTTCGCCTTTTCTTCGGCCGTCATCCTCGATGCGGTCATCGACAGCATACGGGGATCCGCCGCATGAGCATGATCGAAATCAGGAACGTCACCAAGCGCTACGGCACGGCGGCCGTCGTCGACAACGTCTCGATGGAAGTCGAGAAAGGTTCGATCACGGCTATTGTCGGCACCTCCGGCTCGGGCAAATCAACGCTGATGCGGATGATCAATCGTCTCGTGCCGATCACGTCGGGCGAGATCTTCGTCGGCGGGCGAAACATCATGGACGTCCCGGTGACAGAATTACGCCGCAAGATCGGTTACGCGATCCAGGGGCACGGCCTCTTTCCGCATCGAACCGTTTCGCAAAACATCGCGACGGTGCCGCAGCTTCTTGGCTGGGATACGGCGAAAATCAAGAGCCGCGTCGAGGAACTGCTCGGTCTGTTCAACCTCGATCCCGCGGCCTTTGCCGAGAAATATCCGCATCAGCTGTCCGGTGGCCAGCAGCAACGTGTCGGCGTTGCGCGGGCGCTCGCCGCGGAGCCGGAACTGCTGTTGATGGACGAGCCCTTCGGCGCGCTCGATCCAGTCATCCGCGGCAAGGCGCAAGACGATCTGCTGGCGATCCAGAAGCAGTTCGGTACGTCCGTCGTCCTCGTCACGCACGACATGGACGAAGCCTTCCATCTCGGCAACCAGATCGCCGTGATGAGCGCCGGCAAGCTGCTGCAATGCTCGACGCCGGAAAAGATCCTGACCGAGCCAGCCGATCCCTTCGTGCAACAATTGACCGGCACCTCCGACCGGGCGCTGAAGCTGATGTCGCTGCTGCCGCTGAAGGACAGCATGGAGCCGGCAAAGTCAGGCCTCGCTTACGCATTGCCGCAGTCGCTCAGCCTGCGAGATGCCCTGGCAGAGATGATCTGGCAGGGCGTTGGCGAAGCCGCCGTCCAGAATGCGGACAAGGCGCCTGTCGGCTCGATCTCGATGACGCGATTGCTCGAACTGGGCCGGAAGGCATGAAGCTCGTCCTTGCGAACCTCTTCCGTGCTGCCGCACTGGTACTGCTGCTGATCCTGTTGTTCCGGACGGAGTGGCTGTCCTTCCTGCTCGTACCATTGACGAGCAACAATGCGCCGGCGGTCTATACCCAAAACAGCCTTCCGCATCTTGCCGCCTCGCATCTGTTTCTCGTGGCGATCTCGATCGTCGGCAGCGCCGTTCTCGCGATCCTCGGCGGGATATTCGTCACCCGCAAAAGCGGCGAGGACTTCCTGCCGCTGTCCCGGGCGATCGCCAATGCCGGCCAAACCTTCCCGCCAGTGGCAGTGCTCGCCCTTGCCGTGCCTGCAACCGGCTTCGGCGCCGGGCCAACGTTGATCGCGCTCTTTCTCTACGGCCTCCTGCCGATTTTCGAAAACACCGTCTCCGGCCTCAAGCAAGTCTCTCCCTCCGTGCTGGATGCCGCCGACGGCATGGGCATGAATGGCACGCAGCGGCTCTTTCAGGTGGAATTGCCGCTTGCCCTGCCGCTGATCCTCGAGGGTCTGAAGGTTGCGACCGTCATCAACATCGGCACGGCAACGATCGGCTCGACGGTGGCCGCCAAGGGCTTGGGCGAAGTCATCATTGCCGGGCTGATCTCCGACAATACCGCCTTCATCCTGCAAGGCGGCCTGATCGTCGGCCTGATGGCGGTGTTGATCTATGATGCGATGGGGCTGATCGAAAACGCCATCACTGAAAGAATTGGCTTGCGCCAGGCATGAGGCGACGGCTACCAAGGCTGCCGTGATATCGGCAATGGGAGGCAGCCTTGGCCAAGATGATCCACTCCATGATCCGCGTTCTCGACGAGGCGCGCTCGGTCGAGTTCTACGGCAAGGTCTTCGGCCTCAAGGTCGCCGATCGTATCGATTTCGACACCTTCACCCTGATTTACATGAGCAATGACGAGACCGGCTTCGAGCTGGAGCTGACGGTCAATAAGGGGCGCATCGAGCCTTATGACCTCGGCAACGGCTACGGGCATCTTGCCCTCTCGGTTCAGGAAGTGGAGATGGAGCACAAGCGTCTGACGGAGGCGGGATTGAACCCCGGCAAGATCGTCGAGCTCAATCGCGACGGCAAGTTGCTGGCGCTGTTCTTTTTCATCACAGATCCCGACGGCTACAAGATCGAAGTCCTGCAGCGTCACGGCCGTTATCTCTAAGAGCTTCACATGATTGAAAAGACCGAATTGAACCGTGGCTGGACGCTCTCCTGCAACGTTGCCGGTCGACGCGACCTGCCGGCCGAAATTCCTGCACAGGTGCCGGGTTGCGTACATCTCGACCTTCTGGCCAACCGTCTGATCCCGGACCCCTATCTCGACGTCAACGAGATCACCAACGACTGGATCGGCAAGGAAGACTGGACCTATCGCTGCAGCTTCGATGCAGCGCCGGATGCCGGAAAAGTCCAGGGACTGGTGTTTGAAGGCCTCGATACGGTCGCGACGATCGTGCTGAACGGCGAAGAGTTAGGCCGCACCTTCAACATGCACCGCACCTATCGCTTCGACGTGTCGGAGCGGCTGAAGCAGGGCGCGAATGAACTCGTTGTGACCTTCCGCTCCCCTTATGCCTACGGCGCCGAGATGGAGGCGCATTACGGTTACCGGCCGAATAACTATCCCGGCCCTGGCAACCTGATGCGCAAGATGGCCTGCAACTTCGGCTGGGACTGGGGTCCGACGCTGGTGACCTCGGGGATCTGGAACCCGGTGCGGCTGGAAAGCTGGGAGCGGGCGCGGCTTGCGGAGACGCGGGTTTCGGCGACGCTTGCAGGCGGCGAGGGGCTCGTGACGGTTCGCGCTCGTATCGAGCGCCGCGACGGCGCTGGCGCGAAGATCGTCGCGAGCATTGCCGGCGTCAGCCACGTCGCCGAGTTGGCGGAAGGAGCCGATGCGGTCGAGTTCCAGCTGACTGTTCCAGCGCCGCAGATCTGGTGGCCGCATCATCTTGGCGCACAGCCACTCTACTCGCTTCAGGTCGAATTGCGGAATAGCGTAAGCGACGACTTACTCGACAGCTACTCTAAGCAGATCGGCTTCCGCTCCGTCAGACTCGACACAGCACCCGATGAACACGGCTCCGCCTTTACCTTCGTCATCAACGACGTGCCGCTTTTCCTCTGCGGCGCCAACTGGATTCCGGACGACTGCTTTCCGCCACGGGTAACCGCCGAGCGTTATGCTTCCCAGATCGAGGAGGCGAAGGCTGCAAACATCAATCTGCTGCGCGTCTGGGGCGGCGGCATCTTCGAGCGAGACGAGTTCTACGAGACCTGCGACCGCGCGGGGATGCTCGTTTGGCAGGACTTCCTGTTTGCCTGCGCCTCCTATCCGGAAGAAGAACCGTTGCACAGCGAGATCGAGGCGGAGGTGCGCGACAATGTGGTGCGCCTGATGCCACATCCGTCGCTGATTGTCTGGAACGGCAACAACGAGAACATCTGGGGCTTCGACGAATGGGGCTGGCGCCCGATCATCAAGGAGGGCGTAAGCTGGGGGCTCGGCTACTATCTCGATGTTCTGCCAAAGCTCTGCGCCGAGCTGGACCCAGATCGGCCGTATTATCCGGGCAGCCCCTACTCCGGGACAATGGAGATCGAGCCGAACGCGGACGAGCACGGCTGCAAGCATATCTGGGATGTCTGGAACGATGTCGGCTACGAGGTCTATCGCAACTACATCCCTCGCTTCTGCTCGGAATTCGGCTGGCAGGCGCCTCCGAACTGGGCGACGATCGAGGAAAGCGTCCATGACACGCCGCTGACACCTGTTTCGAACGGCGTATTCCATCATCAGAAGGCGACACAGGGCAACGACAAGCTGATCCGCGGTCTCGCCGGGCATCTGCCGGTGCCACGGACGATGGACGACTGGCATTTCGCGACGCAGCTCAACCAGGCACGCGCCATCCGCTTCGCGATCGAGCACATGCGCTCGCACCGCGCCATCTGCAAGGGCGCCGTCGTCTGGCAGTTCAACGACTGCTGGCCAGTGACCTCATGGGCGGCGCTCGACTCGGCAGGACGGCGCAAACCGCTCTGGTATGCGATGCAACAGGCATTCGATCCCAGACTGCTGACCATCCAGCCACGCAATGGCGGGCTGGCAGCCGTCGCCGTCAACGAGCGCACGCTGTTCTGGCGGGCGAAGATATCGGGCAAGCGCCTGCGGCTTGATGGTACGGTGCTCGCCGAATTCGAGTTCTGGCGGCTGCTCTGCGACCGCTTCGAAGCGAAGGAGTTTCCGCTGCCGGCGGATATCGCAACGCCGGACAATGCCGGTGACGAGCTGATCGTCGTGCAGATGCTCGACCGGCGCGCATTCCATTATTTTGTCGAGGACATCGATTTGAAGCTCCCGGCACCGCGGGCGTCAATCGAGCTGACTGCCACGACGGATGGATATGCGGTGAAGGTGACAGCGGAGACCCTGCTGAAGGACCTTTGCCTGATGGCCGACCGGCTCGATCCTGATGGCGTCGTCGATTCGATGCTGGTAACGCTGCTGCCGGGGGAAAGTCACATATTCGCGCTACGGACTGCAAAAGCGATGTCGGTAAGCGACATCAGCATTGGCACCGTGTTGCGCTCCGCCAACGATCTCGTCGCCACACACTGAAAAGGCCCCGTCTGCGACGGGGCCCATCCAGGTCGTTTTACCACGCCGCGCGCCAAGTGGGCAGAGTGCGGCGCAGCGCATCTACGCGCGATCAAGGGACCGCGCGTGTGCGGACGACGTTACATCCAGTAGGGAGGCACGCCGTAGTAGTCGTAAACTCGGCGGCCATTATCGTTGTACCAGGTGTCGTCATCGTCCGCATAGCTCGGCGCGCCCTCGATCTGATCCTTCGTCAGATCGATGCGATAGCCGTCCAGCTGGGTATCGTAGGTCAACTTTTCCCACGGCAGCGGATAGTGATCGTGGCCGATGCCCAAGAAGCCGCCGAACTCGAGTACGGCATAGGCAACGCGGCCATCCTGCTTGCCGAGGATCAATCGTTCAATAGAGCCAATATGCTTGCCATCGGCTCCATAGACGCGGGTGCCTTCCACGCGGTCGCTGGCAATCAGTGTCGGTGTGTCCTTCACATTTGGGTCACGGCGGGTTTTGTCAGCGTCCTGATGCAGCATGGTGCACCTCCTTTTGTTTCCTCGTGGTTGGCCCACGGAGAAAAAACGCTGCCCCGCACTCGATGTTCCCAATTTACTCACAGCAACCGCCAATACATGATTATTGACGTTTACGTTAAGGTTAGTGTAGCTCTATTCTCAGCTTGAACCATTCAGGCGATGACATAAGCTGCCGCGTTGGAAGATGGAGGATCGTCCAATCGGCTTGCCGGTGGGACCGGCCGGCAGCGACAGGGAGAGAGACCATATGAACAGCATTTCCGTCCATCCAGGCGGTGCGAAGCCCGAAAAGCCCTGGCTTGCGACCTATCCCAACAGCGTGCCGGCAGAGCTTCCACCGCTGGAATACGAATCGCTTGCGGAACTGCTCGAGAAATCCTGCGCGCGCTATGCCAATCGCATCGCCTTTTCCAGCATGGGCAAGACGCTGACCTATGGCGAGCTTGAGAGCCAGACCCGCAAGATTGCAGCGTGGCTGCAGAGCATCGGCCTCGAGAAGGGTGACCGCGTTGCCGTCATGATGCCGAACGTTCTGCAGAATCCGGTCGCCGTTTACGGGATCCTGCGGGCCGGCTTCGTGGTCGTGAATGTCAATCCGCTCTACACACCCCGCGAACTGGAACATCAGCTGCGCGACTCGGGCGCCAAGGCCATCTTCGTGCTCGAAAACTTCGCGCGAACGGTCGAGCAGGTACTGGTCAAAACCGATGTGCGCCATGTCGTCGTCACGTCGCTCGGCGAGATGCTGGGCGCCAAGGGGCTGATCGTCAATCTGCTCGTGCGCAGGGTCAAGAAGCTCGTTCCTTCATGGTCTATTCCGCAGCACAAGACCTTCAAGCAGGTGCTCGCGGAAGGTGCCGGCCAACCTTTCAAACTTGTAAGCCTGACGGGGGGCGACATCGCCTTTCTGCAATATACCGGTGGCACGACCGGCATTGCCAAGGGCGCGGTGCTGACGCACCGGAACCTGCTCTCCAACAAGCTGCAGCTCGAACTGTGGCTGCGATCGGCTTTCGACAAGAAGCCGCGCCCAGAGGTTCTGAACTTCCTGTGTGCCCTGCCGCTCTATCATATCTTCGCACTGACGGTGAATTCGCTGATGGGCATGTCGCTCGGCGCCCACAATATCCTCGTCGCCAACCCGCGCGATATTCCGGCGCTGGTCAAGGAATTCGGCAGGGTGAAGGTCCACATTTTCCCCGGCCTCAACACACTCTTCAACGCGCTGATGAACAACGCCGATTTCGCCAAGCTCGACTTTTCCTCCATCGTGATGTCGCTCGGTGGCGGCATGGCGGTGCAGCGACCGGTCGCCGAGCGCTGGATGAAGATCACCGGCTCCCATATCACCGAAGGCTATGGTCTCTCCGAGACATCGCCGGTCGCCACCGCCAACCGCTTCGATTCGGCAGAGTTCACCGGTTCCATCGGGCTACCGATTCCATCCACCGATCTCGACATTCGCGACGAGGACGGCAATTCGCTGCCGCTTGGTGAGATCGGCGAGATTTGTATCCGCGGCCCGCAGGTGATGGCTGGTTACTGGAACAAACCGGAGGAGACCGCCCGCGTGATGACGCCGGACGGCTATTTCCGCAGCGGCGACATGGGCTTCATGGATGCGCGCGGCTACACCAAGATCGTCGACCGGAAGAAGGATATGATCCTTGTCTCCGGCTTCAACGTCTATCCGAACGAGATCGAGGAAGTGGCGGCGATGCATCCCGGCATCCTCGAGGCGGCGGCTGTCGGCATCCCCGACGGGCATTCCGGCGAAGCCGTGAAGCTCTTCGTGGTTCGCAAGGACCCGGCGTTGACGGAGGCAGACGTCAAGGCGCATTGCGCGGCAAACCTCACCAACTACAAGCGGCCGCGCTTTGTGGAATTCCGCACCGAACTGCCGAAAACGCCAGTCGGAAAAATCCTGCGCAAGGATCTGCGCGGCTAAGTTTGACGGTCGCGTGAAATTATGAGCCATCCGTTTGTTCAGATGGCTTTTTTGCGTTCCGAGAGGTCGCCGAACTTGATTTGCGCCCTACAAAGCGAATAGTTTCCGCGACCCTCTCGCCCTGCAAAGGAGCCTCCCATGAATGCCATCGTCGAACAATTGAAGAGCACTGCAGCCGCCACCAAGGCAACCGATCTGCGCGCCGCCTTTGCCGCCGACCCGCAGCGTTTCTCGCGCTTCAGCGTGTCGCTCGACGACCTCCTGATGGATTATTCCAAGACGGCCGTGAACGACGAGATCCTGGCTCTCCTGGTCAAGCTCGCGGAGACGGGCGGCGTTGAAGTCAAGCGTGACGAAATGTTCGCCGGCAAGGCGATCAACTTCACCGAAAACCGAGCCGTTCTGCACACGGCGCTACGCAACCGCTCCAATACGCCGGTGCTTGTCGACGGCAAGGATGTCATGCCTGATGTCAACGCCGTGCTTGCCGCCATGGGCAAATTCGCCGATGGCATCCGCTCCGGCAGTCTTAAGGGCGCGACCGGCAAGGCCATCACCGACGTCATCAACATCGGCATCGGCGGCTCTGACCTCGGCCCCGTGATGGCAACGCTGGCGCTGGCGCCCTTCCATGATGGACCGCGCGCGCATTTCGTTTCCAACATCGACGGCGCCCATGTCGCCGACACGTTGAAGCTCGTTCAGCCCGAGACGACACTGTTCATCGTCGCCTCCAAGACCTTCACGACCGTAGAGACGATGACGAACGCGCAAACGGCGCGCAAGTTCATCGCCGACGCGCTCGGCGAGGCCGCCGTCCAGCATCATTTCGCTGCCGTTTCGACCGCACTCGACAAGGTCGCGGCCTTCGGCATCGAGAGCGAACGCGTCTTCGGCTTCTGGGACTGGGTGGGTGGCCGCTACTCCCTCTGGTCGGCGATCGGCCTGCCGATCATGATCGCCATCGGCCCGGAAAATTTCATCAAGTTTCTCGAGGGCGCCCATGCCGTCGACAACCACTTCCGCACCGCACCGATCACCAAGAACTTGCCCATGCTGCTCGGCCTGATCGGCTTCTATCACCGCAATGTACTCGGCTATCCGACCCGTGCCGTCCTGCCCTACGACCAGCGCCTGTCGCGCTTCCCGGCCTATCTGCAGCAGCTCGACATGGAATCGAACGGCAAGGGTGTCACGATCGACGGAACGCCCGTCGAGGGTAATTCCGGTCCTGTTGTCTGGGGCGAGCCCGGCACCAATGGCCAGCACGCCTTCTACCAGCTGATCCACCAGGGCACGAGCGTCATCCCGGCCGAATTCATGATCGCGGCGAACGCCTTCGAGCCAAATCTGCGCCACCAGCACGAGCTTCTGATATCGAATGTGCTTGCGCAGTCCGAAGCGCTGATGAAGGGCCGTACCTTCGAGGAGGCGAAGAAGCAGCTGACCGACAAGGGCATGGACGACAAGAAGGCCGACTTCATCGCACCGCATCGTGTCTTCACCGGCAACCGCCCGTCGATCACCTTCGTCTACGACAAGCTGACGCCCTACGCGCTCGGTCGCCTGATCGCGCTCTATGAGCACCGAGTCTTCGTCGAAGGCGTGCTGTTCCGCATCAACTCTTTCGACCAGTGGGGCGTCGAACTCGGCAAGGAACTGGCGACTGGTCTGCTGCCTGTCGTGGAAGGCAAGGAAAGCGCTGCCGGCCACGACTCCTCGACGCAGGGCCTCGTTGCCGCACTGGCAAAACTTGCCAAAACAGAGCATTGAGATCAGAAAGCTCCCGCGGCTGGCCGCGGGAGCTTTACACAGTCTGGAAATTGGCTTGAGGGCTTAAAAGCCCGTCCTCTAGTTCGACCTCTTCGGGAAGCCTCGACATATCAGTCGATTGTGAACCTGGGTCGATCCGACGATGGCAGCGGCGACATCCGCGGCTAGTTCGTCATCTCCGCGACAGCGGACGAAGCCTTCAAGCACCACGAAATCGCCAAGCATTGAAACAACGATCTGCGTGCTGTCGAACTCCGATGACGCTTCCAGTGCGCACTTGACCGCGGCTTTAGTCGCCGCCGAACAATGTCCGGCTTCGACGCTGCTGAGCGACCAGCCTTGACCATCAACGCGTAGAACCATTTCTTCTCCTCCAACGTTAAACGCTGAAGCTACAGGCCGTAATATTAGCAGTCTATTAAGTATGACATGCGCCGGCATTTGTCTTGTGGTAGCGCTTGGTCAATGTCGAAATTCGGCTTCACGATGCGTCTTAGGTACATCGCTATGAGGAGAGGTTGAATGGATGTGACGGACGACGAGCTTCTGAATTTCGAAGCACATGGCGCAGCGCCCCTGCCAAGGCCGCAGCGCGAAGGCTTCGTCGAGAACGACGGCGCTCGCATCTGGTATGCGACCTACGGTTCCGGCCCAGCCGTGATCCTGCTGCATGGCGGGCTCGGCAATGCGGGGAACTGGGGCTATCAGGTGCCGGCACTGGTCGCCGCGGGCCGACAGGTCGTCGTTATCGACAGTCGCGGCCACGGCCGCAGCACGCGCGACATGCGCCCCTATCACTATGCCCAGATGGCAGGCGACGTTCTTGCGGTGATGGATTGCCTTGAGCTTACGAAGTCCGCCCTTGTCGGCTGGAGCGACGGGGCCTGTACGGCGCTGATCCTCGCCGACCAGCGGCCAGAGCGGGTACCCGGTGTGTTTTTCTTCGCCTGCAACATGGATCCCAGTGGCACGCTTGAATTCAAGCCGACACCGGTCATCGATCGCTGCTTCAGTCGTCATCGGAAGGATTATCAGGCGCTATCCGCCACGCCCGATGCCTTCGAGAGCTTCGTGGGCGATGTGTCGAAGATGATGGCAAGCGAGCCAAACTATACGGCTACCGATCTCGCTGGCATCAAGGTGCCGGTCGCGGTCGTGCTCGGAGACAATGACGAGTTCATCAAGCGCGAGCACGCCGATTATCTGGTCCGCAGCATTCCCGATGCCGAACTCATCCTGCTTCCGGAGGTCAGCCATTTCGCGCCGCTGCAGCGGCCAGAGCACTTCAACCGCGAAGTGCTCGCCTTTCTCGATCGGCTATAGCCTGTCTCAGAGGCCGATTTCTTTCGCCCAGGGCGGATTGGCGCCGGCGCGCGAGACGGTGACGGCAGCGGCCTTGGCACCAAGCGAAAGCGCGTTCTGCAGCGCCTTTTCGCTGAGCGAAGCGACCTTTTCCTTGGTCAGGAGATCGTCGATCTTCAGCGAGGCAAGCACGCCGGCATCGAAGGTGTCGCCAGCGCCGACGGTATCGACGACGGTGACGCGCTCGCTCGGCACGGTGACCTTGCGCTCGTTGGTGTAGCCCGACGCGCCCTCGGCACCCTTGGTGATGACCACGAGCTTGGCGCCCTGCTTCAGCCAGTAGGCCGCCAGGTCGTCATGGCTGCCTTCGAGGCCGAACCATTCCAGATCCTCGTCAGAGAATTTCAGGATGTCGGACTTCGCCGCCATGCGCTTGATGCGCTCCATATGGGCGTCCTTGTTCTTGATGAAGCCCGGGCGGATGTTCGGATCGAGCGAAATCACCCGCTTGTCGCATTCGCGGTCGAGCAGCGCCTCATAGGTCTCGCCGCAGGGGCTCGGGATGAGACTGATCGCGCCGAAATGCAACGCCTCGCAATCGTCGCCGAGGACAGGCAGATCGTCGGTCGTGATCATTCGCCCGGCCGTGCCTTCGTCGTAGAAGGCATAGGTTGCCTGGCCGTTGACCAGCTTGACGAAGGCGACCGTCGACGGGCGTGGGGTGATGGCGCAGAGGCTGAAGTCGACATTGCTCGCCTGCAGCGTATCGCGCAGGATTTCGCCCATCATATCGTCGGCGAGGCCGGTGAAGAAGGCTGTCGGAATGCCGAGGCGTCCGAGTGCGATCGCCGTGTTGAAGATCGCGCCCCCTGCGTATGGGGCAAAGCCCTTCTCGCCCAGAGTCGTCTCCCGCGGCAGCATGTCAATCAGCGCTTCGCCACAGCACAAAATCATTCCGGCCTCCCAAGCATTACGATCCATCGATGCTCAAATCGATTAGATAATTTCGTGGCAAAAGCAAAGCGCCGCGACGCAATTCTTCATTCAAAGTGATGAAATGCCGCCATTGCGTCCCGACCAAGCGAGCGGCGCATCGAGGAAGGCTTCGACTTCGCTCAAGGTCTTCTCGTCGAACAGCTTCTGCGCCTTGGCGACGGCCAGCACATCGCGCCAGGTGGCGATATAGTGCAGCTTCACCTTGCCATCGGCAAAGCGCAGCGCGCCTTCATCGAAAATACCGTAATAGAACAGGGCGATACCATGATCGACCACGCCGCCAGCAGCCCTGACGGCATCGATGAACTTGAACATGCTGCCGCCTGCCGTCGTCAGGTCCTCGATGACGAGGACGCGTGAGCCCTCCGGCATGTTGCCTTCAATCTGCGCGTTGCGGCCATGACCCTTCGGCTGCTTGCGGACATAGATCATCGGCAGGCTGAGGCGATCGGCGAGAAGGGCTGCAAATGGGATGCCCGCAGTCTCGCCACCGGCCACGCAATCGAACTGCTCGAAACCGGCTTCGCGCAGAACGACGCTGGCGGCGAAATCCATCACGGTCGAGCGCACGCGCGGAAAGGAGAGCAGCTTGCGGCAATCGATATAGACCGGGCTCGCCATGCCGGAGGCGAATTTGTAGGGCTGCGCTGCATTGAAATGCACCGCCCTGATCTCCCAGAGCATCTTCGCCACGAGTTCCGCCATCACGGCGCGGTCGGTGAATGTCGTCTGGATCATCGCTCTCTCCTTTGGTCAAATTTATGGGCCAATAGCAGCAAGCGCGGCAGTTTTCCAGAACGGCGAGCGATTCCACGCCGTCAATGAGGGCAAAAAACGCGACAGCGCTTGAAGACGTCGGCCGGGCATCCGTCCAGAGGTGCCTGAAGGCACCGCCTTCGTTGCGCTGAGCCAGCAATGCATCAATTCTTTCAGTTATTTGCGCTTGCGCGCCGGCGCGGCGGCGATATCGTCACGTCATGGAGCATATTGAGGTTTTTCAGCGGCTCGGCGTCGCCCTTGCTATTGGCCTTCTCGTCGGGGTCGAGCGGGGATGGCAGGAGCGCGACATTCGCGCTGGCGGCAGAGCGGCGGGCATCCGGACGTTCGGCCTTACCGGCTTTCTCGGCGGAATAGCCGGAACGCTTCAAGCGATGACCGGCCCATTTTTGCCTGCGACGATCGCCGTGCTCCTGGGGGCCATTTACATTGCCGGCAAGTGGCAGGAGACGAAGGAAAACGAAGACTACAGCATCACCTCGGTCGTGGCCGCCCTGGTGGTGTTCGGGCTCGGCGTTCTGGCAGCTGTCGGCGACATCGTTACCGCGGCAGCCGGCGGTGTCGCAACGACGGTCATTCTTGCGGCTCGCCATAGCCTGCATGGCTTCCTCAGAGGATTGACGTGGGTGGAGCTCCGCTCGGCGCTGGTGCTGCTTGCAATGACCGTCATCGCCTTGCCGCTGTTGCCTAACAGGGCGTTGGATCCCTGGGGCGCGCTCAACCCCTACTCGCTCTGGCTGCTGACGATCACCATCGCAGCCCTGTCCTTCGCCGGCTATGCCGCCATTCGATTGATGGGCCCAGGCCGTGGCGTTCTGCTGGCAGGTGCCGCGGGCGGTCTTGTCTCGTCCACCGCCTTGACGCTTTCCTTCGCCCGCTATTCGGCGCAGGCGCCGGAGGGCGCACGCCACCTTGCGGAAGGGGCAGGCATTGCCGGCGCCCTCTCCTTCGCCCGCGTTCTCGTCATCGCCAGCGCGCTTTCCTTCACCTTGCTGGCGCCCCTCGCCGCCGCGCTGGTCCCCGCAATCATCGGTTTCCTGGCAGCGGCGCTGTTTTCGGTCTGGCGTTCGGAGACCGCGACAAAGGCGCCGGAGATCGACCTCAAGAACCCCTTCGAGCTCACCACGGTCATTTCCTTTGCTCTGCTGCTCGGCCTGATCAGTCTCGTGTCGAAGATCGCGATCGAATATGTCGGCCCGTCCGCGCTCTTCGTCGTGGCGGCGATCTCCGGCCTCGTCGACGTCGATGCCATCACGCTATCCACCGCGCGCCTCGCCGGCTCGACGATCGACGTGATTAAGGCGGCTGACGTCATTCTGATCGCCGTCGCGGTCAACGCGGTGACAAAGGTGGTGCTTGCCTTCACCGCCGGCCGGCGGGAGTACGCGATGGCGCTCGGGCTGGCTTCGGTAGTGGCGGTCGCGCTCGGAGCCATCGGCTATTTCGCGGCGCGCAGCTTTTTGCCGGCCTGAACAATTGGACCGGCGTGACCAGTTCCACCAGTCGCCGTGACTACGACAACCGGCCGATATCGATCGGGAGCATTCGCTGGTAAAGCGCAATCGCAGCCCGTCCCTCGGTATCATCCAGCGAGATCGCATAGCGGACGGCGGCTGCCAGCAGCTGCATGGTCAGCCTGGCAATGGCGACAAGTTCGCCCTTGCTCCGCCCTGGTTCCAGCGTGGCGAGAACCGAAAGCAACGCCTGGGCATGAAACTCCATGTCCTCGGCATCGATCTGTTGCAGTAGCCGATCGGCCTGGGTGGCGACCCAGATATCGCGCATCACCGGCTCTTGCCGGAAGAAGTCGTAATACTGGTCGGCGATGTTACAAAGTGCCTGCCGCAGCGTCGCCGCGTCCCTTACCGCCGCAAGCTCGGCTTCGACGCAGGCCCTGCCCTGCTCGTTGAAGCGTTCGGCCAGTGTGCGGATGATCGAGCTTTTGTCCGGGAAATATTGGTAGAGCGCCCCGAAGGATAGCTCTGCCTTTTCAACGATCTCGCTCACCTTCAGCGCATCGCTGCCATTCTTTTCGATGAGCTCGAGCGCCACCGAAAGGATCTTCTCGAAGCGCTCCCGCCCGCGCTTCTGCTGCGGAATCCTGCGCGGTTGGCCGGTTGATTCCGGCTGTCTTCTACGGCTCACGGAAACCTCTTCGCCCATTCCACTCTCCGTTTTTTTCTTGACGATGAAAATAAGAGAGTTTATCTCATTTCACAAATGAGAGACTTTCTCTTGTTTTTTGCCGGAGGAGTGTTCTTATGCGGCATTCCATTCTCATCGACGCGCGGGATCCAGTAATTTTCGACCGCCCCGCCAAGAATTTTCGGCCCCATCTGCGTGCTGCCGCCAATGGCCCGTGGAGGATATGAACATGACACTGGTTCTCTGGATCGTTCTGGCGGCTGCTGCGATCGGCAGCGGCCTCGTCGCCGGCATCTTCTTTGCCTTTTCGACCTTCATCATGACGTCGTTCGCCCGCATTCCCGCCGAACAGGGCATAGCGGCCATGAACTCCATCAACGTCACGATCGTGCGCTCGCCCTTCATGCTGCTTTTCGTGCCGACCGCGGTCCTCTGCCTTGTGATCGCTGCCTTCGCATTCTTCAACTGGCGCGAAGGCATCAGCGTCTGGATGCTGGCCGGAGCGGTGCTCTATATCTTTGCATCGTTCCTCTCGACGATCGTCTTCAACGTGCCGATGAACGACGCGCTGGCGAAAGTCGGTGGTGGCGGCGCCGAGGCGACCGCGCTCTGGGCGAGCTATCTCAAGGATTGGACGTGGTGGAACCATGTGAGGACAATCGCCTCGCTGCTCGCATCCATGGCCTTCGTCCGCGCCTTGATGCTCATCTAAGCGGGAGGGACTGCAGTCCGCGCAAAATTGCCAATGGAAAGCTTTAGCGTTCGACATCCCAATGGAGCGGGAACATCGGATCGAAAACCGTAACGGAGCCAGCGCCGGTTTCGATCTTGGCGGGAAAACTGACGGGTTCGTTACGCTTGACCAGCGTTATTTTCTCTTCATTGACCGGCAGGTCATACCAGGCAGGGCCGTTCAGCGACGCGAAGGCTTCGAGCTTGTCGAGCGCATTCTCCTGCTCGAAGACATGCGCAAGGCAACTCATCGTATTGATCGAAGTATAGATGCCGGCGCAGCCGCAGGCACATTCCTTCAAGGGATCGACATGCGGCGCCGAATCCGTACCGAGGAAGAAGCGCGGATCGCCGCTTGTTGCAGCGGCACGCAGCGCAAGACGATGGTTTTCGCGCTTGGCCACCGGCAGGCAATAGTAATGCGGGCGAATGCCGCCGACGAGGATGGCGTTGCGGTTGATGATCAGGTGGTGGGTGGTGATCGAGCCTGCGAGACCACCCTTCGCGGACTTGATGTAGTCGATGCCGTCCTTCGTGGTGACGTGCTCCATCGTCACCTTGAGTTCGGGCAAGCGCTTGCGGATCGGATCGAGCACCGTCTCGATGAACACCGCTTCACGGTCAAAGATGTCGACCTCAGGCGTCGTCACCTCCCCGTGAACGCAGAGCGGCAGGCCGATCTTGGCCATGCGCTCCAGCACCGGCATCGCCTTTTCGATATCACGCACCCCGCCATGTGAATTGGTCGTGGCACCGGCCGGGTAGAGCTTGACCGCCGTGATCAGCCCACTCGTCTTACCGACCTCGACATCATCGGGATTCGTATGTTCCGTCAGGTAGAGCGTCATCAACGGCTGGAATATGTCGCCCTTCGGCAGCGCCGCCATGATGCGGCCGCGATAAGCTTCGGCATCCGCCGTGGTCACCACCGGCGGCACGAGGTTCGGCATGATGATCGCGCGGGCAAAGTCGCGGCTGGTATCGCCGATCACACCTTCCAGTATGGCGCCGTCCCGCAGGTGCAGGTGCCAATCATCGGGGCGACGGATGGTGATCGATTGCATGCGCTGGACTCCGGAGGCTGGCCTATAAGGTTCAGCCCTGCGCATTATCACCCCGAAGCGGGCCATGGCAAACACTTTGCCCGCGACACTCAGGCTGGTGCTGCACCATATTCGTTGGAGCCGGGCGTGCCGGGGGTGAGATACCACACGAACAGAACGATCCAGCCCACCAGCGGAATGATGCCGACGAGAATCCACCAGCCGGAGCGGCCGATATCATGGAGGCGGCGGACCGCCACGCCGAGACCCGGAAGCAGCACGGCAAGCCCATAGACGGCGCCGAGTATTTCGCGGCCGAAGAGAAGATAGTCGACGGCGCCCAGAATCACCGAGGCAATAACGTTGAAGAGCGCAAACCACCAAAATTCCGGGCGACCGGCGCGGCCGCTGAAAACCGCGTATTTAGAGAAGACTGATGAGACTGCTTCCGTGAAACTCATGCGCTCTTCCTTCATGTCCACACAGGGTGCCAAACCGCAAAAGTTGTATGAAGGTGAGCCTGCAACGATTCCATCAGGCGATGCAAGTCCCGGCATTCAGCCAGACCGCCAGACAGGTCAGGCGATCTCGAGCGTCACATCGGCCCTGCGGCGATTGCCAAGGATCAATCGACCATTAGGCAAATCGTTGCCGTAAACCTTGGCGCTCGCTTCTTCCTCTGTCAGCTTGTAGCCGCGCCAACGCGCCCACAGCCGTTCCTCGAGCACCTCGATCGGCGGGGCGAGCATGACAGAGTAGTCGAAGATACCTTCGAGCTCTGCCCATTTGCCCTGGCTGAAGAGCAGGTAATTGCCCTCGACGATAATGAAGCGATGCTCCGGCGAAACCACACGCGCCGAGGCGATGGCGATTTCCCTGGACCGGTCAAAGACAGGGATCAGCACGTCCTGGTCGGCGGGACGCACGGCCCGGATGATATCGAGAAAGCCCCTGACGTCGAAGGTTTCCGGGATACCCTTGCGCGCCAGAAGACCGCGTTCAATGAGGATGGCATTGTCCATGTGGAAGCCATCCATCGGCAGGACCTCGGCCGTTTCGCCCCTGACTTTCAGGGCGTCGGCGAGGTTGTCCGCCATGGTGGACTTGCCAGCGCCGGGCGGGCCGGCGATGGCGATCAGGAAGCGCTTGGTGTCACCGGCGCGATCGATGACCTCGCCGGCGATTTCATCGATCGTTGCACTCATGCAGCAACCGGCTCCGTCGGAGCGGCTTTGGCGCCGGTCATGAAGGCCACCGCATCGGACATCGTGTATTCCTTCGGATTGATGACCGTCAGGCGGCGACCGAGCCGGTGGATATGGATACGGTCGGCAACCTCGAAGACATGCGGCATGTTGTGCGAGATCAGCACGATCGGCAGACCGCGCGAGCGCACGTCCAGGATCAGTTCCAAGACCTTGCGGCTTTCCTTGACGCCAAGAGCCGCCGTCGGCTCGTCCATGATGACGACCTTGGAACCGAAGGCTGCAGCACGCGCGACCGCCACACCCTGCCGCTGACCGCCCGAGAGCGTTTCGACGGCCTGGTTGATATTCTGGATGGTCATCAGGCCAAGCTCGGAAAGCTTGGTGCGGGCGCGATTCTCCATCTCCGGGCGATCGAGCATGCGAAACCAACTGCCAAGGATGCCCGGCCGACGAATCTCTCGGCCGAGGAACATATTGTCCGCGATCGAAAGCGCCGGCGATAGAGCGAGGTTCTGGTAGACCGTCTCGATGCCGGCATCGCGCGCCTCCATCGGAGACTTGAAATGCACAGGCTTGCCTTCCAGCGTGATCTCGCCCTCATCGGGGCTGATGGCGCCCGAGATCGCCTTGATGAGCGAGGACTTGCCGGCTCCGTTGTCGCCGATGACTGCCAGGATCTCGCCGGGGTACAGATCGAAATCGGCATGATCGAGTGCGGTAACGCGTCCGTAGCGCTTGACCAGACCGCGTGCCGAGAGGAGAGGTTCGTTCGCCATATTACACCGACACCTTTCTGATCCACTGGTCGATTGCGACCGCGGCGATGATAAGCACGCCGGTGAGCAACACCTTCCATTGCGGATCGGCGCCGAGCATGTTGAGGCCCATAGAGACGACGCCGACAATCATCGCGCCGAAGAGTGTTCCGAGGATTGAGCCGCGGCCGCCGAAGAGCGAGATACCGCCGATCACCGTCGCCGTGATGGCCTGCAGGTTATAATCCGTTACCGCGGACGAGGGAGAAATCGAGCCGTTGCGGCCGATGGAGACCCAGGCTGCGAAGGCGGCGATGATGCCAGAGACGGTGTAGACGGTGAGCAGCACGCTCTTGGTCTGAATACCTGAAAGCTTTGCCGCTTCCGGATCATCGCCGACGGCATAGACGTGGCGGCCCCAGGCGGTGTGATTGAGGATGTACCAGAGCGCAAGGACAAGTAGCACCATGGCAATGACGCCGAGCGTCAGGACTGCACTGCCGAGCCTGAAGCTGATCGCAAAGAAATGCAGCAACGGCGCCTGCGCGTCGACATCGGTGTCGCGGATCGTTTCGTTGGCGGAATAGATGAAGTTCGTGGCCATCACGATGTTCCACGTACCGAGCGTCACGATGAACGGCGGCAGTTTCATGAACGCGACGAGGAAACCGTTCAGGAGACCGCAGAGGCCGCCTACCAGCATGCCGGCCAGCACGGCGATCGGTGTGGGGATGCCATAGGTGATGGCACAATTGCCCATGATGACGGCCGAGATGACCATGATCACACCGATCGAAAGATCGATGCCAGCGGTCAGGATGACCAGCGTCTGCGCGGCCCCCAGGATACCGACGATGGCGATCTGCTGGAGAATGAGCGTCAGCGTGTAGGACGAAAAGAACCGCCCGCCAATCGCGATGCCGAAAATGATGATCGACAGCACCAGCACGATCAGCGGCACAGCGGCCGGTGTCGAGTGCAAGAAATGCTGCGCACGCTTCACAAATGGTACGGCTTGATGCTCGAACGACGCGACATTCTTGTCGCTGCCGTCAAGCACCCGTTCGAAGTCCTGTGCTCCGGTCATTGTTCCTCCTCCGCTTTCGCGCCAAACCGCGCGCGGAAGCTCTGCCCCATATCACACCGGTCTTTGTTTGCCGGTTCCCGAGACAGCAGCCATGGTCGGTCGAAACCGACCGGGGATCAAGCCCCGGCCGGCAGTAAGTTATATCGCGGGATTTAGCCCCAGCACTTGTCGGTTCCGACCTTCGTGTCGATCGACTCGAGGCCTGAGACCGGCTTGTCGGTCACCAGCGAAACGCCGGTGTCGAAGAAGGACTTGCCTTCGGTCGGCTTCGGCTTTTCACCGCTGTCCGCAAACTTCTTGATCGCCTCGATGCCGAGCGAAGCCATCAGCAGCGGATACTGCTGGGAGGTGGCGCCGATGACACCGTCCTTGACGGACTTGACACCCGGGCAACCGCCATCAACCGAAACGATCAGCACGTTCTTTTCCATGCCGACAGCCTTGAGGGCCTGATAGGCGCCGACAGCAGCCGGCTCATTGATCGTGTGGATGACGTTGATGCTCGGATCCTTCTGCAGAAGGTTTTCCATAGCCTTGCGGCCGCCTTCTTCGTTGCCGTTCGTCACGTCGTGGCCAACGATGCGCGCATCGTCCTCGTCGCCGATCTTGTTCGGATCCTTGGTGTCGATGCCAAAGCCCATCATGAAGCCCTGGTCACGCAGAACGTCGACGGTTGGCTGCGACGGCGTCAGATCGAGGAAGCCGACCTTGGCATCCTTTGCCTTGTCGCCAAGCGTTTCCTTGGCCCACTGGCCGATCAGCTTGCCGGCGAGCAGGTTGTCGGTCGCGAACGTTGCGTCGGCAGAATCGGCGGGATCGAGCGGCGTGTCGAGGGCGATCACCAGGAGGCCCGCATCACGTGCTTTCTTGACGGACGGGACAATGCCCTTCGTGTCGGATGCGGTGATCAGGATACCTTTCGCGCCGTCGGCAATGCAGCTTTCGATCGCGGCAACCTGGCTTTCGCTGTCACCGTCGATCTTGCCGGCGTAGGACTTCAACGTCACGCCGAGTTCTTTTGCCTTTGCTGTCGCGCCTTCCTTCATCTTGACGAAGAAGGGGTTGGTGTCGGTCTTGGTGATGAGGCAGGCGGAAACATCCGCGGCCATTGCCGGCGCCGAGAAGGCGACACCGAGGGCGAGCGCGCCAAGCGCTGCGGAAAGCACTGATTTCTTCATTTAATCCTCCCAGAAATAGCCGACCCACCCCCTGGCGGTGCCGGAATTGACGAGCACGAGAACGCTGCAGTCTCGCCGACGGGCCTCCTCCAAGCCGTTCTGTGCCGTTTGACGAGGGTAATTAAGAGCGAAAGAAATCGCCTTGTCAATAAATAAATCCAATTGAATTATTAATTCGCTATGGCATGCTGAGCAAAAATAGCGCATAGGCCACGAGACGGGAGGAGCGGCCAATGTCGTCTTTAGACGGTCCGGTTCACACACCGGCCCAACCGCCTATATCGAGTCCCGCGGGCGGCGCGAACCAGATCAGGGTCCGCGCCTATAACGAGCGGCTTGTGCTGTCGCTGGTGCGCCTTTACGGCTCCCAGTCGAAGGCGGATATCGCACGCCGCACCGGCCTTTCGGCACAGACGGTGTCGGTCATCATGCGGGCACTGGAGAAGGAAGGGCTGCTCTCTCGCGGCGAGCCGGTGCGCGGGCGCGTCGGTCAACCCTCGATCCCGATGCGCCTCAATGCCGACGCCGTTTACTCGTTCGGCGTGAAGATGGGCCGACGCAGCGCCGACCTGGTGCTGATGGATTTCGTGGGCAATATCCGCCTGCAACTTCACCAAACCTATGCCTATCCGCTGCCCGAGGTTTTCCTGGACTTCATTACGTCAGGCATCCGCGAGCTTGAAAGCCGGCTCGACGAGCAGCAGCGCAGCCGCATTGCCGGCATCGGCATCGCAGCACCCTTCGAGCTTTGGAACTGGGAAGAAGAAGTGGGATCGCCCAAAGGCGCGATGGACGTGTGGCGCGACTTCGACCTCCACGCAGAAATCGCCGCCCGCGTGCCCTACCCCGTTTACCTGCAGAACGATGCGACAAGTGCCTGCGGCGCCGAACTCGTGTTCGGTATCGGGCCGTCCTATCCCGATTTCGTTTATTTCTTCATCGGCTCCTTCATCGGCGGCGGTATAGTTCTCAATTCGGCAATCTTTTCCGGTCGCACGGGCACAGCCGGAGCCATCGGCCCCCTTCCCGTTCGCGGCAAGAACGGCGAAACACTGCAGTTGCTCGAAGTTGCCTCGATCTTCGTGCTGGAGAACATGCTGCGCGAGCGCGGCATTGACCCGCAGCCGCTCTGGTATTCGGCCGACGACTGGATCGACTTCGGTGAGCCTCTTGAGACGTGGATCCAGGACACCGCCAAAGCGCTCGCACAGGCAATCGTCGCCGCGGCCTCGATCATCGACTTCAGTGCGGCCGTCATCGACGGTGGCTTTCCCGGATGGGTACGGGAACGGATTGTGCAAGCGACGATCCATGAAGCAGCGATGCTCGATCTGCAGGGCGTTGTCATGCCGGACATTATCGAAGGCGCGGTCGGCGCTCATGCGCGCGCCATCGGCGGCGCCAGCCTGCCGATCTTCGCGCGCTACCTTACGGACCAGAACGTTCTATTCAAAGAGGTCGAATATGCTGAAGGGACTTAACCCGCTTCTGAGCCCGGACTTGCTTTCGACCTTACGCGCCATGGGGCATGGCGACGAAATCGCCATCGTTGACGGCAACTATCCCGGTGTCGAACATGCAAGGCGGCTGATCCGCCTCGATGGCCACGGTATCGTACCCGTGCTCGATGCCGTTCTCAGCGTCCTGCCGATCGACGACTTCGTTCCGGATGCGATTTTCCGGTCGACCGTGAAGGCCGAGCGCGACAAGCTCGACCCTGTTCATGAAGAGATAATCGATTGCTGCGCCCGCCACGAGCCACACCGGCAGGTCGTGCCGCTTGTCGGGGCTGACTTCTACAATCGCGTTCGGGCCGCTCACGCCGTCATCCAAACAAGCGAACCGCGACTTTACGCCAACGTCATCCTGCGGAAGGGCGTCATCTACCCAGAGCAGGCGGGCGACCACGCCGTTGAAAAGGCAGAGGTCGACCCCTTTACCTATTGAGCGTCAGATTTCCCCTGCCAATGGCCCCCAGACATCAGTTAGGGCAAAGCCACCCGGATGCGGATCGAAGGGATCGAGCGCGACCTGCGAAAGACCAAAGGTAAAGCCACGCCCGGCGATCGTCGGAATGATCGCGGCACGGCCGGCGACTTCGGTTTCCGCCAGCAGACCGACCTCGAACTCCGAACCAATGATCGAGCGCGACTTGAAGATGTCGCCGACCTTTGCCTCGCCACGCGCATGGCGTGCTGCGAGGTTGGCGGAATTGCCCGTGCCGCAGGGCGAGCGGTCGGCGCGCCCCGGCCACATGGTCGTGCAGGTACGAACGGTGCCGTCCGGCTCGAGGTCGCGGAACATGACGTAGGCAACGCCCGAGATCGCTGGAATTTCCGGATGGACAACCTCGATGCTGCGGTTGATCAGCTCCTTCAGCACCATGCCGGCCTGCACGAGCGCCGCGGCATTGCCCTTCTCGATCGTCAGGTTGATCTGTCCGACATCGACCAGCGCGTAGAAGATGCCGCCGTAGCAGATATCGACCTTGATCTTGCCCCAGTGCGGGGTGTCGACGTCCACGTCGAGCTCATGCACGAAGGACGGAACCATGGTGAGCTTGACCTTCTCGCAGCGCCCGTCGCGGCAGGTCGCCGTCGCCTTGACGAGGCCCGCGGCCGTCTCCAGCGTGACGATGGTTTCCGGCTCCTTCATCTCGACGATGCCGGATTCCAGCAATGCGGTGGTGACGCAGATCGAGTTCGAGCCCGAGCTTGCATGCGCCTGGTCAGGCTGCAGGATGATGAAGGCCGCATCGGCAGCCGGATGCTTCGGCGGCAACAGCAGATTGACGGAGCCGATCGGCGCGCCGCGCGGCTCGAGGCAGAGAAAGCGGCGCAGTTCCTGGCCCTTCGGATCGGTGTTCAGCCAGTTCAGCTGTTCGGCGACCGTATTGCCGGGGATCTTCGGCACACCGCCGATCGCGACCTTGCCGATTTCACCTTCCGCGTGGACATCCAGAAGCTGGATCGTGCGCTTCCATCTCATTCGTCAACTCCTCTCAAGCGCGTGATCTCGCCATCACGCGAATATTGTCCGGCAATATTGTCGACACCCTCCGGCAGCAATCCAGCATTTCGCCGATGAGCTTGGTTCAGATCTCGCCTATCCGCAGGCGTGTGAGTGTCGTTGCAGCCAGTTCTGATATATCAGATCGCAGTCGATTGCCTACGGGGAATCTTCACCGGTGAAAAACTTCCAGGCGACACTGCGGCTGACGGCATTAAGCCAGCGTACCGCCGCTCCGAAAAACTGGGCCGGCACAGCGCTGATGATTTGCAGGAAGGACCGAAAAAGAAAAGAGCCCGGTGCGGGAGGAGGTGCACCGGGCTCTTGATCCTGACTGACAACTGGGAGGAGGAGTGTTGTCAGTCCGATGAAGGAGCGCTGGGAGGAGGAGTGCGCTGCCTTCGAGGTAATAGATAGCCCATTGTTTCGATCAGGAATAGGGAGATTACCGCAATGCAGCATTGCAATGCCCGCATAGCTCCACGAATCTTGCAGCCTCTTTTTGCGGCATATTTGATCGACTGATCAATTTTTCTTAAACAACGTCGGCCGTGAGATTGTGCCTGCGGCGGCGAGAGACGGCAATCGGGTAACGCCGTCCCGAAACGATCTCGGGGCACCGCAGATCTCCTGGTTGGCCCGGAGACCCCGCCAGCACAGAAAAACATCACCAAAGGTTGAAGGAAGAAGATGACGGAAAGGCGAGAATTCGCCTCGCCTTTCCCTCGGCCCAACCCCATCAATAGCCGTTATCGCATGGCATGCTGCCATCGCCATTGGTGCCGCCAAATGTGTTCTGACAGTAGGTTTGCCGCTGCATCGGCCGTGCCGGTTGAGTGCCGATCGAGCCGGTCGTACCGCCCTCGACACCGAAGGCTGCCAGCGGATACCAGTAGCCATCCGGACCGCGGCGGGTGCCGGGGCGCTCGGTGCGCGAGCCACGATAGCCGTTCAAGTGACCTGCCCGCTGATTGTACTGCACCATCTCAACGTTCGAGGCACTTGGGAGAGGAACCTGCTGCACAGGTGCCGCCTCGACGGGAGTGATTGATGCCAGCGCGAGAAGAGTTCCGGCCGAGAGAGTGGAAGCGAAGCTGAACATTTTCATGATAAATCCTCCTTCTGGATTTACCTTAGAAAAATGCGTTCTACCGTAGCAAAGTTCCGCCATCACACGCGGGTTCCTGCATTCGTGATCGGCAGCGACTGCGCGTGATGTGTGGGTCCTGATTCTTTACAGCGCGCACTCGATCGTGGCATGGCGGATCAAGCGATCCGGCCTCGGAACTCAGCAGGCCCGCAAACTCATCTATTTGCGATTCGGTATCCCTGGCTCGACAGGCACGCGACATACTGCCGGTGCGCGGCAGCGGTCGCATTCGCTTCCTCTTGGGCCGGATCGATCGGAGCGCCGGCCATTCCGACGCGCAGTTCGTATTGCTTCTTCGCCTCGCGATACATGAAATTGCCATCGGCGGCGCAGATGTGATGCGCGATGCCCGGCGGATTGAGCGGTGGATCGAAAGGCGTGGCCACGGGCACGAGGGTCGGCGCATTGGCGTCGACGCAACCGGCAAGCGCCGCAACCACCACGCACAACGCAAACGCTCGCCCCATACCCCTCAACATATTCCCTCCGGCCATGCGCCACGAACCGCTGCACGCAGCGCCAAGTTCACCATGGCGTCGCAATATTGCGCCAAGCTAGCGCGTCAGCTCTGCAGCAGCCTTCATGCCCGCCCGGTCAATCCGAAGCGGTTGCGGTAGTCTCCGGGCGATAGCCCCGTGATCTTGTGGAACACCTTTCGGAACGCGCCCGGATCCTCGTAGCCGGCCGCACCCGCAATCTGCTCGACCGTGCGGTTGGAAAACTCCAGCATTTCGCGCGCCTTGCCGATCCGCAGATGCTGGCAATACTCAGTCGGGCGAAGGCCGGTCGCCCTGCGGAAACGACGCAGGAACGTGCGCTCCTCCAGGCGGGCACGCTCCGACATCGCCGCAAGCGTCACTTGGCGCGCACCACTCGCGTGCAGCCAGTGCTGCACCTTGAGGATCTGCTCGTCGCCATGATTGAGACGCGGCGAGAAATTGCTGTAGTAGCGCTGCTCCCTGCCCGGCGGATCGACGAGAAGATAGCGCGCGGTCTCGAGCATGATCGTCGATCCCAACAATCTGTCGACGAGTTTGAGGCCGAGATCGGTCCAGGCCATCAGGCCGCCCGCGGTAATCACGTCGCCATCGTCGATGATAAGCTTGTCGGCGTCGACCCTCACCTCGGGAAAGCGCTGAGCCAGCGCGTCCGCGCAGACCCAGTGGGTCGTCGCCAAACGGTTCGCCAGAAGGCCCGTTTCAGCAAGAAGGAAGGCGCCGACGCAGACGGAACTCAGCGTCGTTCCCTCGGCATGCCGCGCACGAAGCCATTGCGCCAGCGGAGCGGCTTGCTCTGACGTCATCGGGTCGCCGAAGCTCGGCGGCAGGATGAGCACGGCCGGCGATCCGGGAGTGCCGGGTGCCGTATCGAAGACGCGCTCGACCGCTGCCGAGGTTTCTGCCCCTTGCCAATGGCTGACGCGCAGGGCGGGGCCTCCTGACGGCTGCCGGGCAGTTGCGAACCGATTGGCCAGGTGGAAGAGATCGGTCAGACCGTGGACGGCTGCGAGTTGGACGTTCGGATAAAGCAGGATGCCGATCTCGGCCGGCGCGTCGGTTTGGCTCATTTGTCAGTTTTCGCCTCGATAATGTCAATTTCGCCAATCCACACCATGCCGATTCAGACATAGTTTGTCCATCAACGGCCGGGGATCGCCCCCGGAAGAACCGAAAGGACACAAGCACATGAGCAAGCGAGCCCTCATCGTCGTCGACATTCAGAACGACTATTTTCCGGACGGCAAATGGCCGTTGAGCGGTGCCGAGGCGGCTGCCGACAATGCGGCGCGGATCATCGCGGCTGCTCGAGATGCAGGCGATCTTGTCGTTCACGTCAGACATGAGTCGGCGAGCGAGAATGCCGCCTTTTTCATGGCCGGCTCAGAGGGCGCCCAGATTCATCCGAAGGTGCTGAACCGACCCGGCGAGTCCGTCATCGTCAAGAACCATATCAACTCGTTCCGTGAAACGGATCTGAAAGCGACACTCGACCGCCATGGTATCGAGGACGTCACGGTCGTCGGCAGCATGAGCCACATGTGCATCGACGCCGTGACGCGGGCCGCCAACGATTTCGGCTATCGGGTGATGGTCATCCATGACGCTTGCGCAACGCGCGACCTCGAATTCAACGGCACGCTCGTCCCTGCCGCGCAAGCGCATGCGGCCTTCATGGCGGCACTCGCCTTCGCCTACGCCTCCGTGCTCTCGACCAACGAGGCACTCGCCATGCGCGGCGAATTGAGAGCCTCTGCTTAGGCAGGCGCATCGGGCGCGCCTGCGACGCGGGCTGACCACTGAAGAGCCCAGATGACCGCCATCGTCCCGTGGCGGCGACCAACGGACCGACTGGTCCCGTTCGCCGTTGACTTCACAGATGATGAGAGGAGAATGCCTGTTATGCCTCCCCACGCAATATAAGGGGTGCCCACGATGACGATCGCAAGGAAACTTCAGGATTATATCGACGGTGAGGGTATCGCCTATGATACCGTCCCGCATCATCGCACAGCGACAACCAGCCAATCGGCGCAAGCCGCGCATGTTCCGGGCAGCCGGCTGGCGAAATCCGTCGTCGTGCATCACGAGATGGGCTACGTCCTGGCCGTCGTTCCCAGCACGCACCGGATCGAGCTCAGCACGTTGCAAGATGTCATGGACAGGCGCCTCGGCCTCGCCTCGGAAGATGAGGTTTGCTCGCTCTTCGCCGACTGCGACATTGGCGCTGTCCCACCGATCGGATCGGCCTACAACGTACCTGTGATCCTCGACGAAAGCCTCGGCGATGCCAGTGACGTCTATTTCGAGGGCGGCGACCACACGACGCTGGTGCATATGAGCGGCCCCAGCTTCCGGAACCTGATGAGGGACGCGCAAATCGCCCGCTTCAGTCACCGGCCGTAAGGTCGGGTTAAAGAACCGTTCGCGATTCGATTGCTCTGGCAAGGCAATGCGCTTGACGCATGCCAAGAAGGCAACATTTCGCCGTAGGCAGGCTTGCCCGATCAGCGAGCACTGTGGGCGTGACCGATTTTGGAATGTGGCGCTCTTCGATCCGATTCCCTTTGATCTGCAGCGTCTCGACACCCTCCCCATGACAAAATTGCGAGCCACACCAGGACTACTGGCCGGGATCGGATCCGACATCTTGTGAGTACGTTGCCTGTAGCACTCGAGGGACATGAACGCAGCATCGGGCGAGATGAAACTGAGAACTGGCACGTGATTGTTATCGCTGTCGATGTCCAGGCATGCCCGCTTCATCTTACTTTCGGATCTTGCCGAGTGAAGCCGCAAGATCGCGAGCCCCGCAAACCTTGCGAGTTCAGCAGCGCACCCTAGTTTGAAATCGTGCGCGACCTTTGCAGTCGATGTGTATGCCGTTGTTCTAATGTAACTTTTCAAACCACAAAGGGCTTCCATCATGCCGGACGAATCTAAAGAAGGCCTCGATCGCCGCCATTTCCTGGTAGCATCCATCGCGACGGTCGGCGCATCCGCCGCCCTTGCCGTCAACGCTGGCGCTGCAAATGCCCAGCAAGCAGCGGCACCCTCTACCAATCCGTCATCAGGAACAGCCTACACCGGCGACGTCATCGACGGGAAGAAAGTCGTCAGCGCGCTTGACGTCAACGACCTGGAGCCCGGCAAGAAGCATGCCCTCTATTTTCAGGGCGTTGAAATGCCCACCGGACAGCACTGGCATGTCTCTGTGGTGGTCGCCAAGGGAACAAAGCCAGGTAAGCGCGCCATCCTTGTCAGTGGTGTGCATGGCGACGAAATGAGTTCTATCCATACAGTCCAGACGGTGATGAACCAGCTCGATCCGGCGGAAATGTCGGGCACGGTGATGGCGGTCACGGACGTGTCCCGCCCAGCCGTCGAAAGCATGCAGCGCAGATGGCCCAATCAGGGCAGAGGCATTGATCTGATCGATATGAACAGGGAGTGGCCCGGGAATGAGAACGGCGCCACCGCGCCCAGCCGGCACGCCGGGCTCCTGTTCAACCGGCTGCTGCGGCCGAACGCCGACTTCGCGATTGACTTCCACACCGGAACAACCGGATTCGAAGTGACAGCGTTTAATATTGGCGGCATGGATCTGCCCGAGGTCAAGGCAATGCTGGAGCTCTATCCGGTCGGCCAGATCTTCGACAACCATGTCTATCCCGGTGTCCTGCATAACGCGTTCATCGACGTGGGAATTCCGGCCTTTACGCCGGAGATCGGCGCTGCGCGGGTGCTGGACCTCGACATGATCTCTCTGTTCGTGGAAGGCACTATGAATGTCCTCAAGCATTACGGCATCGTCGCCGGGTCGATGGGACGCACAGGCAAGGACGTGAGTGTCTTTGTCGGAAACAGCGCCTTCCCGATTCTTGCCACCGCGGGCGGGATCGTCGAGCATCTGGTCAAGCTGAACGACAAGGTCGAAGCCGGGCAAAAGGTGGCCATACAGCGCAACAGCTTCGGCGAGGTGGTTGCGGAGTATACAAGCGGTGTGGCTGGCGAGATAACGGGTCAACGCAGCGATGCAATGTCCGAGCCCGGCAACCCCTTGGTATTCATCCTTTTCAACAAGCCAACGCCTGAAGGCTCCGAGGTCTATCCCGAATAGTTCACCGTGTAGGCGATCCTTGCTCGTCTTCGCAGGACAAGCATTTGCGACGCTCTTGCGCGCACGCCAAGGGTTTGGCGTGTCCACCTTGCTAGCTGCCACACGGCGAGACGCAGAGGCTCTCGTCGAAACAAAGCCGCAGCTTCACAGCATTTTCGTCTTAATGATGGGGATGGCGCACCCGAAGAGATTCGAACTCCTGACCCCCAGATTCGTAGTCTGGTGCTCTATCCAGCTGAGCTACGGGTGCGTGCCGGAAGCGGTCAAACCGCTTGCGTGGGCGGTTCTCTAAAGGGTCCTTTGAGGGATTGCAATAGGCATTCTGAAAAAATCGCGACTTTGGTGGTGCAGAGCTGAAATGCGAAAAATGCATCACTTTTCTTGGAGTGCTCGGCCGCGATAATCGTCCAGGGATACCGGGCGGTCCGGAATTTCGATGCGGAACTGCGTTCCGACCGAGGGTTTTTCCACAAGAGCGATCGTGCCGCCGTGGGCCAGCACCAGTTCGCGGGCGATTACCAGGCCGAGGCCCGTGCCGCCGGAGCGGGCTGAGCCGCGGAAGGCTGCGAAGAGATTCTGTCTGGCTTTCTGCGGCATGCCGGGGCCAGTGTCGTCGACTATGATGCTGACGACGCTGCCGACACGTTGGGCCGAAACCGTGATTCGCTTGATGCCATCCGGTCCCCGCCCCGCGCCAGGCACGCTCAACGCCTGCACGGCGTTGCGGCAGAGATTGTGGATAACCCGGAACAGTTGCTCGCTGTCTGCATCGACCTCAAGGTCGGCCGCCATCTGTTCGACGAATTCAATGTCGCTCTGGGCATCGACCGCGAGCATGTCCTTGACGTCCTGTGTCAGGTCGAAAAGCCGGACGCGGCGCCTGCGCGGAGCGGCCTCGCTTGCCTGGCCATAGGACAGGACCTCGGTCGTATAGCCGACAGCGCGGTCGATCGTGCGCAGCAGCTTTGGCGCGAAGGCCTTCACCATAGGATCGTCGACGTCCACGAGGCGGTCCGACATCAGCTGCGCCGAGGCCAGGATGTTGCGCATGTCGTGATTGATCTTGGAGACGGCAAGCCCCAGGGCAGCAAGGTTCTTCTGCTGCTTCAGCGTCTTCTGCAGCTCCATCTGCATCGAGGTCAGGTGTCGGCCGGCAACCGCAAGCTCATCGCGCCCGCCATCGCCGACAAAGACGTTCTGCGGATTTTCCGGATCGGAGGAGAATTGCTGCATGCTGCCCGTCAGCTTGCGAATCGGCCGGATCAGGATCCGGTTGATCGCGAAGAAAACCAGTGTCGCGGTGAACATCGAAATCAGAATGGACAACAGAAAGACGTTGCGGGAATAGACCAGCATCGCATTGCGGAGGTGCTTGTCCTTCATCAGCACTTCCACGCCGGTATTGGTGTCCTGCACCGGGCCATAGACGCGGATCATGCGATTGCCGCCGAAAATCATCGTATCGAGCGCATCGCGGATCGCGATCATCGGCGGCACGTCGGTCAGATCATACTGTTCGTCAACGGAGGTCGGCATATCCGTCGTCGCAAGCAGACGCGAGGTGCCCTCTTTCCGCAAGACGATCGCCTTGGTGCCGGTCGCCTCCAAAGTTTCCTTCTGTAAGGCGCGCGGCAACTCCACCGGCTGCAGGCCATCGATAACGATCGCGGCCGCGGCCGCGGCGTTCAACCGCTCATCCAGCCAGCGCAGACGCATACTGGCAACCGAGGGGAAGAAGATCAGAACCTCGGCCAGCATGATGCAGACAACCGTCAGCCACAGCAGCTTGCCGGAAAGCCCGCCGAACTTTCCGGACGGGCGGTGCTCCGCCCTGTTGGTCTCGTTCCCTGCAGCACCGCTCTGGGGAAGATTCTCGCCTTGATCGTTGGCTTGCATCGTCTTTCGTCCGCTCGGCGCCAGGCGCCCTTCGCGACTTCTATATTAGCCGATGACGGTCCGCTTTCAAATCTTTGAGAGCAACGCCGCTTGCGACAAAAGGAAACGCCGCCCCGAGGCGGCGTTTCCGATCGGTCGAAAGAGGAAGAGGGCTGATCAGAACTCTTCCCAATTCTGCTCGGCGACGGCGACATTGCCGGCGAATGCGCGTGCGACGGTCCCCATGGCGCGGCGCGCTGGTGAGGCCACCGGACGATGCTCCTGTTGGCGCGCAACGGCGACAGGAGCCGAGGCCGGCACGTTCGAAACCTTGAAGCGCGAGATGAGGCGGACGAGGCCGTCGGCTTCGCCGGAGAGCTTGTGCGTTGCCGCGGAGGTTTCCTCGACCATGGCGGCGTTCTGTTGCGTCACCTGGTCCATCTGGTTGATGGCCGTGTTGACCTCCTTGAGGCCGGTCGACTGCTCCTTCGCGGCAGTCGCGATCGAGTGAATATGGTCGTTGATCGCGTTGACGCGGCTTTCGATCTGGGACAGCGCCTCGCCGGTGGCCTGAACGAGCTTCACGCCGACCTGGACTTCGTCCCCCGACTTGGTGATCAGGCCCTTGATGTCCTTTGCGGCGGTTGCCGAGCGCTGCGCCAGTTCGCGGACCTCCTGGGCGACGACGGCAAAGCCCTTGCCCGCCTCGCCGGCACGCGCGGCTTCGACACCGGCATTGAGGGCGAGCAGGTTCGTCTGGAAGGCGATCTCGTCGATGACGTTGATGATCTGGCTGATTTCGCGCGAGGCCTGCTCGATGCGGCCCATGGCGTCGACGGCATTGCGGACGACAACGCCCGATTTGCCGGCATCGTCCTTGGCCTCGGACACCATGACGCTGGCCTCCTGCGCGCGCTCTGTCGAATTGTTGACCACGGCCGTGATCTCATCGAGGGCTGCCGAGGTTTCCTCGAGAGCCGCTGCCTGCTGCTCGGTGCGCTTTGAGAGGTCGTCGCTTGCGGCGCGCAGCTCGTTGGTGTTTCCGTGGAAGCCTTCTGCCGTTTCGCGGACTTCGCGTATGGTCGTCTGAAGGGTGGCGAAGGTGCTGTTGACGTTCTGCTGCAGTTCGGCGAAGGCGCCGTGGAAGCTGCCGCGCATCGTCTGCGTCAGGTCGCCTTCCGCCAGGCTTGCAATTACGCGGCGTGTTTCGCCGACACCGGCATCGATACTCGAGAGCAGCTGGTTGATGTTGGTGGCGAACTGGTTGAGGTTCTCGTCACCATAGTCCTTTTCGATGCGGCGGCTGAAGTCGCCGGCAGCTGCGGAAGCGACGACCACGGACATGCTGGACTGCAGATCGTCGCTCTTGGCACGCATGGCGGCCTCCTGCGCGTTCATGCGGCGGACGGCGAGACCGTTTTCCTTGAAGACGGCAACGGCCGCAGCCATCTCACCGATTTCATCCTGACGGCCGGCAAACGGCACGTCGGCATCAAAATTGCCGTCAGCCACTTCCTTGATCGCCTGGGTAACCTTGTTGATCGGACGGCTAAGCTGGATCGTGCCGATGTAGAAGCCCATGCCGATGCCAGCCGTGACGCCGACAACACTGATCGCGATCACGAGCCACAAGATTGAGGTGCGCGAGCTTTCGACGAGAGCATTGACAGCGTCCAGCGTCGCCTTGTCGGTGGCCACGACAGCGTCGATTTCGGCCTGGAAGGCTTTGCGGTTGGCGCGGTTGGCATCGTTGTTGCCTTGCTCGCTGGCAGCCTGCGGGCTCACTTCCGTGCCGAGACGCGCTGTTTCGGTGCGGAATGTCCGGAATTCCTTGGCACGTTCAACCAGCTTGGCAAAAGCACCCTTCTGACTTTCGGGAACGAGCGGGGTCCAGGAGGCGATCACATTGTCGATCTGGTCGAGGTTCGCAAGCAGTCCCTTGGCGAAGGTAGCAGCCTCCTTCGTCGTGGGCGCACTGTAAATTCCGCGTGCTTCCATGACCGTCGCCGTCACAAAACGGTTAAGGCGCTCACCGGCGTAGGCGCGATCAGATGCGTCTTCGTAAGCCGACAGATTAGTATCGTATTGATGCACGGCCCAAAGCGCCGTCGCCCCGATCAGCAATGCAACGCCACACATGGCGGAAACAAGCAGATTGATCTTACCTCGAATTTTCAAAGGAAAAGCCCCCCAAAGACTGATGACAAGCCGGGAAAGCATTCCGGCCGATAGCTAAAATTGGCCCAAATAAATTAACGTTAGATTTCGGGTGTTTGGCTGCAGCACTACAAAAAATTACCCGTACTTAATCGCCGCCGCTTCGCTTTTTGCGCGCAGAAGCGTTAGACGCTGGGCAGGATGCGTGCTGTAGTTGAAACTTGAGAAAAATATTACGCCAGCGCATGGCTCACTGCTTGTCACAATGATTAATGCGCTTCACTAAATCTTGTACTCCGGGCGCAAACTCGGAAATTCCCGGCGATAATTGACTTTGGGGGCCTTCATCCGTATAAGCCGCCGCACGTCCGGTCATATAAGGCTTTCGTTAGCCTCGCCCGTTCGAAAAACAACGCTCCTTGCAATATGCAAATTCAAGAAGGGCCGCACTCCGCGGTGTTTAAATAAATGAAGCGTACCTACCAACCATCCAAGCTTGTCCGCAAGCGCCGCCACGGTTTCCGTGCACGTATGGCCACCAAGGGCGGCCGTAAGGTCATCGTTGCTCGCCGCGCACGCGGTCGCAAGCGTCTTTCGGCCTAAGGCCGAATTGCCCGATAAGAGATGGCGGGCGAATTGACGACCAATAACAAGAAAATGACTGCCGGGCGGCTGAAAAGCCGCCCGCAGTTTCTTGCTGTCCGCCAGGGCGAAAAACGAAAAGGCGGTTTCTTCCTGCTTGAGGTGCTCGACCGGAAGGAGCCGGAGACCGAAGCCCGCGTCGGCTTCACCGTCACCAAGAAACACGGCAACGCGGTCGAACGAAACCGCATGCGGCGGCGCCTGAAAGAGGCGGTGCGACTTCATGCAGGGTTTGCAATGCAGCCCGGACACGACTATGTGGTTGTCGCGCGAAGGGACGTGCTGAAAGCATCCTTCAAAGAATTAGCCGCAGAGCTCAAAACTCGCGTCGAGACCAAGCCGAAACACAAGCGGTCCGGAGACGGCCGCCCCAGGAACGTATGATGCAAAACAACCGCAATTATTTCATTGCGATCGCTCTCTCAGTGCTGATCGTTCTCGGCTGGCAGTTCCTCTATATGAATCCGCGCATCGAGGCTCAGCGCAAGGCGGAGCTTGCCCAGAAGGCACAGCAACACACCGAGCAAGTGCAGACGCCTGCGCCCGGCGGCGCAACGACGGCGCAGCCGAACGGGGCGGCTCCCACCGACCAGGTTCCGGCGGTGGCGTCGATTGCAGATGCTCTTGCGAAGAACCCGCGCATCACGATCGATACGCAGGCACTTTCCGGTTCGATCAACCTTGTCGGCGCCCGTCTGGACGACCTCCGGCTCAAGCGCTACCACGAGACAGTCGACGACAGCAGCCCGATCATCACCCTGCTCAGCCCCTCCGAAACGAAGGACGGGTACTTTGCCGAACTCGGCTATATCGGTGGCGACGCGACCGGCAGCGTGCCGGGTCCCTCGACGGTGTGGACAGCGCCGGCTGACGCAAAGCTGACCGAAAAGACCCCGGTCACGCTTACTTACACCAATGACAAGGGCGTCACCTTCGCGCGCACCATTTCCGTTGACGAGAACTACATGTTCACGGTCACGGACAAGATCACCAATGCCGGTCAGGCTCCGGTCGCGCTTTCCGGCTACGGGCGCATCACGCGCTACAACAAGCCGGCTGTCGCCTCCACCTATGTTCTGCATGAAGGTTTCATCGGTGTTATCGGCGAAGATGGACTTGTCGAAAGCAAGTATACCGCCGTTGAAAAAGAAGCCGTCAATATGGCGAACGCAACCGGCGGCTGGCTCGGGATCACCGACAAATATTGGGCAGCGACGCTCATCCCGCCGCAGCAGACCCCCTTCGACGCCCGCTTCAGCCATTTCACGGACGGACAACCGCGTTTCCAGGCGGACTACAAGCAGAATGCGGTCACCGTCGCGCCCGGCCAGTCGACTGAGCTCAAGAACCTGATTTTTGCCGGCGCCAAGGTCGTTCCTGTCATCGACAACTACAAGGATACGTATCAGATCCCTCGCTTCGATCGCCTGATCGACTGGGGCTGGTTCTACTTCCTGACGAAGCCGATGTTCAGGCTGATGGACTTCTTCTTCCATTACTTCGGCAACTTCGGCGTCGCGATCCTGCTGACCACCATCGTCGTCAAGGCGCTGTTCTTCCCGCTCGCCAGCAAGCAGTACGCTTCGATGGCGAACATGAAGCGTGTTCAGCCGAAGATGGAAGAGCTGAAGGCCAAGTTCGGCGACGACCGCATGGGCCTGCAACAGGCGACGATGGCGCTCTACAAGGAAGAGAAGATCAATCCGATCGCCGGTTGCTGGCCAATCGCGCTGCAGATCCCGATCTTCTTCTCGCTCTACAAGGTGATCTACATCACCATCGAGATGCGCCACGCGCCGTTCTTCGGCTGGATCCAGGACCTTTCGGCGCCCGATCCGACCTCGTTCATCAACCTTTTCGGCCTGTTGCCGTTTGCCGCTCCGACCTTCCTGCATCTCGGCGTCTGGCCGCTGATCATGGGTGTGACGATGTTCCTGCAGATGCGCATGAACCCGACCCCGCCGGATCCGACACAGGCGATGATCTTCAACTGGATGCCGCTGGTCTTCACCTTCATGCTGGCAAGCTTCCCGGCTGGCCTGGTCATCTACTGGGCCTGGAACAACACGCTTTCGGTCATCCAGCAGGGCGTGATCATGCGCCGCCATGGCGTGAAGATCGAGCTCTTCGACAATCTGAAGGGGCTCTTCAAACGAAAGCCGGCTCCGACAGAGAAATGACGAAAGCCCCGCTCCGGCGGGGCTTTTCATTTGTACCCCGCCGGGGTGTCCGACGACTGTGCGGTTGACAAAATCGCCTGGAACCTGAATGCCATAGGCACACTGGATTTTGCTGGAAAAGGCCGAATGACCGACAATAAGAACGACAAGCCGCTGTTCGGGCGCCCCTGGACCTTTATCCGCGGTGTTCCCTCCCTGAAATTCCTGCCGCCGGAAGGACCGCTGGAAGTGGCTTTTGCCGGCCGTTCGAACGTTGGCAAGTCTTCTTTGATCAACGCGCTCGTCAGTCACAAGGGGCTGGCGCGCACCTCCAATACGCCAGGCCGGACGCAGGAGCTCAACTACTTCGTGCCGGAAGGCTATTCGGGCGAAAGCGGCGACCTTCCGCCGATGGCTCTAGTCGACATGCCGGGCTACGGCTACGCGCAGGCGCCGAAAGACCAGGTCGACGCCTGGACGAAGCTCGTCTTCGATTACCTGCGCGGCCGCGCGACGTTGAAGCGCGTCTACGTGTTGATCGACAGCCGCCACGGAGTGAAGAAGAACGACGATGAGGTGCTGGATCTACTGGATAAGGCTGCCGTCTCATACCAGATCGTTCTGACCAAGACCGACAAGATCAAACCACCGGCTGTGACCAAGTTGCTCGCGGAGACCGCGGAAAAGATCAAGAAGCGGCCCGCCGCCTATCCGGCCATCATCGCCACGTCCTCGGAAAAGAGCGAGGGTCTCGATGACCTGCGCGAGGCAATCGCGCAAACGGTCGGTATCGCCAACTGGAAATGAAAGAAGACGCCCCAGTGGAACGGGGCGCCTTCTATTGACCGCCTGAACTAATTTACATCTTCGGCAGCAGAACCTTGTCAACGACGTGAATGACGCCGTTGGATTGCTTCACATCGGCTATCGTGACGTGGGCGACGTCGCCGTTTTCATCGGTGATCGTGATCTTGCCCCTGCTTTCCTTGGCCTTCAGCACGCAGCCGCCGACGGTCTTGATGTCGTGTTCGCCGCCGTCGGCCTTGATCATCTTGGCAACGGTCCTGGCCATCGCATCGGCCGCGACGACATGGCAAGTCAGAACCTTGGTCAGCGTTGCCTTGTTTTCAGGCTTCAGCAGCGTGTCGACCGTGCCGGCGGGCAATTCGGCAAAGGCCTGATTGGTGGGAGCGAATACGGTGAAGGGTCCCTTGCTTTCCAGTGTCGACACGAGACCGGCAGCCTTGACGGCAGCAACCAGCGTCGTGTGATCCTTCGAGTTCATCGCATTCTGCACGATGTCTTTCGTCGGATACATCGCAGCACCACCAACAATCGGATTCTTGGCCTCAGCGACGAAAGCAAATGTGGAAACGGCAACGGCAAGCGCACTCAAGCGCAGGGTGGACTTCATCATGACGGTTCTCCTCTAGCATCCGCTTATGAGACCGGCCGAATGCCGGCATTCCCTTGCGGACATGAGGAGCTACGGAAGGCTCGCAGGAAGAGTTTCAGCGCGAACGCAGGTGTGCCGAAAAAAAGTGTTAGCGGCGGTGCGTCGTGCCGCTCGCCACGATCGGGCCCGTGGCCTGGCCTGTCGGAGAGCCGCCAAAGGGCTCGAGGCTGACGGCAAGGGACGCGCCCTCGCCTATGTTGCCGCGCATATCAACCGGTATGACCAGCTCGCCGGTCTGATCCGAAGGAAACACGCCAAGCGACCTTGGTGTGCCGGTTGCCGGAACGAGCCAAAGCTCCAGTGACTTCTCCTGCGGCTTGCCAATAGCTACGGGCACGATCCTCAGCCTTCCGCTCTGCCGCTCATAGGAGGCGAGCAGGTTGACCTGGCTGTTGGCAGCGGTCAGCTCGGCGACGAGCGGTGCCGGTGTTTGAGGCGGCGTGACCGCGACGGTCGCGATTGTCAGTGCACCCGCCGTGATCAGCAGCGAGACGAGCGCAAGACAACGCCAGAAAACGATAGAGCTCCATAGACCGCGCGACGGCACCGCGACAGCTTCCGGCTCACCGAACAAACGTGCTTCGATCTGCTTGAACGTTTCCTGACCGGGGCTGACGACGTCGTAATCGTCGTTGAAAGCGGAAAGGTTGGTCTCCCAGCGGCTGACGATGGCTGCGAACTGCCTGTCGCGGCGCATCCGCTCTTCCACAACCCGCCGATCCTTGAAGGAAAGAACACCAAGAACATACTCACCGGCGAGTACCTCGTCGCGGGAGCGGCCTCCCTTGCTCTGATCCGGCGATGTCATCGTTCCATGCACTCTCTCAGTTTCAAGAGGCTGCGACGCAGCCATGTGCGCATCGTGTTCAAGGGGACGCCAAACTGATCGGCCAGTTCCTGATAGCTCTGCCCTTCGACGTAAGCTTTCTTCACCGCCGTTGCCCGATCAGCTTCCAACTCTTCCATGCAGGTGTCAATCCGCCTTCCCTCATCCTTGATCACAGTCTGTATCTCGGGCGAAGGATCGTCATCCGCGAGGTCGTATGCACTGTCCAGTTCGTCGGCGATTGGCTTGCGCGCGCGCATGATGTCGATTGCCTGGTTACGCGCAATTGCAGCGAGCCAGGAAGACGGTGCCCCCGATCCGGCAGCAAAAACGCCGGCGCGTTGCCAGATCTTGACGTAGACCTCCTGGGTCGCCTCCTCGGCGTCCGTTCTGTCTCTCAAGATACGCAGGCAGATGGAAAGGAGTTTCGGGCTCGTCTCGCGATAGAGCACAGCGAATGCCTTGCGGTCCCCGATCGCAACGAGGCTTATCAAATGTGCGATTTCGTCGCTGGTCATCCCATGCCTCTAGCCAAAGCGCCGATCTTCTCGAGCGCGGTTGCCAGCACATACGGCAAACTATTGGCCTCTGGATTATTCCATCTGTCAAAAACTTGAGATAAAAGGCCGCGATCAATTCCACGGGGTATCCCATGAACCAGTCCGAAAGCGAAACCCAGGCACGCCTCCTAGCGCAGGCCCTGCCCTTCATGCAGCGTTACGAAAACAAGACGATCGTCGTGAAGTACGGCGGCCATGCCATGGGCAATCCCGAGCTGGGCAAGGCCTTCGCGAGCGACATCGCGCTGCTGAAGCAGTCGGGCGTCAATCCGATTGTCGTCCACGGCGGCGGCCCGCAGATCGGCGCGATGCTGACGAAGATGGGCATCGAATCGAAGTTCGAGGGCGGCCTGCGCGTCACCGACGCCAAGACGGTCGAGATCGTCGAAATGGTTCTCGCCGGCTCGATCAACAAGGAGATCGTCGCGCTCATCAACCAGACGGGCGAATGGGCGATCGGCCTTTGCGGCAAGGACGGCAACATGGTCTTTGCCGAAAAGGCGCAGAAGAAGGTCAAGGATCCGGACTCGAACATCGAGCGCGTGCTCGACCTCGGCTTCGTCGGCGAGGTGGTCGAAGTCGACCGCACGCTGCTTGATCTGCTTGCCCGCTCCGAGATGATCCCGGTCATCGCACCGGTCGCGCCCGGCCGCGACGGCGCAACCTACAACATCAACGCCGACACTTTTGCCGGCGCGATCGCCGGGGCGCTGAGTGCAACCCGTCTGCTCTTCCTGACGGACGTCCCCGGTGTTCTCGACAAGCAGGGCAATCTGATCAAGGAACTGTCCGTTGCCCAGGCGCACGCGCTGATCGCCGACGGCACGATCTCCGGCGGCATGATCCCGAAGGTCGAGACCTGCATCGATGCGATCAAGGCCGGCGTCCAGGGTGTCGTCATCCTGAACGGCAAGACCGCGCATTCCGTGCTGCTCGAGATCTTCACCGAGCACGGCGCGGGAACGCTGATCGTTCCCTGAGCCGCGGCTCTGCGCTTTTCCGGGAGTTGTGCTTTAGCCTGCGGCGGCATAGACCGCCGTGGCTGCCTCTTTCAGCTTCTCCATCATCATCCGATAGGGTCCTGGCCCATAGCTGACGCGGCTGACGCCAAGCCTCGCCAGCGTCTTAACATCGGGAGCGCCCGGTCGCATCATGATGTTGACCGGCAAGTCCGAGGCGGTTGAGATTTTCTCGATCAGGCCCTCATCGATTAGCCAAGGCACGAAGAAGCCGTTGGCACCGGCAGCGGCGTAAGCCTTGCCACGCTCGATCGCTGCATCGACCAGTCCTGCGTGCTTTGAGAGATCACCTTCGCGCAGAAACAGATCGGTGCGGGCGTTGATGAAGAAGGTAATGCCACGGCGATCCGCCATCTCGCGAATGGCGCGGATGCGGGCGGCCTGCTTCTCAACCGGGTGCAAGCCTTCACCGCCGACCACCTGATCTTCGAAATTGATGCCGATGGCGCCGGCGTCGATCAGCTTTTCGACATTGGCGGCGGCACCGGCCGGTTCCGTCGAATAGGCGCCCTCGAAATCGACCGAGAGCGGCAGGTCATTCACCGTGGTGATCGACCGCGTGGTGGCAACCAGCGCTTCGAGCGGAATCTTTTCACCATCCCCATAACCCTGCGCGGCGGCGACTGACCAGCTTCCCGTCGCAAGAGCCTTGGCGCCGGCCTCGGTCACGGCCTTCGCCGTTCCGGCGTCCCATATGTTGTAAAGGACGACAGGGTTGCCCTTCTGATGCAGCGCACCGAATGCCTTTGCCTTCTCGGCCTGATTCATTGGATCTCCTCCACAAACAATCCCTTGGTCTTCATCTCATCTTCGTGCCGCAAAAGCCATTGCTTGCGCCAGAGCCCGCCGCCGTAGCCGGTCAGAGATCCGTCGGCGCCAATCAGGCGATGGCACGGGATGACGATTGCCATCTGGTTCGCGCCATTGGCGCGCCCGACGGCCCGCACCATCTGCGGGTTCTCCATGTCACGCGCAATATCACCATAAGCGCGTGTCTCGCCGACGGGTATCTCCATCAGCTTCGACCAGACCTGACGTTCGAAGGCTGTGCCGAAGCCCAGCGCAAGCGGCGTCCGGAACGCAGCAGACCGGCCATCGAAATAGTCCTTCACCTCAGTATCGATCTGATCGATCGCAGGTGTGCGGCCGGCCGCAACCGAGGAGCGCGTCTTGCGCTGCAGCTTATCCAGTTCGGCCGGCAGCGCCTTGCGGTCGTGGAATTCAAGGAGATGCAGATGTGTCTGGTCCGCGACCGCCACCATGGGCCCGAGAGGCGTTTCGAACCAATCGGCAAACAGGAGATCACGCTTCTGCGACATGACAGGCGCCTTGCCGATCAGCCGCTGGAATGCGGCGCGAAAGCCGCTGCCGGACTCATACCCAGCCTCAATCTGAGCATCGATGACACGAGCGCCATTCGCCAGTTGCTTCTCCGCCTCACCAAGACGGCGATAGCGGGCGATATCGAGGAACGTCACGCCTGTTGATCGCTTGAAAGCCCGCCGCACGGTCGAGGGGTCGTAGCCGCGCGCGATAAGATCGTCCTCCGTCCATCGCGCTGCCGGATTGTTGTCGAGTGCCTCGAGGAGTTCGTCAACAATCGGCTCCCTGTCCGCCTCTTCCAATGGCCGGCACCGCTGGCACGGCCGAAATCCGGATTGCATGCAGGTGGCGATGGAATCGTAGAAGAGGGTATTTTCTCGCTTCGGCTTGCGAGCCGGGCAGGTCAGCCGGCAGAAAATGCCGGTTGTCTTGACGCAAACGTAAGCGCGGCCCTCATAGGCAGGGCTTCGGGCAATCAGCGCGTCGTAGAGCGCATCGTCATTGGGCAGATCGAAGAGCATGAGGCGTTCTAACATCCCTTGCATGCCGCGTCCGCCGCAAATCGGGCGTCTATTTTTTCTTGCCGATTTCCTTGCGCGGCAAGCCGTGCCATAACGCCCCCATGACCAAGATAGATCGCACGCCGACCAAGGCGGACTTCTCGCATGTGACCGAGTGGGTTTTCGACCTCGACAACACGCTCTACCCGCATCACGTCAACCTGTTCGCGCAGATCGACAAGAACATGACGGCCTACGTCTCGACTTTGCTGCAGATGGAGCGGGACGAGGCGCGCAAGCTGCAGAAGCAATATTATCACGATCATGGCACGACGCTGCAGGGACTGATGATCCACCACGGTGTCGATCCGAACGACTTCCTCGAGAAGGCGCATGCGATCGATTATTCCAGCCTGACGGCGCAGCCCGAACTGGGCGCGGCCATCAAGGCCCTGCCGGGTCGGAAGTTCATCTTCACCAATGGAAGCGTCAAGCATGCCGAGATGGCGGCGGGCGCGCTGGGCATCCTCGAGCATTTCGATGACATCTTCGACATCGTGGCGGCGGACTTCGTGCCGAAGCCGGCGCAGGCGACCTACGACAAGTTCGCAGCGTTGAAGCGGGTGGAGACCGGCAAGGCGGCGATGTTCGAAGACCTGCCGCGCAATCTCAAGGTTCCAAAGACCCTTGGCATGCAGACAGTGTTGCTGGTGCCAAACAATCTCGAAGACACGGTTGTCGAATGGTGGGAAAAGACCAGCGGCGAGGACGATCATATCGACTTCGTGACCGACGATCTCACTGATTTTCTTGCGAAGATTACCGGTTAGGTTACGAAAGTTTTATCCAGCTTACCGATCTTTAATTGGGCGTTTTGCCACACCAGCCCTACCCTCTCATCTGTAATCCGATTGCGATTGCATATTGAAAGGAGCTGAAATGTCTCGGAACAAGCTGATACTGGCCGCACTCTCCTCCGTCTTGATCGTTGGTGCCGCAGGCACCAGTTTTGCAGCATCTCACGACAAGAAGCCTCATCGGCCTCGCCCGCAGCACAGCATGGGCATGATGATGGGCCCGCGCATGGGCGCGATCCGCGAAGTCATCTTCGTTCGCATGCTGAAGCAGTTCGACACCAACAAGGACGGCCAGATCTCCAAGCAGGAAGCCAAGGACGGCATGGAGGCAATCTTCGTCGCGATCGACACCGACAAGGACGGCTCGCTGACGCCAGGGGAAATCCGCAAGCACCGCGAAGCCATGATGGCCAAGATGAAGGCGCCTGCGGATGATACCGCGGATGACGATGCAATGCCGATGGCACCGCCGGCCGATGCCGACAGCGCCCAGCCAGCACCACCGCAGGCCACCCCTGAAGGCCGCGGCATGCGTGGCGGAATGATGCGAGGCATGATGATGATGATGCAGCGCTTCGATACCGACGAGAACGGCCAGATTTCCAAGCAGGAAGCCGAAGCCGCCTTCGACAAGTTCTTCACCTGGATGGATCGCAATAAGGACGGGGTAATCTCGCTCGACGATATGCCGGATCGTCCATTTCCGTAAGTTTGGACTTACCGATCGATCGCAAGGCCCGTCGTTCTGGCGGGCCTTTCTATTCGTGGTGTTCGTAGAAGTCCTCGATAATCTTCCAGGCGGCATCCGCGGTGTCGACGAAGCTGATCAGATCGACATCGTCAGGCGCGATCGTGCCGAACTCGGCCAGTGCCTCGAAATTGATGATGCTGCGCCAGAACTTCTCTCCGAACAGGATGAGCGGCATCTTCTCCATGCGGCCTGTCTGAATCAGCGTCAGGCACTCAAAGAATTCGTCCAGCGTGCCGAAACCACCGGGAAAGACCGCAATCGCCTTGGCGCGCACCATGAAGTGCATCTTGCGGATGGCGAAGTAGTGAAAGTTGAAGCTGAGCTCCGGCGTGACGTAGACGTTCGGCGCCTGCTCGTGCGGCAAAACGATATTGAGACCGATCGACGGCGCGCCTTCATCGGCGGCACCACGATTGCCGGCCTCCATGACACCAGGCCCGCCACCGGTGACAATAACGTATTCGTGGAAATCGAAGCTCGCCGAATACTTCGAGCAGAGCCGCGCAAACTTGCGTGCCTCGTCGTAGTAGACGGACGCGGCCTCGAGATTGGCCCGCTGCACCTCGTTGCGCGCCGCCCATGCGCTCTGGCCGGGAGCAGGAATACGGGCGCCACCAAACATCACCACCGTTGACTTGATGCCGCGCTCGGCGAGCAACATCTCCACCTTCAGCAGTTCGAGCTGCAGCCGGATCGGCCGCAACTCCTCGCGGCACAAAAAATCCTCGTCGACATAGGCAAGACGATAGGCCGGTGACAGGGTCTGCGGCGTCTTTGGGACGGACTCGGCGCGATGCTTGTCGACCGCACTCGTCTTGAGGGGGGCCCATACGCCATCCTTGCGCCGCAGTCTGCCGTTTCGTGCCTTTGCCATGCCTAATGCCTTTCAATACCGCCGGCTTTCAGAGCCGGTATGTCGTCCCGAGGCGTTGAAACGCCGCGGGAAAAATCATTCCATTTTACCCGTTCATGCGATAGAGCAGATCGCACCCTGCCAATCACAATTCCGGAGGCTTCGGTCTCCAACGATAAAGATCGAAGTTTAAGGAATTCCCATGAGCGCCAGCGACCTTTCCTCCCTCGAAAAGACCATCGAAGCCGCCTTCGACAACCGCGACAATGTGAATACGTCGACGAAGGGCGAAGTCCGCGACGCCGTCGAAACAGCGCTCGAACTCCTCGATGGCGGCAAGGCACGCGTTGCCGAGCGTGGCAACGACGGCGTCTGGAAGGTCAATCAGTGGCTGAAGAAGGCCGTCCTCCTCTCGTTCCGCCTGAACGACATGGAAGTCGTCAAGGGCGGTTCGGGCAACTCGACCTGGTGGGACAAGGTGCCATCCAAGTTCGAAGGCTGGGGTGAAAACCAGTATCGCGCTGCCGGCTTCCGCGCCGTGCCGAACTGCGTCGTGCGTCGCTCCGCCTACATCGCCAAGAACGTCGTGCTGATGCCGTCCTTCGTCAACCTCGGCGCCTTCGTCGACGAAGGCACGATGGTCGATACCTGGGCGACCGTCGGTTCCTGCGCTCAGATCGGCAAGCATGTGCACCTCTCGGGCGGCGTCGGCATTGGCGGCGTTCTTGAGCCGATGCAGGCCGGCCCAACGATCATCGAGGACAACTGCTTCATCGGCGCGCGTTCGGAAGTCGTCGAAGGCTGCATCATCCGCGAGGGCTCGGTCCTCGGCATGGGCGTTTATATCGGCAAGTCGACCAAGATCGTCGATCGCGCCACCGGCGAAGTGATGTACGGCGAAGTGCCGCCCTACTCCGTCGTCGTTGCAGGCTCGATGCCGTCGGGCAATGCCACCATGGCCAACGGCCAGCCGGCGCCGCACCTCTACTGCGCCGTCATCGTCAAGCGCGTCGACGAAAAGACCCGCTCGAAGACCGGCATCAACGAACTGCTTCGCGACTGATCAAGTCTTGAGGTTCCGGCGATCTCGTCTGAAACGATGGGTGCCTCCGAAACGCTGACGGTCGGACTTGATCCGGCAAAATGAACGGCACATTTCAACAAGGCGGTACCGCCGCCTTGCCTTTTCTTTGCCACTACCGCTGGATAGTTCCACTCCCATGACCGCTACCGATCCCGTTGCCAATCTTCAGACTCTGATTCGCTGCCCGTCCGTCACGCCCGCTGAAGGCGGCGCGCTTTCGGCGCTCGAGGCAATGCTGTCGCCGCTTGGCTTCAAGGTGGATAAGGTGAAGGCGACCGAGCCGGGAACGCCCGATATCGAGAACCTCTATGCGCGGCTCGGCGGCGAAGGCCCGCACCTGATTTTTGCCGGGCATACCGACGTCGTGCCGGTTGGCGACGAAGCCGCCTGGACGCATCCGCCCTTCGCCGCCGAGATTGCGGACGGCGAACTCTTCGGACGCGGCGCTGTCGACATGAAGGGCGGGGTCGCCTGCTTTGTCGCGGCCATTGCCCGCTATATCGAAAAGCATGGCGCACCGAAGGGCTCGGTCTCGTTCCTGATCACCGGCGATGAGGAGGGCCCGGCGATCAACGGCACGATCAAGCTGCTGCAATGGGCGGCCGAGCGCGGCGAGCGCTGGGATGCCTGCCTCGTCGGCGAGCCGACCAATCCGGACAAGCTCGGCGACATGATCAAGATCGGCCGCCGTGGCTCGCTCTCCGGCAAAATCACCGTGCATGGCGTCCAGGGCCATGCCGCTTACCCGCATCTTGCCGACAATGCGGTGCGCGGCATCCTGCAACTCACGCAAGCGCTGATGGACCCACCTTTCGACGCTGGCACCGACAATTTCCAGCCGTCCAACCTGGAAGTGACGACCATCGACGTCGGCAATCCGGCGACGAACGTCGTACCCGCCAAGGCAACGGCGAGCTTCAACATTCGCTTCAACGACACGTGGACCGCCGCGAGCCTACAACAGGAGATCCTGCGCCGCCTCGATGCCGCGGCAGCGGAAGGCGTGCTGCGCCCCGGCCGTGCGCCGCTCAAATACGATATCGTCTGGGCCGAGCGCCCGAGCCACGTCTTCCTGACCCGCAACAACGCGCTGATCGCCTCGCTGTCTTCGGCCGTCGAAAGCCTCACCGGCCAGTCCCCGAAGCTCTCCACGACGGGCGGCACGTCGGACGCCCGCTTCATCAAGGATTACTGCCCGGTCGTCGAGTTCGGCCTTGTCGGCCAGACGATGCACATGGTCGATGAACGCGTCGCAATTTCCGACCTCGAGCGACTCACGGTAATCTATGAAACCTTCATCGAGCGCTGGTTCGCTAATGCCGGGCTTTAGGGAAGTTCAGTACTATCTTGCCGGGATCTGGCTGCTGATCCGCATGGATCCGCGCGGCTTTCGCTTCCTCGACATGTCGGATCGCGGCGTCAACCGCTCGTTCTGGGCGATCTTCTGGTGCCTGCCGCCAATGGGCATCTCGTGGCTATGGTGGCGCCAGGCCTTCCTGCAAACGATGCCGCCGCATACCGACGTCGGCGCACTCTTCTATTTCAGACTCGGGCTCGTCGAGGCCGCCAATTGGTTCGTGCCGCTGGTCTTTGCAGGCTTGCTGCTGCTGGCCTTCAAGAAGGGCGAGCGTTTTGGGCCTGTTATCGTCAGCGTCAATTGGCTCGGCGTGCCGCTGTCCTACGTCAATGGGATGTTGCTCGCGCTCGTCTTCTTCCTGCCACAGCTGGTTGGCCTCGTCTCGGTGCTGCTGCTGGCCTTCATGCTTGCGCAGGTCTTTGCGATTGCACGCATCCTGAGGATGATCTTTTACGGCCAAGGCCTGATGGTTGGGGTACTCACGCTGGTGCTGCTCGTGCCATCACTGATGCTGTCGGAATACCTGCAGCGCTTTCTCGGCATTTATCCCGTCTGATCAGCGAAAAAATCAGAAGTCCTCGCCGTCGTCGCCTTCCACCGGCGGGCGCCGGTCGACGATGACGTCGGGATAGTCCACCTGCATGAAATAGAGTCCATCCGGCGGCGCGACCGGGCCACAGGCCTTGCGGTCTCGCGCATCCAACGCGGCGCGGACGTCGGCCGGCGTCCATTTGCCCTCCCCCGCGAGCTTGAGTGTTCCCGCGAAAGAACGGATCTGGTTGTGCAGGAAGCTTTGGGCCGTAGCACGAATCTCGATCAGTTCGCCGTTTCTCGTCACGTCCAGCCGATCAAGTGTTCGAATCGGACTGTTGGCCTGGCAATGTGCGGAGCGGAAGGTGGAGAAATCGTGCTTGCCGACGAGCGTCTGCGCCGCCGCATGCATGACCTCATGGTCAAGCGCTTTTGGGACCCACCATGCCTTCCCGGCCCCCAGCGCCAACGGCGCCCGGCGGCTGATGATGCGATAAAGATAATGGCGCCGCAGCGCCGAGAACCGTGCGTCGAAGAACTCGCTCGCCGCTTCCACGCTGACGATCGCGACCCGCTCCCCGGCCATCTTGAGGTGGGCGTTCAGCGCATTCTGCAATTTGAAGGCCGACCACTCCCTGGCGAGATCGGCATGGATGACCTGGCCCATTGCATGAACGCCGGAATCGGTGCGCCCCGCGCCGCGGATCGACACCGTCTCACCGCTTGCCGACAGAATCGCCTTCTCGATCGCCCCTTGGACAGACGGTCCGTTCTCCTGCCGCTGCCAGCCAACGTAAGGACCACCGTCATATTCAACGATCATGCGGTAACGATGCATCAGGGAAGCCTCGTGCCCGATGGAAGCGGTGTCCCGCGCAGGAAATCAGCGGCCGGCAACGGCTTGCCACCGGCTTTCTGCAGTCTGGTCAGGCGAACGGCGCCGGTTCCACAGGCAACGACCAGATCATCGGTCAGCAACTCGCCAGCGCTGCCGCGGCCTTGTGCGATTTCCGAGGCCAGCACCTTGACGCGCTCAGGCTTGCCGCCGATTGCCACTTCGAACCACGCGCCCGGAAACGGCGCCAGACCGCGAATGTGATTATGGATGTCAGCGGCGTCCCGCGAGAAGTCGATCCGCGTCTCGCCCTTGTCGATCTTGGCGGCGTAGAGCACACCGTCCGACGGCTGCGGCGTCAGGGGAAGATCGCCCATCTCGAGCTTGACCATTGCCTCAGCCATTGCCCTGGCCCCGACATGCATCAGCTTGTCGTGCAATTCCCCGGCCGTGGTGTCGGGGCCGATCTCGACTTCACCGGTGAGAGCCACCGGGCCGGTATCGAGCCCCTTGTCCATCTTCATCACCATCATGCCGGTCTTTTCGTCGCCGGCCATGATCGCCCGCTGAATCGGAGCAGCACCCCGCCACCGGGGCAGGAGTGAGGCATGACCATTGTAGCAGCCGTGGCGCGTGCCGGTCAGAATCGCCTCCGGCAATAGCAGTCCATAGGCAACCACAACAGCGACATCTGCATCATGCGCCCTGAAGCGCTCGCGCTCTTCCGGATCCTTGAAATTCACCGGCGTAAAGACGGGAATGCCGAGCAGCTCAGCCGCCTGGTGCACCGGCGACTTCTGCAGGTCCAACCCGCGCCGTCCGCCCGGCCGTGGCGGCTGCGTGTAGACGGCAAGAATCGTGTGACCCGCGTCGATCAGCGCTCGCAGGGTCGGGACGGAGAATTCGGGCGTGCCCATGAAGATGATGCGAAGCGACATTTCTATCCCGCCATGTTTCCGGTCAGACGTCTTCAAACGGGCTTGCGAGCTTCAGATCAAGCCCCTTCAGGCATCCGGCCCGCGAAATCGCCTGTCCAGCGAGGCTGCGTCAGCAAAGGTCCGGTTAGAGCGCCTTCGCCGACTTCGCCGCCTTTGTGAACTTCTTGATCACCATGTCCCGCTTCAGGCGAGAAATGTGGTCGATGAAGAGTACGCCGTTCAGGTGGTCAATCTCGTGCTGCAGGCAGGTCGCGAGCAGGCCGTCGGCTTGCACCGTCTGCTCCTTGCCATCACGGTCGAGATATTTGACGGTGACGGTCGCCGGGCGTTCGACTTCGGCATAATAGTCAGGGATCGAAAGGCATCCCTCCTCATATACCGAACGCTCGTCTGTCGATGCCACGACCTCCGGATTGACGAATACGAGGGGCTGCTTCTCTTCGCCCTCGCGGGAAACGTCGATGACCAGCATGCGGCGCGGCACGCCGATCTGGATGGCAGCAAGGCCGATACCGGGCGCGTCGTACATGGTTTCAAGCATGTCGTCGGCAAGTCGCTGAAGATCGGCGTCAACGCGCTCGATCGGCTTGGAAACCTGACGAAGCAGCGGATCGGGGAGAATGATGAGTGGCTTGATGGTCATGGCGTTCCCATAACGCATCTTTTTCCAGGATGGAATTATCCGGTGGGCTGGCGGAGCGCTTTTTTACGCCCCAGCCCGGAATTTCGCCGCATTCCCGTCATGCGGCGCGGCGTGTCGTGGTCATCGAACGTTGCTCGACGCCGGTACGGAAGCGCTGCAGCAGTGCAACCAGATTGTCGACTTCGCCGCGCAGGCGCCGCGTCTCGGCAGAGGTGTTCTCGACCATTCCCGAGTTCTGCTGCGTGATCGTGTCCATGTTGCGGATGGCGACACTGACCTCGTTGACCCCGGTTGCCTGATCGCGCGCGGCAGCGGCGATATCGGCAACGAAGCTGTTGATGATATCGATGCGGTTGATCATGTCGTTCAGCGCCTCGCCGGTGCTGCTGACGATGTCCACTCCTTCGTTCACCTGGACCGAGCTTTCCGAAATCAGGTTCTTGATCTCCTTGGCGGCGTCGGCGGTGCGCTGCGCCAGTTGGCGGACCTCTTGCGCCACGACGGCAAAGCCCTTGCCCGCTTCGCCGGCACGCGCAGCCTCCACGCCGGCGTTCAACACCAGCAGGTTCGTCTGGAAAGCAATCTCGTCGATGACGCCGATGATCTTGGCGATCTCGGTCGAGGATTTTTCGATGCCGGCCATCGCGGAAACGGCGCTGGTGACGAGTTCGCCGGAGTTCTTGGCCTTCTGCTGCGTCTCACGGACCGCACCGGATGCCTTTTCGGCGTTTGCGGCAGTCTGTCCGACACTGACCGAAAGCTGTTGCAGCGCCGCCGAGCTTTCCTCGACGCCAGCTGCCTGCTGGGCCGTCCGCAAAGCAAGGTCATCGGAGGCCTTGGCGATCACGTCCGTACCCCTCAGGATCTCGCCCGAGGTTGCCCGCACCGAGCCAAAGGACGCGCGAAGAGCGGCGACGGCGCGGTTATAGTCGTCGGCCATGGCTTTGAAATTACCGGGGAGATCTGGCGGCAGCGTGGCCTCGAGATCGCCGTTCGACAGCGCCTCCAGACCGCGGCGAAGATGATCGAGCGCAACGGCCTGATCCTGCTCGGCCTTTACGCGCTCTTCTTCCAGCTTGCGTCGCTTCTCTTCGAGCGCTTCCAGATAGACCGAGATCGAATAGTCCATATCGAGCATCGCGGCCTTGATGACCGCTGAAAGCTTCTCGGCCAGCACCTTGCCCTGCTGCCTGGCGAACATGGAGGGCCACTGCTTGGCCATCAGGCCCTTCACGAGTTCGCTCATCAGCAGCGCGTAGCCACCGATATACCAGCGAGGCTCGAGGCCAATACGGGCATGGGTCTTGCCCACCGTGACCACGCCTTTGACGTAGGTTTCGTCGAAGTTGCCGCCAGCCAGATTGGCCCAGTGGTCTTCCTGGCGCTTCTTGGCATGTCCCATATGCGCTTTATCGGCAAAGAAGCTTGCGACCTCAGACGTCATTGCCAGCTTCGCGTAAAACTTGTCGAGAGCGCCGCCGAGCAACTCCGAGATTGCCGGGCGCATCTCACGCAGCGCCGTGCGGGCTCCGTCGTCCAGCTCGATGAAATCGAGGCGTTGCTTGAGCGTGCTGTCGGACTGCTGGCTGGTCATGATCTCTCTGCTTTGTAATTGATGCAAAAGGGAATTTGACCTGACCTTTTACGCAATATGGTTGAGCAAAGGTTAAATGAACTTGAGATTTGTCAACTGTCGTTTGTTCCCTCTACGAGCCAATCCTTTGGGAAGGCTTGCGAGTTGTTCACGTTTTGATCTAGCCATCCCACACGAGTTTGTTATGGTGGCGAAATGAACACCAGCTCTGAGTCGTTTCTCCTCGCCCTTTCCCGTATCAGTCCTGCCACGCTGGCGCTCGTCGGAGGCGCGATCGCGGCTCTGGTCTTGTTGCTGATCCTCCTTCTCGTCCGCAGCGGGCAGGTGCGGCGCGAGCAGGCCGAGGTAGCGAGCCTCCGTGCCGCCGAGACGGATGCTCGAATGGCCGAACTTCTGAAAATCCAGGCGGAAATGCACGGGCGCATGTCGACAATGGCCGAAGTGTTCGGCTCGAGGCAGTCCGAGCTCAACCAGGCGATCAACCAGCGTCTCGATGGTATGTCGCAGCGCGTCAGTTCGACGATCAGCGAGCAGACCAAATCGACGCACGAGAACCTGCAGCGGCTGCAGGAGCGTCTCGCCGTCATCGATGCCGCCCAGAACAACATCCAGACACTGGCGAAAGATGTCGTCGGTTTGCAGGCGATCCTCTCCAACAAGCAGACACGCGGCGCTTTCGGCCAATCGCGCATGGAGACGATTGTCGCCGACGGCCTTCCGATGGGGGCCTATGCCTTCCAACAGACGCTTTCCAATGGCTCGCGCCCGGACTGCACCATTCGCATGCCCAACGGCGCACCACCGCTGGTGGTCGACGCGAAGTTCCCGCTTGAAGCCTGGAACGCGATCCGGGACGCCGGCGGACCTGACGGAGCCAAGGTCGCCTCGCAGCAGTTCCGCCGCGACATGGAAACGCACATCCGCGATATCTCCGAGAAATATCTGATCCAGGGCGAGACGCAGGACACGGCCTTCATGTTCGTGCCGTCGGAATCGATCTTCGCGGAGATCCACGAGAATTTCGAAGCGATCGTGCAGAAGGCGCACCGGTCGCGCATCGTCATCGTGTCGCCTTCGCTGCTGATGCTCTCCATCCAGGTTATTCAGGCAGTCCTGAAAGATCAGCGGATGCGGGCCCAGGCACACGTCATCCAGGGCGAAGTCGCGAACCTGATGGACGATCTCGGCCGTCTCGACGAGCGTGTTCGCAAGCTGCAGAGCCATTTTTCCATGACGCAAAGAGATGTCGACCAGATCCTCACCTCCACCGATAAGCTCACCAAGCGCGGCGCGAAAATCGAAGCTCTGGAGTTCGAGGGCGGCGACAACAGCAAGGCCGCGGCGCGGGACGGTGATGGCGCGCCAAAATCCGTCGACAGCCGCAGCGGGCTTCTGAAGCTCAGAGTGGTTGACGACGAGTAAGCCCTTCAGGCAGTGTCGCGCTCAAGAAAAGCATTGGACGGGACACTCATGATCACAGTCTTCGGCTCCATCAACATGGACCTCATCGCCACCACCGCGCGCTTGCCGAAGCCCGGCGAAACGGTTGCCGGCAACGGCTTCTCAACGGCAGCAGGCGGCAAGGGCGCCAATCAGGCACTTGCGGCGCGACGCGCCGGCCGAACCGTTCACATGGCGGGAGCCGTCGGACGCGACGCCTTTGCGGAGCCGGCGGTTGCTCTCTTGAAGGACGCCGGCACTGGACTTGAAACCGTCAAGCAGGTCGACGAGCCGACCGGAACCGCACTGATCCTCGTCGGCGGTGACGGCGAGAACATGATTGCCGTTGTGCCTGGCGCAAACGGCACGATGACGCCGGCCGATGCCGACGTCGCGATCGACGCGATGAAGGAGGGCGACATCCTGATGCTGCAGCTCGAGGTGCCCGTTCCGGCCGTCGAGCGGGCGCTGGCCGCGGCGCGCGCCAAGAGCGTCACGTCCATCCTCAACCTGGCCCCACTGATCGAAGACGCTCCACGCCTCGGCCGCCTTGCCGACATCGTGATCGCGAACGAGACCGAGTTCGAGCGTCTTGCCGGCCAGGAAAACATGGGCACGGCGGATCGCGAGGCCGCGCTGAAACGACTCAATGCGGAGACGGGGCAAACCCTGATCGTGACGCTCGGCGCAGACGGCGTCATCGCAATCCGCGACGGCGTCATCTCCCGTGCGAAGGGATTGAAGATCGAGCCTGTCGATACGGTCGGTGCCGGCGACACGTTCTGCGGCTATTTCGCCGCGAGCCTGGACGAAGGCCTAGATTTCGAGGCATCGCTGCGGCGGGCCGCCGTCGCAGGATCGCTCGCCTGCCTCAAGCAAGGCGCTCAGCCATCGATCCCATCAAGCGCCGAAGTCGCAAACGAGCTATAGGGCAATTCGCCCCGCGACATATCGGGGCGGTTTGCCGTATGCAGCGTCTGTTTTCATTAGATTTCATTCAAATTTAATAGGTTTCCGGCGATGTTCCAGCCATCGCCGGCCTTCGCCAAGGGGTCGGCTTCTGTCACGGCTGCTCCATGAGGGGGCGACGCCTTCGTCCCTGTGCCGATGAATGCCCCGTACGGCACATCCTTGCTTCCCGAGGAATCCATGTTCATCTTTCGCATGAAATCGCTTGCAGCCAAGCTTATCCTCATTACGGGCGTTGCCATCGCCCTCGTCCTCCTCATTTCCAACTTCTTCCTCATCGGCGAGACGCGCAACCGCGTGCGGACCCTCACCATGGACCAAGCTAATCTCGAGGCGAAGGCTATCGCCAACGAGGTTGCCTCATCCGTCGGCGAGCTGGCAGGGGCCGCGCGCTCGATGGCCGGCACGATCGGTCATGGTCAGGAGGGCAAATATCTCGACCGCAAGGCCGTTCTGGACATGCTGAAGGCAAACGTCGAGCGCAACCAGCTTGCCTTCGGCAGCTGGTTTGCCGAAGAGCCGAACGCCTTCGACGGCCAGTCGCCGTCCATGGCCGGCAAGGCCGAATTCGGCGCAGCCAAGGATGGCACATTCAACCCGTACTGGACGAAGAGCAAGGACGGCGGCTTCAGCTTCTCCACCTTCGATTCCGACTATAAGGCTGCCTGGTACGCGCTCGCCGCAGAAAGCAAGAAGGGCGCGCTGTCGCCGCCTTATGCCGAGACGACGACCGGCGAGAATACCGCGATGACGTCCATTGCCTATCCGGTGTTCTCGGGTGGCAAGATGATCGGCGTCAGCGGCGTCGACATCTCCCTCAAATCGCTCCGCGATAAGCTTTCGACGCTCCACCCCTTCGGCTCTGGCCGCGTTACGCTGCTCTCGCAGACCGGCAAATGGATTGTCTCGCCGATTCCCGAGCTTTCCATGAAGGACTATGACGGCGAAGGCACAGATGCCGTGAAGAGCGCGCTTTCGACGCTACAGCCAGCCGTCGTCAAGGACCTGAGCTACGATAGCTACGAGCCCTTCGACCGCGTCGTCTATCCCTTTGCCCTGCCCGACGTGAACACGACCTGGGTCATCCTCGTCGACGTCCCGCACTCGGCCATCAACGCGCCTGTTCAAGATCAAACCTCCATGATGGTTGTCGCCGGCATTCTCGTGCTCGCAGCCGTCATGATTGCCCTCTACCTAGCCGTCCGTTCCCTCGTCCAGCGTCCGATCGGCGGTCTCGTCGCCAGCGTCAAGGCACTCAGCGACGGCAAGTACGAGCAGCCGGTAGCCGGTCAGGATCGCGCTGACGAGATCGGCGCCGTGGCCAAGGCTCTTGAGGGCTTCCGCTTCGCACTCGCCGACACGCAGCGTCTTGAGGCCGAGGCAAACAACCAGCGCGATGCAGCCGAAACCGAGCGTGGCCGCTCGGAAGCCGAGCGGCATCAGTCGATCACGCTGCAGCGTCATATCGTGTCGATCGTCGGCTCCGGCCTGTCCGAATTGTCCCAGGGCAACCTCGGCCATCGCATCACCGAGGACTTCCCGGGCGAATACGCCAAGCTGAAGCAGGACTTCAACGCGGCTCTCGAAAGCCTCGAGGAAACCATCAACACGATGAACCTCAGCGTCGTGAACATCGGCTCCGGTACAAGCGAAATCAGCGGCAGCGCCTCCGACCTCGCCAAGCGTACGGAACAGCAGGCAGCAAGCCTGGAAGAAACGGCAGCCGCGCTCAACGAGCTCACCGCACAGGTCAACTCCAGCGCCGACAACGCCCGCACGGCGGCTGATAACGTCAACCTCGCCTGCGAGGATGCCGAAAAGTCAGGCGAAGTGGTGCGCAAGGCAATTGCTTCGATGCAGGGCATCGAGCAGTCCTCCACCGAGGTCTCGCGCATCATCGGCGTCATCGACGAGATCGCCTTCCAGACCAACCTGCTGGCCCTGAATGCCGGCGTTGAAGCCGCACGCGCCGGCGAAGCCGGCAAGGGCTTTGCCGTCGTCGCGCAGGAAGTCCGCGAGCTGGCCCAGCGTTCCGCGAACGCCGCCAAGGAGATCAAGACGCTCATCAACACTTCGGCCGTACAGGTCAAGGAAGGCGTCGATCTGGTCGGCCGCGCCGGCGATACGCTGCATAAGATCTCCGAGCAGGTCATGGGCATCAACGGCCTTATCCGCCAGATCTCCGCATCGGCCAGTGAACAGGCGATCGGACTGAAGGAGATCAACCAGGCCATGAACCAGATGGACCAGGTTACCCAGCAGAACGCAGCCATGGTCGAGGAGACGACGGCAGCCAGCATCACGCTGAACGACGAGGCCCAGACGCTGAAGCAACTCGTGACACGCTTCCGCGTATCCGGCATGAGCCACGCTTCCGCACTACGCTCGACGGCTCAGCAGATGCGCGCGCCGACTGCTGCACCGACGTATCGCCAAGCTGCAGCACCGGCACCGCGCCGCGCAGTTCCGCAGACTCAGGGCTCGGCAGCGCTCGCTCAGGACAACTGGGAAGAGTTCTAAGCCGAACTCGACGGCTTGAATGAAGAAAGGCGCCTGAGCAATCAGGCGCCTTTTTTACTGGCATGTTGAATGCTCAGGCTGCGTTCGAGGTCTGCTCCTCATTGAGGAACGCATAGATCGCCGAGGCGGAGTCGGTCGCACGCAGCTTGGCGACGAGATCGTGGTCGCGCAGCACGCGGGCGATGCGCGAGAGGGCCTTGAGGTGATCAGCGCCAGCGCCTTCCGGTGCGAGGAGCAGGAACACCAGATCCACGGGTTGATCGTCCAGGGCCTCGAAATCGACGGGCTGATCGAGACGCGCGAAGATGCCGACGATGGAATGGACGCTTGCCAACTTACCGTGCGGAATAGCGATCCCGTTACCGACGCCGGTCGAGCCAAGGCGTTCGCGCTGCAGGACAACATCGAAAATTTCCCGCTCCGAAAGCCCTGTGACTTTCGACGCCTTTGCAGCCAATTCCTGGAGGAGCTGTTTCTTGGAATTTACCCTAAGGGCGGGAATGATCGCATTTTGCTGCAGCAAATCTGCCAAAGCCATTTTATTTTCCTTCTGCGCCAAGAGAGGAGAGCGGCAGCCTAACTGCCGCCCTTCGCCTTGATCTCAGCTTTTGATACTGGCTGCATCGATCCAGCCAATGTTACCGTCGTGCCGACGATAAACGATGTTCAGTTGTTCCTTGCCTGGACTGCGGAATAGCAGCAGCGGCTCATCCGTCATGTCGAGCGCCATCACGGCGGTCGCGACAGACATTGTTTTTAGTTGCTTGGTGCTTTCGGCGACGATCGCCGGCGCGAAGTCATCCGGGATCTCGTCTTCGTGGTCCGACATGCCATCCATGACGGTGTAGGCAACTTCCGCAGAACCATTCTGGTGATTTCCGGCGTAGTGATCCTTCAGCTTGCGCTTGTAGCGGCGAAGGCGCTTCTCGATCCGCTCGGAAGCGGCATCGAAGGCCAACTGCGGGTCCATCGCCTCTCCGGCGGCATGCAATACAACTCCGCTATCGAGATGAAGCTTGCAGTCGGCGGAAAAACGGGCGTTGGCCTTATGCACGATCACTTGACCAGAATACCCTCCGTCGAAGTATTTCGTGACGGCGACACCGATTTGGTCCTCGATCCGCTGACGGAACGAGTCACCAATTTCCATATGTTTACCGGATACACGCACACTCATGGAGTTTCCCTTCTTACAGTGTTTGCGGGTACCAGTTTACGCCAAGGCTCACCCTCATCCAAGCACTTCGCGCGATCCCGAGCAAGATCGGCCGAAGTTGCCGGCTTCAGGCGCCCTGAGGATGATGGGGATAACTTCCAACGCTGTCCACAGCGCCAATTGCGGCGCGCTTCTAGCCAGAAGTTACCAAAATGTCAACAGATGCATGAATTAGAATTTATAAATACACGTATCGGTAGCTCCAGGCAGCAATCAAAAACCCGCAACCTTGGCCAAAGCGCGCTTCTCCCGCCGGCGCTGGACCGAGGATGCGATGTTCATCGCTTCCCGGTATTTAGCCACCGTGCGACGGGCCAGGTCGATGCCGCCCTTCTTGAGAATAACCACGATATCGTCGTCGGAAAGCACGGATTCCGGGCTTTCCTGCGAAATCAGCGTCCGGATCTTGTGGCGTACGGCCTCGGCCGAATGGCTGTCACCGCCTTCGACGGCGCTGATCGAAACGCTGAAGAAATACTTGAGCTCGAAGAGCCCCCGCGGCGTCAGCATGTACTTGTTGGATGTGACGCGGCTGACGGTGGATTCGTGCATCTTGATGGCGTCGGCCACCGTCTTGAGGTTGAGCGGCCGCAGGTGATCGACCCCATGCATCAGGAAGGCGTCCTGCTGCCGAACGATCTCACTCGCCACCTTCATGATCGTCTTGGCGCGCTGGTCGAGGCTCCGGGTCAGCCAGTTGGCGGTCTGCAGGCATTCCGACAGAAACGCGTGATCCTCACCACTCTTGGTGACTTTTGAAAAATACGCCTGGTTGACCAGAACGCGCGGCAATGTGTCGGGATTGAGCTCGATCAGCCAGCCGCCGTCGGAGCCTGCCCGCACGACGACATCAGGCATGATCGCTTCCGACATTCCGGTTTCGAAGCCGGCACCTGGCTTGGGATTGAGCTGCCGGATCTCGCCCAGCATGTCGAGCAGATCTTCCTCGTCCACGCCACACAGCCGCTTCAGCGTCGCGAAGTCACGCCGGGCCAGGAGCTCGAGATTGCTGACCAGCGCCTGCATGGCAGGGTCAAAGCGGTCTTTCTGCCGAAGCTGGATCGCCAGGCACTCCGCCAGATTGCGGGCGAATACACCGGGCGGATCGAGCGCCTGCAAGGCGGCGATTACACGCTCGACATCGTCGACACCTGCGCCCAGCCTGTCGGCTGCTTCCGTCGCATCGCCCTGGAGATAGCCTGCCTCATCCAGCTGATCGACGAGATGTTGAGCGATCAGGCGATCGGCCATATCGGGCAGGACAAAGGGCAACTGCTGGGCAAGATGATCGCGAAGCGAGATTTGACCGGCAACGAAATCATCGAGATCGTAACTCTCCGCCCCTTCGCCGCTGCCGGGCATCGACTTCCACTGGCTGATCAGCTCCGGAGCATCGGCGCGCTGCGGGACGCCGTCATCGGGAAACACGTTGGCATAATTGGCGTCGAGTTCGTCGCTGAGGCGGCTTGCCCCACCGCTGTTGCCACTCTCGTACCAATCGCCCGACAAGACCTCGGTTCGGCTATCGTAGCCGTCGTCGGAGGGGTCTTCAGCCTGATGCGCGTAGGCCTCGTCCTCCGCGCCCCCGCGCTCGCTGCCCGATTCCGCATCATTTGACGGAATCTCGAGCAGCGGGTTCTTTTCGACTTCCTGGGCAATAAACTGCGTCAGCTCGAAATGCGTCATCTGCAGCAACTGGATGGACTGCATCAGTTGCGGTGTCATCACCAGCGACTGGTTCTGGCGCAGGAAAAGATTGGCCGACAGTGCCATAGCGGACGCGAAACTCCCGTTCGTCTCCTCCGGGAAACCGCGTCCTGCCACGGGCTCAGGCCACGGAAATCCAAGTTGGCCCAAAAATTGCTTTTTTATTCTATTTGGTCAAGCGGAACTGTCACAGAAGGTGAATTTCCGCGGCGCGAGAGCGCGTCAGAGGCTGAAATTATCGCCGAGGTAAAGGCGCCGCACTTCCGGGTTGTTGACGATGTCGTTGGCACGACCGTGCGTCAGCACTTCGCCGGCATGGATGATATAGGCGCGGTCGATCAGGCCCAACGTCTCGCGCACATTGTGGTCGGTGATCAGCACGCCGATGCCGCGCGCCGTCAGATGATGCACAAGATGCTGAATGTCGGCGACGGAGATCGGATCAACGCCCGCAAACGGCTCATCGAGGAGCATGAAGGTCGGATCGGTCGCCAGCGCGCGGGCAATTTCGAGGCGGCGACGCTCGCCACCGGAAAGCGACACGGCGGCGCTCTTGCGCAGCTTGCGAATGTGAAACTCATCGAGCAGTTCGTCGAGCTTCTTCTCGCGCGCAGCCTTGTCGTTGATGTGCACTTCCAGGACGGCGCGAATATTCTCTTCGACGGTCAACCCCCGAAAGATCGACGCTTCCTGCGGCAGATATCCGACGCCCAGCCGCGAGCGACGGTACATCGGCATCGTCGTGACTTCGTTGCCGTCGATCTCGATCGTACCTTCATCAACGGGCACAAGCCCGGTGATCATATAGAAGCAGGTTGTCTTGCCGGCGCCGTTCGGACCCAGCAGGCCAACGGCCTCGCCGCGTCGAACGACCAGCGACACGCCGTTCACGACACGGCGGGTGCTATAGGTCTTGGTCAGACCGCGCGCAATCAGCGTGCCCTGGTAACGGCTTTTGTCGCCGGCGGGGGCTTCAGCAGCTTGCTGCCCGGACCTGCCGAACATGGTCGATAGCGAGAATAACTTCACGTGGTACGGCCGGGGTCAGTTCTGTTTCTGCGATTTCGGATCAAGCTGAATCTGGACGCGCCCCCCGCAGCTCTCCAGCTGTGCCTGTCCCGTCTCCATGTGCACGGTCAGCTGGCAACCCGTAAAGACGTTGGGCCCATCGGTGAGGACGACCCTGTCACCCTTGAGGATGAAAAGCTGCTTGGCCATGTCGAACGAACCGTTGTCGGCGGTAGCTGTCTGCGTGCCCGAGGTCAGGTACACCTTGTCCGTCACCACGATGTGATCGATATCGGCGTTTCCGGATGAAATCGATGCCGAAGCATTCTTGGTGTCGGCGGCCTTGGCGTCGGCGGCAGGCGCGTTCGCGTCGCCGGCCTTCGGCTTGTAGTAGACCGTCATGTGGCCGGCTTGCAGCGTCGTCTTGCCCTGCACGACCTTCACATTGCCAGTGAAATCGGCCGTGTGCTCCTTATCGTGGATCTCCAGCTTGTCGCTCTCGATCTGGATCGGTTCGTCACTGCTGAGCTTCAGCCCATCCATCTGACTGGTTGTTGCCTGCGCCAGGGCGCCTCCGGTCAACACAAGCAGCGCAACCGCGCCACTCAGAAATACTGCTCCCGCCTTGCGGGTAGAAATGCGACAAGCGTTTGTCATGGTGACCCGGCTGTTAAGTGCCCTGTTTGTGAATAGCTGAGGGATCGACGTTCATGCGTACATTTCCCTCGAATGTGATCGTCTGCCCCTTATCCGTCATCTTGACCGACTGCGCAACAATAGAGGCACCATCTTTCTGAATGCTTACGGGATCCTCGCTGGTGAGCTTCCCGCCCTTGATGTCGACCTTGGCGCTCTGGAAGTTGGCCGTCAGCCCATTGCTCAAAAGGATGGCAAAGGGAGATTTGACATCGAGATTGTCGGTCGCACGATCGTAATCTGCGGCCGTCGCCTCGACGCGGGCGATCAGATCGTCCTTCATCGGGACGGCCGCCTTGATATTCTCAAGCGTCATCAGGTTGGGATTCTTGATATCCTGAAGCGCGCGTTCCGCCAGCATGGAATAGTTGATGCCATCCGAGTTGCGGCCGGAGATGGCGGGCTTTTCCATCACCACCTTGCCATTCTCGATCTTGGCGCCCTCGATCTTGATGTTCTCCGGCAGGTAGGTGCGGATCACGGATACACCAATGAAGATCAGCGACACCACAACGGCCGCGATCGGAAGAATGACCTTCAGGCGGCGCACCCGTGCCGAATGGAAGCGCGCAGCGACATAGGCGCTTCGCTCCGGCGTCACATAGTCAGCCTGTCCCGTGGTGTTCAAAGTATTGAGCATAACCTGGTCCGTGTAGGTGATGGAGCAGCGTATATAAGCATTCTCGCGCTCGATCACAGTTCGTTTCGCATTATTACACTGACTTGCCAATATGGATTTTTTTCTGCAACAAGCAACAAAGGCGCCGACGCGTGCAAAATCTACGTGTCCGAACGGCGCAGGAGCCCTAGATTTGCGGGATCACGCGTGCTCCCCACCCCCCTGGAGGAATGTATGGACAGTTCCATGATCGCCGATCGCCGCAGGCTTCGCCGCAAGGTCGGTTTCTGGCGCGTCGTCGCGGTGCTGCTGCTCGTGCTATTGGGTTACGCTGCTTACTGGGCACTCATCGGCGATATCGCGACCAGTCGGCCGCACGTCGCCCATGTGACCATTTCCGGGCTGATCACCGATGATGACGAGTTGCTGGAGCGGCTGAAGAAAATCGAAAAGAGCGATGCGGTGAAGGCCGTCATCGTCTCGATTTCCTCACCCGGGGGCACGACTTATGGCGGAGAGCGGATATTCAAGGCAATCCGTGCCATTGCCGCCAAGAAGCCTGTCGTATCCGACGTGCGCACGCTGGCCGCTTCCGCCGGCTACATGATCGCGACCGCCGGCGACATGATTATTGCCGGCGACAGCTCGATCACCGGCTCGATCGGGGTGATCTTCCAGTATCCGCAGATCAGGCCGCTGCTCGACAAGATCGGCGTTTCGATGGAAGAAATCAAATCGTCGCCCTTGAAGGCCGAACCGTCGCCATTCCATCCGGCGAGCGAAGAGGCCAAGGCCATGATCAACAACATGATTCTCGACAGCTACGGCTGGTTCGTCGATCTCGTCGCCGAGCGGCGCAAGCTGCCGCATGATGAGGTCCAGAAGCTTGCGGACGGCTCGATATTCACCGGCCGTCAGGCGCTCAAGGTCAAGCTGATCGACCAGATCGGCGGAAATGACGAGATCAGGGCCTACCTTGAGACGCGCAAGGTCAGCAAGAACCTACCTGAGGTCGATTGGGACAAGAGAAGAAACACAGCTTTCCTGCTCGCGGACAGCGCGTCTCATATCCTCACGCTGCTTGGTTATGACGATCTTGCCAAGGCGAGTGACCTCGGCGGAATCCTGCCGCAGAAGTTGCTCCTTGACGGGCTCCTTTCAGTTTGGCAGGTTGGCAATGATTGATAAGAAATCAATAATTTAAGGGGGACGAAAGTGATCAAGTCCGAACTGGTGCAGATCGTTGCAGCCCGCAACCCGCATCTTTATCATCGTGACGTCGAGAATATCGTCAACGCGGTTCTCGATGAGATAACCGACGCGCTCGCGGCCGGCAATCGCGTCGAGTTGCGCGGCTTCGGCGCCTTCTCGGTGAAGAACCGCCCGTCCCGCTCCGGCCGCAACCCGCGTACCGGCGATACCGTTTTCGTCGAGGAGAAGTGGGTTCCCTTCTTCAAGACCGGCAAGGAGCTGCGTGAGCGCCTCAACCCGGGACAGGCCGACGAAGAGGATTGATCCTCTCCCTGATGCAGCCTGCGGCAAGCCCGCACTTGAACTTGGCTCTCGGCCCACTATCCTGCTGACCAGATCAAAGCGCTGCGTCAAAGTCGACGGGCGTTGATATACGGAGGCCGAGCATGGCGAAGAAGATCACCAACCTTTTGATTTTTTTACCACTCGGAATCATTTTGATCATCTTCTGCGTCGCCAACAGGCAGGTGGTGACGCTCGCCTTCAACCCGTTTCGGCCGGACGACCAAGTCCTTTCCTTGTCAGCGCCGTTCTTCGTGTTTCTTTTCATCACGCTGATCATCGGCATGCTGGTCGGCTCGGCAGCCACCTGGCTCAATCAGGGCAAATACCGCAAGCGCGCGCGAACCGAAGCGAAAGCGGCCGTTCGCTGGCAGGCCGAGGCGGACCGCCACAAAACCCACGCCGAGGAAATTGCGGGCCATCTGCCGTCGAGGTGACGCGCACGCCAAGGGCGGACAGCGGGCCGAAATTCAGCTATGCAACCACTTGCAGCCATAGATCCGGCTTCATAGCTATATAAAATGCGACCCACTGCACATCTGCTAGGCACAGTCGTTTCGCGGCATACGAGCCCTGCCTTGCGAGGATGAGACCATGAATATCGACGAAATCCTGCGGTCAGTCGTGGCCGTTCGCTCCTCAATTCCTGATGATGCCTTTACGGCCGGCACACTCGGCACGCGCCGGGAGGGAAGTGGTGTCGTCATCAAGCCATCCGGACTGGTCCTCACCATCGGCTACCTGATCACCGAGGCCGAGGAAGTCTGGCTGACCACGCTAGACGGGCGCGTTGTCGCGGCCCATCCTCTCGCCTACGATCAGGAGACCGGGTTCGGCCTGCTTCAAGCACTGGGTGACCTCGGCCTGCCGGCATTGGAATTCGGCGACGACATCGGCGCTAACCTCGGTGATCCCGTCGTGCTGGCGGATGGAATCGGCCAGTTCGTGGAAGCCAGGATCGTGGCAAAGCAGGAATTCGCGGGTTATTGGGAATATCTGCTTGATGAGGCGATCTTCACCACGCCTGCGCATCCCTCCTGGGGAGGCGCGGCACTCATTAATGGCGACGGCAAGCTGCTTGGCATCGGGTCACTGCGGCTGCAGATGAGTCAGGGCGGCGACGCCGTAGATATCAACATGATCGTGCCGATCAATCTGCTTCCGCCAATTCTGGACGACCTGATGACCCAGGGCCGCGTCAACAAGCCACCGCGTCCATGGCTCGGCGCGTTCTCCGCAGAAAGCAACGGCGATGTGATCGTTATGAGCGTCGCCGACGGAAGTCCTGCGGACGAGGCCGGCCTGCGCCGAGGCGACATCATTTCCGAGATCCGCGACGGCGAGGTAGATGGACTTGCCGATTTCTATCGCAAGGTCTGGAGCAGCGGCCCAGCCGGCGCGGAAATCCCGATGCGGGTGGTGCGCAATGGACGCGAGGCGTGGCTGCGCATCAGGTCCGCCGATCGCAATGCTTTCCTGAAGAAGCCGCAGCTTCAATAGGCCTGCGCATCCCGGGCGGCTGGGTAGAAACTCATCTCTTCGTAGTCGCCTTCCGCCGATGAGCCGGATCCCGTGACGATGAACCCCTTGGATCGATAGAAGGCGTTCGCACGCTCATTCTTGACCAGGCATTTCAGCCGATACTTCCTGAGCGGCCAGTTCGGCAGCGTAGCGAGCAAGGCGGCGCCCGCCCCCTGCCCTTGCCAGGACTTGCTGATATAAAGCATGTGAATGAAATCGTCCGGCGGCCACAGGGTCATGAAGCCCGCGGTCTCACCGTTCGGCGCTTCTGCAATCCATAGGTCTTCGCCCTGTGTGTGGACGCTGAAATCCTCGTGGCGGAAGCTGGCCGGATCGACCCATGTGAATGTTTCGCGGCGGACGGCCAGATATATGTCGGCCAGCCTTTCCAACTCCGATTGAAGTGGCGATCTGATGGTCCACTTCACGGATGGTGACGTCGTCTGAATGGAGAAATCTGTCAATTCCGACCCTTATTCTGCGGCTTTGGCACTGACGGCGGCGTTGAAGCTGGAGAAGAACTGCTGCGCCAGCTTAGCGGAGGTTGAGTCGATCAACCGCGCGCCGAGTTGGGCAATCTTGCCACCAACCTGGGCCTTTGCTTCATACTGCAGGACCGTCTCCCCGCCCTCATCCTTCAATACGACATCAGCGCCGCCCTTGGCAAAGCCGGCAATACCGCCCTTACCTTCACCCGAGATCGTGTAACTTTCCGGCGCCTGAATGTTGGAGAGCAAGACCTCGCCGTTGAACGTCGCCGAAACCGGACCGATCTTGACCTTCACCACTGCCGTGAGCTCCGTCGGGGACTTCATCTCCAGGTTCTGACACCCCGGAATGCACTGCTTCAATATCTCGGGATCATTGAGTGCCGCCCATACGACATCCCGGGGTGCGGCAATCCGTTCTTCGCCGGTCAAGTCCATCCGAAAATCCTCCCCTTTTCGATGTGGCTCAATTTATCACAGCCCGAAAGCGCTTTGCCAAGATGAAACGGAATGCTATTTGCACGGGCTCTATCGAATTGAAGCACGCGGAAGATTACGTTGAGACAAAAAGAACGCCGGCCAGGCCAGAAACCCGCCGCCGGCCCCTCCGGCGGACGCCGCGCCGACGATCGAGGCCCGCGCCCGGCAAAGCCCGCAGCGAAGCCGGCGCCGGCCCGTGAAAGGGTGCGCGAACCTGCCTCCGTGCCTACGGCAATCGACCGGCCGCTGATGGTGCGGACTGGCGAGCGTCCGGCTGAACGCGTGCCCGTCATCCTTGAATCCCTTGGCGCAGGCGACTTCCATCTGATCGACAGCGGCAACGGCGAGAAGCTGGAGCAATACGGCCCCTACCGGATCGTGCGCCCGGAGGGCCAGGCGCTCTGGCAACCGTCCTTGCCAAAGCAAACCTGGGAAAAGGTCGATGCCGTCTTCACCGGCGATACGGACGAGGAAGGCACCGGGCGCTGGCGCTTTCCCAAGGAAGCGCTCGGCGAGACCTGGCCGCTCAATCTGCTCGGCGTGGATTACCTCGGCCGCTTCACCTCTTTCCGCCACGTCGGCGTCTTTCCCGAGCAGATCGCCCACTGGACCTGGATGAAGCAACAGGTCGAGGCCGCCAAGCGGCCATTGAAGGTTCTGAACCTCTTTGGCTACACCGGTGTTGCCTCCCTGGTTGCCGCCGCTGCCGGCGCCGAGGTTACGCATGTCGATGCTTCCAAGAAGGCGATCGGCTGGGCGCGCGAAAACCAGGCGATGAGCCGGCTGGAGAAGGCGCCGATCCGCTGGATCTGCGAAGACGCGATGAAATTCATCCTGCGGGAAGAACGCCGCGGCAACACCTACGACATCATCCTCACTGATCCGCCGAGTTTCGGCCGCGGCCCGAACGGCGAGGTTTGGCATCTTTTCGCGCACCTGCCGCTGATGCTCGATATCTGCCGTGAAATCCTGTCTCCGAAGGCGGTTGGACTTGTGTTGACGGCCTATTCGATCCGGGCCAGCTTCTATTCGATCCATGAACTGATGCGCGAGACCATGCGCGGGGCCGGCGGTGTCGTCGAATCCGGCGAGCTCGTCCTTCGCGAGGCCGGGCTGGACGGCAAGGCGCCGGGCCGCGCACTCTCCACCTCACTCTTCTCCCGTTGGTACCCAAATGAGCCATGAACACAGGGGCCACGGCCCGCATAAGGTCGGGCACGTGAAAGAGGTTACCTCGCTCGCCAATCCGATCATCAAGGACATTAAGGCGCTCAGCGACAAGAAGACCCGCGAGCAGAGCGGCACCTTCATGGCCGAAGGCTTGAAGCTGGTCATCGACGCGATCGAACTCGGCTGGACGATCCGCACGCTTGTCTATGCCAAAGCGGCCAAGGGCAAGCCGCTGGTCGAGCAGATGGCGGCAAAGACGGTCGCCTCCGGTGGGCTGGTGCTCGAGGTCAGCGAGAAGGTGATTTCCTCGATCACCCGTCGCGACAATCCGCAGATGGTGGTCGGCATCTTCGAAAGCCGCTGGAAGCCATTGCGCGAGATCCACCCAAGGCCGGGTGAAACCTGGATCGCCCTCGATCGCGTGCGCGATCCCGGCAACCTCGGCACGATCATCCGCACAGCCGACGCTGCCGGCGCCTCTGGCGTCATCCTTGTCGGCGAGACGACCGATCCCTTCTCGCTCGAAACGGTGCGCGCCACCATGGGCTCGGTGTTTGCCGTTCCCGTTGCACGCGCCACGGCGGAAGAATTCATTGCCTGGAAGAAGCACGCTGGAGCTTCCGTCGTTGCTACGCATCTGGCAGGGTCAGTTGACTACCGTACCATCGACTACAAGAAGAAGCCGGTGGTGATCCTGATGGGCAACGAGCAGTCCGGGCTGCCCGAGCATCTTGCCAAGGAAGCCGATGCGCTTGCCCGCATTCCGCAGCAGGGCCGTGCCGACTCGCTCAATCTTGCCGTCGCCAGCGCCGTCATGCTGTTCGAGGCGCGCCGCCACCTCCTCTCACTCGACGAGGCCAAATGACCGAACAGACGCTAGAACGACCGACGCTGCTTGCCCGGCCGCTGCCAATCCTGATCTTCATCGTCATCGCCGTTGCACTCGACCAGATCGTCAAGATCGTTGTCGACCACACCCTACCACTGCAGGAGCCCGTGCATCTTTTCCCGATGCTGGCGCTTTACCGAACCTACAATCTCGGCGTCGCCTTCTCGATGCTCTCGGGCATGGACGGCTGGTTCATCGTCGGCATGCGCCTCATCATCGTCGCTTTCGTCATCTGGCTCTGGCACCGCACCAACAAGCAGCGCACCTTCGCTCACCTCGGCTACGCGCTGATCATCGCCGGCGCGCTCGGGAACCTGATCGATCGCTTCCTCTACGGGCATGTGATCGACTACATCCTGTTTCACACCGAGACATGGTCGTTCGCCGTCTTCAACTTGGCCGACAGTTTTATCACGATCGGCGCGGGATGCGTGATTCTGGACGAGCTGATACAACCTAAAAACGCAGACCGTTAAAATCTTAGCGGTTTGCTGAAGGCATTTGGAACCGCCGCCATGCTATTCCGGCGGGCATGCAAGGTCTCGGTCAATTGCACGACAGACTTGCCGCCGCGTTCGGGCGGCATACCGCTCATCGCCACGGTGAGCGGGACTCGGATATTGTTGCCTATCAAGCCGAGTTCGTTTCACCGCAATTCCAACGCAGCCGCGTCGGCCGCAAGCTTCTATCCTGGTGGTTGGGCGGTCTCGGCCTTGTTGGCGGCTTTCTCCTTGTTGTCGTGGCGCAGGCGGGCGGCCCTCTGCTGCCATCGGTGGGGCTCGGCGTTGCCGCGCTGTCCTTCGTTGTCCTGCTCGCGATGCTCGCAACCACCAGACAACGCCCGTTGCGGAAACACCTCACCGGCGTTTCATCCGCATGGAGCCAGAGGGCGGCTCTCTTTGCGGAGATCCACGACGCGCTTGGCGACATTACCGTCACACGGAACATGGATCGGCGCATCGTTGGCGCCAACGAGGCATTTCGTCGGCTGACCGGCAGGCTCAATCCAGAGGGACTGACGTGTGAGGAGATTGGCATCGCCTTTCGACCGGGCTCGGCACCGCATCGCTTCGAGGTGGAGATCTCGACGCCGGAAGGCCAACGCATCTTTTTCTGGCGTGACGTCGTTACCCGCGACCCCGCCGACGGACGGCTCCTGCTGCAGAGCATCGCTCGCGATATCACCGACGAACGGCTGACCGCACAAGCCCGCGAGGAGGCCCGGCAGAAGGCCGAGTACAACAGCGCAGCCAAATCACGCCTGCTTGCCACGGTCAGCCATGAAATCCGCACTCCGCTGTCCGGCATCCTCGGCATGACGCATCTGCTGACCGAGACACGGCTGACGCAGGAACAGCAGAACTATCTGACGGGCATCCGCCAATCCGGCTATGCGCTGACGCAGCTGGTCGAGGACCTCCTAGACTTCTCGACCATCGAGGTCGGTCGTTTCCAATTGCGCCCCCGCGCAGAATCGCTGCGCAAACTCCTTGAAAGCGTCGTCGAAATGCTGGCCCACCGCGCCCATGAAAAGGGCATCGAGATTGGGACAACGGTATCCTCCGACCTTCCAGACATGATGAGCTTCGATCCGGCGCGCCTGCGTCAGGTCCTGTTCAACGTGATCGGCAACGCCGTGAAATTCACGCAGGCGGGCGGCGTTTTCGTCCAGGCATCGCTGCAGGCGAACACCGTGCTGATCAGTGTCACCGACACCGGCCCCGGCATGACCGAGGAAGAACAAAACCGCATCTTCGGCGAATTCGAGCAGGGCGGAACGCTGGTCGAGAAGAGCGCCGGGACAGGGCTTGGTCTCTCCATCTCCGCCCGCATCATGCGCGAATTTGGCGGCACACTTACGGTGACGAGCGAAAAGGGAGCCGGTAGCGAGTTCAGCATCCGCTTTCCGATCGCCATTCCGGAGGAACGCCGTAGTCGCCACAAGGCCGTGCTTGCAGGCAGCGTCGTGCTGCTGCTGGCACCAGCCGGTTCGGCGCGCAAAGCGATATCGGAGACGATCGCAACGCTCGGCGGCGATTGCCACCTGGTCACCGACGGTGCGAGCGCCCATGACATGTTGCTCGCCATGGCTGCGGGCGACCGCAGGCCAACCGACATCATCGTCGACCACCGGATGTCGACGGAGTTCGCCGAGCACCTTGCCGACCGTGGCGAAATCGCGGCACTGGGACTGCGCAAAATCTTCCTGGTCAACCCCGAGGAGCGCAACGCCCATCCGCTCGACCTATTCGACGCGTGGCTGATACGGCCGCTGCGCGAGCAATCGCTGATCGACGTGCTGCGTGGACGGATGCGCGGCATGGAGAAGCGCGATGCGTTGAACGATAACCAGCCCGGTTTCAGCGTTGCCATTCCGGAAGCGGGAATCCAGAGTGGGCTGCGTATCCTGCTGGCGGAAGACGACCCGATCAACGCGATGCTCATTCGCGCCATGCTCGAAAAAGCCGGTCATACCGTCGAGCACGTCGAGCACTTCGAGACGCTGCTCGACGCCGCGCTGTCGGAGGGAAGCGTGCGCCCTGACATTGTCATCAGCGACCTTTCCATGCCAGGAGGCGACGGCATCGACATGCTTGGCCGGCTACGCGGGCACGAACGTCGGCTCGATCTTCCGCCTGTTCCGATCCTCGTGCTCACCGCCGACAAGCGCGATGAATCCCGTAGACAAGTCTTGCTGAATGGTGCAAACCGCGTCATGGTAAAGCCGGTTGACCCGATAAGGTTGCTGACGGAAGTCCAAGCTGTTGCTGCGCTTTCGGCCCGCCGCGCGGAAGCGCGGTAGCCATCAAATAACCGGCACGCTTCTTGCGTATGGCGGCTATATGATGTCACTTTCCTGTCGCATATAAGTGTTTTATGGCGTGTCAAAAGCCGGCAACGGGAGAATCGCCATGTCAGCAGACGCCCTCAACTGTGACGCTGTCGCCGAGACCCCCCGGCCATCGACCACGCTTGCGCTAAAGGAAGGCGACGTTCTCGGCCGCATCGGCAATCTCGAAACTCGCCTTGCCCGAACGGCCAGCGAGATCGATGCCGCCCAGGCCGTCCGCTTCCGCGTCTTCGTCGAAGAAATGGGGGCACAGCTTTCGCCGGAGGCCATGCGCCGCAAGCGCGATTTCGATTCCTACGACACGTTCTGCGATCATTTGCTCGTGCTCGACCGCTCGATCGAGGGTGACAGCGAGGACCAGATCGTCGGCACCTATCGCCTGCTGCGACAGGAAGTCGCCATGGCGAACGGCGGCTTTTACTCGGCTTCGGAATTCGCCATCGACGAGCTGCTTGCTCGCCATCCGGACAAACGGTTCATGGAACTCGGCCGCTCCTGTGTGCTGCCCGACTACCGCACCAAGCGCACGGTCGAGCTTCTGTGGCAGGGCAACTGGGCCTATGCGCTGAAGCATGGCATGGGCGCCATGTTCGGTTGCGCCTCCTTCCCGGGCATCCACCCGGAAAGCCATGCGCTGGCACTGTCCTTCCTGCATCACAACGTCGCCGCGAAGGATGAGTGGGCCGTCGCCGCTCTTCCGCACCTTGCGCGCGACATGGATCTGATGCCGGCCGAAGCCGTCAACCCGAAGCGGGCGCTGATGGCACTGCCGCCGTTGATCAAGGGTTACCTGCGCCTCGGCGCCATGGTCGGTTCGACCGCCGTGGTCGACAAGGCCTTCAATACGACGGATGTCCTGATCGTGTTGCCGATCGCCAGCATTTCCGATCGCTACCTGAACTACTACGGCGCCGACGCCGGTCGTTTCGCGAGCTGACTTTCAAGCAGATGGAAGACGGAGCGGGAGGATGCCTCCCGCTCCGTTTTTATTTCACGATCCAGCCGTATAGGCGGCGATCGCCGCCATGTTGACGATGTCGGAATCCTTTGCGCCCATCGAAGTGATCTGAACGGCCTTGTCGAGGCCGACGAGGATCGGGCCGATGACAGTCGAACCGCCAAGCTCCTGCAGCATCTTCGTGGAGATCGAGGCTGAGTGAAAGGCCGGCATGACGAGCACGTTGGCCGGGCCGGACAGGCGGCAGAACGGATACTGCTCCATGACCTTGCGGTTCAGCGCCACGTCGGCCGCCATCTCGCCGTCATACTCGAAATCGAGGCGGCGCTTGTCGAGGATTTTCACCGCCTCGCGCACACGCTCGGAGCGTTCGCCCGACGGATGACCGAAGGTCGAATAGGCAAGCATGGCGACGCGCGGCTGATAGCCCATGCGGCGCGCAAAGCCTGCGGCCTCGACAGCGATATCGGCGAGCTCCTCGGCGTTCGGCATATCGTGAACCGCTGTATCGGCGACGAACACCGTCCGGCCGCGGCACAGCGCGATCGATACGCCGATGACCCGATGGCCGGGTTTCATGTCGATGCAGCGGCGCACATCTTCCAGGGCCGTCGAATAGTTGCGGGTGATACCAGTAACCATCCCATCGGCGTCACCAAGCGCCACCATGCAAGCGGCGAAGTGGTTGCGATCCTGATGGATCAGACGCTGTGCGTCACGATGCAGGTAGCCTTTGCGCTGCAGGCGCGCATAGAGGTAGTCGATATAAGTTTCGACGCGGGTGGAGATACGTGCGTTGACGATTTCCAGCCCCGGCCGATTGAGGTCGATGCCGGCGCGCTCGGCGGTCTGGTGGATCAGGTCTTCGCGGCCGAGCAGGATCGCCGTGCCGAGCTCCTGGTTTGCGTAGGACATTGCCGCACGCATGACCTGCTCTTCTTCGGCCTCGGCAAAAACCACCCGCTTTGGACGGCGGCGAACGCGTTCGTAGAGGCTCGCCAGCGTCGAGGCGATGGGATCGCGGCGGCCGGAAAGTTCGCGGGCATAGGCCGTCATATCTGTAATCGGCTTGCGCGCTACGCCGCTGTCAATCGCTGCCTGTGCCACGGCAACCGGGATCGCCGAGATCAGGCGCGGATCGAACGGCACCGGAATGATGTATTGCGCACCAAAGCGCGGGCGGTTGCCCTGATAAGCGGCAACAACATCGTCAGGAACGTCCTCGCGGGCGAGATTTGCCAGCGCCTCAACAGCAGCGATCTTCATGGCGTCGTTGATGGTGGTCGCACGGACGTCCAGCGCGCCACGGAAGATATAGGGAAAACCGAGGACGTTGTTGACCTGGTTCGGATAATCGGAGCGACCCGTTGCCATGATGGCGTCGTCGCGGATGCGGGTAACCTCTTCGGGCGTAATTTCCGGATCGGGATTGGCCATCGCAAAGATGATCGGGCGATCAGCCATGGAGCGGATCATGCTCTCGGAGAACGCGCCCTTCTGCGAGAGGCCAAAAACCACGTCCGCGCCCTTCATCGCCTCCTCGAGCGTGCGCGCCTTGGTCTTGACCGCATGCGCCGACTTCCACTGGTTCATGCCCTCGGTGCGGCCCTGGTAGATCACGCCCTTGGTGTCGCAAAGGACGATATTCTCGGGCGCGAAGCCCATGGCCTTGATGAGCTCAACGCAGGCGATGGCTGCTGCACCCGCGCCATTGCAGACGAGTTTCGTCGTTTTCAGGTCGCGACCGGTCAGTTCCAGCGCATTGATGAGACCAGCGGCAGCAATGATCGCCGTGCCGTGCTGGTCATCATGGAAAACCGGGATGTCCATCAGTTCGCGCAGACGCTGCTCGATGATGAAACAGTCGGGCGCCTTGATGTCTTCGAGATTGATGCCGCCGAACGAGGGACCGAGGAAGCGGACGCAGTTGATGAACTCATCGACGTTTTCGGTATCGACTTCGAGATCGATGGAGTCGACGTCGGCAAAGCGCTTGAATAGCACCGACTTGCCTTCCATAACAGGCTTGGAGGCCAGTGCACCGAGATTGCCGAGACCGAGAATTGCGGTACCATTCGAGATGACCGCGACCATGTTGCCGCGCGTCGTATAATCATAGGCGGTGGCGGGATCGGCGGCGATTGCCTTCACCGGAACGGCAACGCCAGGCGAATAGGCGAGCGACAGATCGCGCTGGGTCGCCATAGGCTTCGTGGCGTTGATCTCCAGCTTTCCGGGCCGCCCCATGGCGTGGAACTCAAGAGCCTCGTTGTCGGTCACTGATGTAACCGGCCGCTGCTTCTTCTCGGTGTCGGGCATTTTTCCTCCAACGTCTTGTGGGTGACGCCTTGCTCTTCCTCAATCGCGGTTGTCATCTATAGCGGCGGGCGGCTAGGGTTGGCACCTCTTTTTTGGAAAAAATGCATCTCCGTGAACGAACGAATAGACACTGGAATAGAAGCCTTTTCGGCTGCCGAGCTGGCCACGGAAGAAAGCCGCGCCTCGGCAACGCCGATGATGGAGCAATTCATCGAGATCAAGGCCAACAACCCTGACTCGTTGCTGTTCTATCGCATGGGCGATTTCTACGAGCTGTTCTTCGAGGATGCTCTGGAAGCCTCCCGTGCACTGGGCATCACGCTGACCAAGCGCGGCCAGCACATGGGGCGGGACATTCCTATGTGCGGCGTGCCTGTTCATGCGGCCGACGACTACCTGCAGAAGCTGATCGCCCTCGGTTTCCGGGTTGCCGTCTGCGAGCAGGTCGAGGACCCGGCCGAAGCCAAGAAGCGCGGATCCAAGTCCGTCGTGAAACGCGACGTTATCCGCCTGGTGACGCCGGGCACAATTACCGAGGAAAAGCTGCTTTCGCCGTCGGAATCGAACTATCTGATGGCACTTACCCGGATTCGCGGCAGCGCCGAGCCGGTATTGGCGCTGGCTTGGATCGACATCTCGACCGGAATCTTCCGCCTGGCCGAGACCGAAAGCTCGCGGCTGCTTGCCGATATCCTGCGGATCGATCCGCGTGAACTGATCGTGCCCGATACGATCTTTCACGATGCCGAGCTGAAACCTGTTTTCGACGTACTCGGCCGCACCGCCGTTCCGCAACCATCCGTGCTCTTCGACAGCGCCACCGCCGAGGGGCGGATCGCGCGCTATTTCAATGTCTCTACGCTTGATGGGTTCGGCACCTTTTCGCGCGCCGAGCTTGCCGCCGCCTCTGCAGCCGTCGCCTATGTCGAGAAGACACAGATCGCCGAACGGCCGCCGCTCGGCCGGCCGGAGCGCGAAAGCGGCGCGTCAACGCTGTTCATCGATCCCGCCACCCGTGCCAATCTCGAACTTGCCCGCACGCTTTCAGGCGATCGCAACGGCTCGTTGCTGAAGGCGATCGACCGTACCGTGACGGGCGGCGGGGCACGCTTGCTGGCCGAACGGCTGATGTCGCCGTTGACCGATCCCATCCGGATCAATGAGCGGCTGGATTCGATCGGTTTCCTGATGGAGGAGCCTTCGCTTTGCGGCGACCTGCGCCACCATCTCAAGCATGTTCCCGATATGCCGCGCGCGCTTTCGCGTCTTGCACTCGACCGTGGCGGGCCGCGTGACCTTGCCGCCATCCGTCAGGGCCTGAGTGCTGCGGGCGATGTCGCCCGGCTGCTGTCGGAAGCACTGCTGCCGGAAGAGCTGAAGCTCGCGCTTTCGCGCCTCGAGGCCCTCCCGGCCGGCCTCGCAACGCTGCTTTCCGAAACACTGGGCGACGAGCTGCCGCTGCTGAAGCGCGACGGCGGCTTCTTGCGGGACGGCGCCAACACCGAACTGGACGAGGTCAGGGCGCTGCGCGATCAATCGCGCCGGGTGATTGCCGGCCTGCAGCTGCAATATGCCGAGGAAACCGGCATCAAATCGCTGAAGATCAAGCACAACAATATCCTCGGCTACTTCATCGAAGTTACTGCCGGCAATGCCGGGCCGATGACAGATACGCCGGAGGCCAAGGGTCGCTTCATCCACCGCCAGACGATGGCGAACGCGATGCGCTTCACCACCACCGGGCTTGCCGATCTGGAAAGCCGGATCGCCAACGCCGCCGACAAGGCGCTTGCTATCGAACTGGCGGCATTCGACCACATGACCTCGGCCGTCGTCGCCGAAGCGGAAGCAATCAAGGCAGGCGCTCGCGCGCTCGCCGTTATCGACGTTGCCGCCGGCCTTGCGCTGCTTGCAGACGAGCAGGCCTATTGCCGGCCGCTAGTCGACGGCTCGAAGATGTTTGCGATCGAAGGCGGACGCCACCCTGTCGTCGAACAGGCGCTGCGGCGGCAATCATCTGGCCCGTTCGTTGCCAACAACTGCGATCTCTCTCCCGTCTCCGGCGGAAAGGATGGCGCGATCTGGCTGCTGACCGGCCCGAACATGGGCGGTAAGTCGACCTTCCTGCGTCAGAATGCACTGATCGCGATCCTCGCGCAGATGGGGTCCTTCGTGCCGGCGACGTCAGCCCATATCGGCATCGTCGATCGGCTGTTCTCGCGCGTCGGCGCTTCCGACGATCTTGCGCGCGGCCGATCGACCTTCATGGTCGAAATGGTCGAAACGGCGGCGATCCTCAATCAGGCGACCGACCGGTCCCTTGTCATTCTCGACGAGATCGGCCGTGGTACGGCTACCTTCGACGGCCTTTCCATCGCCTGGGCCGCCGTCGAACATCTGCACGAAGGGAACCGCTGCCGCGGCCTCTTTGCCACCCACTTCCACGAACTGACGGTGCTGTCGGAAAAGCTTGCACGGTTATCGAACGCGACGATGCGCGTGAAGGAATGGGACGGCGACGTGATTTTCCTGCACGAGGTCGGCCCAGGTGCTGCCGACCGCTCCTACGGCATCCAGGTTGCCCGGCTTGCCGGCCTGCCGGCCTCGGTGGTGGCGCGTGCCCGCGACGTGCTGACACGCCTCGAGGACGCCGACCGCAAGAACCCGGCGAGCCAGCTCATCGATGACCTGCCTCTGTTCCAGGTGGCGGTTCGGCGCGAGGATGCCAGCCGTGGCCCATCGAAGGTGGAAGAAGCGCTAAAGGCCATGAGCCTCGACGACATGACCCCGCGCGAGGCGATGGGCGCGCTCTACGACCTCAAGAAGAAGCTGAAGCAGGGCTAGCCGATGTTCATGGATCGGCTGTTCAACGAGACCCAGAGGCTTGCGGCGATCTTCAACGCGCTTGAAGCGCTGCGGCTTGCGGATGAGCACGGCACCCCGCGCGGCTGGGCTTCGCCCTTCGGCCTGCTGGAGATCATCCGCTGCTGCGCCCGGATTCTGGAACTTTCCTCGTGTGTTGCCAAAGCCGGCTACCGCGAGTGCGACCAAGAGACGCTGGAGGCGATCACCAGCGAAACGCGGCAGGTGCTCTATTCCGTACAGGCTCAGATCGCTGCCTGATCGCCCGATGCCGCCGCTTTCGCGCGCGGCAACACCTTTTCGCCAAAATTAAAGGTTCTGCAGTATGAAAGCCCGTGTCATCGGCGGGCAAAGAGGCTATAGCGCATGCAGACGAAACGAGAGGAGCAGCAGCACACGGCTGCGCCACGCGAACAGGAAGCCGCCCCGCGCATGGCGACGACGAACGACATCGATTTCTCCGATATCCTCGACACCGATCATCTCTCGAAGACGTGCGACGCGGTGGCCGAGTCCAACAAGACGCGGCCCGACGTCATGCGGTCCGATCTGCTGGCGATCCTCAAGAAGGCGAGCAGCGAAGGTAGACAGATAGCGCGCGAGTTGCTTTCTGCCGATGGCAGCGGCATCAATTGTGCCCGCCGTATTTCCTGGCTGCAGGACCAGATCGTCACGGTCCTCTACGAGTTCGTCTGCACCCACGTCTTTCCGAAGCAGAAGGACAAGTTCGCCGTCACCGCCGTTGGCGGCTATGGCCGCGACACGCTGGCGCCAGGCTCCGATATCGACCTTCTGTTCCTGTTCCAGCCGAAGCCGGCGGAGGAGACGCACAAAGCAGTCGAATTCATGCTCTACGTCCTCTGGGACATGGGCTTCAAGGTTGGCCATGCAACGCGCACCCTGGAAGAGTGCATTGCGCTGTCGAAGTCGGACATGACGATCCGCACGGCGATCCTCGAGATGCGCTACATCTGTGGCCTGCGATCGCTGGAAACGCAACTGGAGACGCGCTTCGACAAGGAAATCGTCACCGGCACCGGCCCCGAATTCATCGCCGCCAAGCTTGCCGAGCGTGACGAGCGCCACCGCAAGGCGGGCGACACGCGCTATCTCGTCGAGCCGAACGTCAAGGAAGGCAAGGGCGGCCTGCGCGACCTGCACACGCTCTTCTGGATTTCGAAATACTACTACCATGTTCGCGACACGGCGGAGCTGGTGCCACTCGGGGTTCTCTCCAAGCACGAGTATCGCGTTTTCGAGAAGGCCGACGACTTCCTCTGGGCGGTGCGCTGCCACATGCATTTCCTGACCGGAAAGGCCGAGGAACGGCTGTCCTTCGACATTCAACGCGAGATCGCCGAAGCGCTTGGATATCATTCGCGACCCGGCCTTTCGGCCGTCGAGCGCTTCATGAAGCACTACTTCCTCGTCGCCAAGGACGTCGGCGACCTGACGCGCATCCTCTGCGCGGCGCTCGAGGATCAGCAGGCGAAGTCGACGCCCGGCCTCACCGGTGTCATCAGCCGCTTTGCGCACCGCAGCCGCAAGATCGCCGGCAGCACGGAGTTCGTCGAGGACCGCGGTCGTATCGCGCTTGCAAGCCCGGATGTCTTCAAGCACGACCCGGTCAACATCATCCGCCTGTTCCATGTTGCCGACATCAACGGGCTGGAATTCCATCCCGATGCGCTGAAGCGGGTGACGCGCTCGCTCAACCTCATCGACAGCGATCTGCGCGAAAACGATGAGGCCAATCGCCTCTTCATGTCGATCCTGACTTCGAAGGGCGACCCCGCGCTCATTCTGCGGCGCATGAACGAGGCCGGTGTGCTCGGCCGCTTCATTCCCGAATTCGGCAAGATCGTCGCGATGATGCAGTTCAACATGTACCACCACTATACGGTGGACGAGCATCTGATCCGCACCGTCGACGTCCTGTCGGAAATCGACAAGGGCAAGGCCGACGACCTGCACCCGCTCGCAAACAAATTGATGCCCGGCATCGAGGACCGCGAGGCGCTCTACCTTGCCGTGCTGCTGCACGACGTTGCCAAGGGCCGCCAAGAAGACCATTCCATTGCCGGCGCCCGTGTCGCCCGCAAGCTGTGCGCCCGTTTCGGCCTGTCGCAGAAGCAGACAGAGTTGGTCGTCTGGCTGATCCAGGAGCATCTGGTCATGTCGATGGTCGCGCAGACGCGCGACCTTACGGACCGCAAGACGATCACCGACTTCGCCGATGTGGTGCAGTCGCTCGACCGGCTGAAGATGCTGCTGATCCTGACGATCTGCGACATCCGCGCCGTCGGTCCCGGTGTCTGGAACGGCTGGAAAGGCCAGTTGCTGCGCACGCTTTACTATGAAACGGAACTGCTGCTTGCCGGCGGCTTCTCGGAGGTTTCGCGCAAGGAGCGCGCCAATTTCGCAGCCGAAGCGCTCTACAACGCGCTCTCCGACTGGAGCCAGAAGGATCGCAAGATCTATAGCAAGCTGCACTACCAGCCCTATCTGCTCTCCGTTCCCCTGGAAGATCAGGTCCGGCACGCCGGCTTCATCCGGCAGGCGGACAAGGCCGGCCAAGCGCTGGCGACAATGGTGCGGACCGACAGTTTCCACGCGATCACCGAGATCACCGTATTATCGCCTGACCATCCGCGCCTCCTGGCCGTCATCGCCGGTGCCTGTGCCGCTGCCGGTGCCAACATCGTCGACGCGCAAATCTTCACGACGTCGGATGGGCGCGCGCTGGACACGATCCATGTCAGCCGCGAGTTCAAGGACGATGCCGACGAGCTTCGCCGCGCCGGCACCATCGGGCGGATGATCGAGGACGTGCTTTCCGGCCGCAAGCGACTGCCCGAGGTCATCGCGACCCGCACCAAGAACCGCAAGAAGAGCAAGGCCTTCGTCATCCCGCCGTCGGTCAACATCTCCAACAGTCTGTCGAACAAGTTCACGGTCATCGAAGTCGAATGCCTTGACCGACCCGGCCTGCTGTCGGAAATCACAGCGGTTCTATCGGATCTCTCGCTCGACATTCAGTCGGCCCGCATCACCACCTTCGGCGAGAAGGTCATCGACACCTTCTACGTGACCGATCTCGTCGGCCAGAAAATCTCGGGCGACAGCAAGCGCTCGAATATCACCGCGCGCCTCAAGGCCGTGATGGCCGAGGAACAGGACGAGCTGCGCGAGCGCATGCCCTCCGGCATCATCGCGCCGCCTGCTACGGCCAGCGCCGCGATGCAAACAGAAAAGAAGGCGGATTCGCCCGCATGAGCCCAAACGCATGAGCCTCGTTAGAAAATTCGCCACCGTCGGCGGCGCCACGCTCGGCAGCCGCATCTTCGGCTTCGCCCGTGAAACGCTGATGGCGGCCGCACTCGGCACCGGTCCGATGGCCGACGTCTTTTATGCCGCCTTCCGTTTTCCGAACCTCTTCCGGCGGCTCTTTGCGGAAGGCGCTTTCAATGCCGCCTTCGTGCCGCTCTTTGCCAAGGAAATCGAGGCGAACGGCACCGATGGTGCCAAGCGCTTTTCTGAAGAAGTGTTCGGCGTGCTGTTTTCGGTGCTGCTGCTCATCACCATCGTGATGGAGCTCTCCATGCCCCTGCTCGTGCGCTTCGTCATCGCGCCGGGCTTTACCAACGATCCGGACAAGTTCGACATTACCGTGCGCATGGCGGCGGTCATGTTCCCCTACCTCATGTGCATGTCGCTGACGGCGATGATGAGCGGCATGCTGAATTCGCTCCATCATTTCTTCGCCGCCGCGATTGCGCCCGTTTTCCTCAACGTCGTGATGATCGGCGCGCTGTTCTACGCGCTCTATATCGACGCGGAGCCCCTGCAGACCGCGTGGTATCTCTCCTGGGGCGTGCTCGTAGCCGGTATCCTGCAGCTCGCCGTCGTCTACTTCGGCGTGCTCCACGCCGGCATGAGCATCGGGTTGCGTTTCCCGCGCTTCACGCCCAACGTCAAACGACTGCTGATCCTCGCGATCCCCGCGGCGGTGACTGGCGGCATTACCCAGATCAACCAGATGATCGGCCAGGCGATTGCGTCCTCGCGCGAAGGCGCCATTGCAGCCCTCCAGTATGCCGACCGTATCTATCAGCTGCCGCTCGGCGTCGTCGGCGTCGCCGTCGGCGTGGTGCTGCTGCCGGAACTCGCCCGCGCCCTGAAGGGCGGCAATCTGCGCGAGGCCGCAAACCTGCAGAACCGGTCGATGGAATTCGTACTGTTCCTGACCATCCCCGCTGCCTTCGCGCTCTGGATTCTCTCCGACGAAATCATCCGTGTGCTCTATGAGCGCGGTGCCTTCCATCAGGAAAACACCTCCATCGTCGGCTCCATCCTCGCCATCTACGGCATTGGCCTGCCGGCTTTCGTGCTGATCAAGGCGCTGCAGCCGGGATTCTACGCGCGCGAGGACACCAGGACGCCGATGCGCTTTTCCGCCATCGCCGTTGGCGTCAATTGCGCCACGGCGCTGACGCTCTTCCCGTTCCTCGGCGCTCCCGGCATTGCAGTCGCGGAAGCGACGGCAGGCTGGATAAGCACCGTACTGCTCTTCACCACCCTGCTGCGTCGTCGCCATCTCACCTGGGAATGGGCCTTGGCGCGGCGCACGGCGCTGCTCGTCGTGTCGGCGGCCGTCATGGGCGGCGTGATCATGTACCTGCAGCACCGCTGGGAGCCGTGGCTTGCCTCAAGCGCGCACCTGACGACGAAGGTCGGCACGCTCGGCCTTCTGATCGTGATCGCCATGGCTGTCTACTTCGCGACCGCATTCCTGATCGGCGGCGCAAATCTCGGCATGATCCGGCGCAATCTCAATCGCAAGCCGGCTGCAAAGGTAGACGGTTGAGCCTCAGCAATAGGTCCATCGTCGTTTGGCGCCTACGTCCACATGGACGATGCCGTTGCAGTAACGGCCGATCCCGCCGATTCCTGGTGCCGATTCAGCGATCGCAATGATGGTGCGCTCCGAAACGCCGGGGATCCGGATATCGGCGGCTGCGCAGTAGCGATGCTGGGAATGAGATCGACCGTGCGCCCGGAACCCCGAGGTTACCATTGGACGGCGACCGGTCTTGGCGGCGATATAAGCAAGAACGCCGCGTAGCCGCGGCGGGAAGCAGTTCGCCTGGACGCTGACGGTCTGCAGCGAGTAGGCAAGCGTTTCCTTATGCTTGAGCGGCGGTATTGCAACTCTTCTGACGTTCTGGGCGTCGGCACTGTCGAAACACGACAGACTGAACAGGCCGGCGAGTGCGATGGAAAATGCCGAATGCATGGTTCCCTCCCCTCGAAATGCGCCGGAATCGCCGGCGCAGTTTTTGGCGAATGGAACGCTCACCCCAAAAATGGCCTTTTTGTGAAATTCTTTACCTACCGTTACGGAACCGTAACACAATTTACGGCCAATTGATGAATTAGCTCCACCTCAGAGGTGGTATAAATTTCCAAGCTGCGTAAATTTTCTTGACATATTCACAGCAAGCAATTCATCGCCAATCTCCCGTTCATAGCGTTTCTCGTGCAAATACCACCGCCAATCCCCGCCGGGTGCAATGTGTGTCAAAACGCTTGCTAGACCTCACGGTCGCGAAGGCGCTCCCGTCGGCGCGAGGAGCATGATCCTTGACCGAGCCCCCGCAACCGGCAACAACACGACACGACAAATCGGAGCCTGCAATGTCCCAATCGCTCTTCCTCGTAACGCTCGTCGTCGACGACTACGATCGCGCCAAGGACTTCTACTGCGGCGCGCTCGGCTTCGAATGCCTCCAGGATGACGTCCAGCCGGATGGCAAGCGCTGGGTCGTCGTCAGACCGAAGGGCAGCGACGGCGCAGCCTTTCTGGTCGCGCAGGCGGCCAACGATCGGCAGATGGCGGCAATGGGCAACCAGACGGGCGGGCGTGTCGGCTTCTTTCTCAAGACCGACGATTTCGCAGGCGACCATGAGTCGATGCTGGCCAAGGGCGTGCAGTTTCTCGAGGCGCCGCGGCACGAAAGCTACGGGACCGTCGCCGTGTTTGCGGATCCTTACGGCAACACCTTCGATCTGATCGAACACGCCGCAGGCTGAACCCCTTGATTGCGGGAGCGCGCGCGTGCATAAGCGCGCCCGTTAGCAACATGGGTTACAGACCCTGGGGCCCTCCACCAGCCTAATCGAGGACATAATGAACGAATTCAGGAAAGTCGTTTTTTCCGGCGTCCAACCGACCGGCAATCTCCATCTCGGCAACTATCTCGGCGCGATCCGCAAGTTCGTGGCACTGCAGGAAGGCAACGACTGCATCTACTGTGTCGTGGATATGCACGCGCTGACGGCGCAGCTCGTCCATGAGGATATGCCGAACCAGATCCGCTCGATCGCCGCCGCCTTCATCGCCTCTGGCATCGATCCGGAAAAGCACATTGTCTTCAACCAGTCGGCCGTGCCGCAGCATGCAGAACTCGCATGGATCTTCAATTGCGTAGCGCGCATCGGTTGGATGAACCGCATGACGCAGTTCAAGGACAAGGCCGGCAAGGACCGCGAGCAGGCCTCGCTCGGTCTCTACGCCTATCCGAGCCTGATGGCTGCCGACATCCTCGTCTATCGCGGGACGCATGTCCCCGTCGGCGACGACCAGAAGCAGCACCTTGAACTCGCCCGCGACATCGCCATGAAGTTCAACCTCGACTACGCGGAGCATATCCGCAAGACGGACTATGGCATCGACATCACCGTCGGCAACGAGCCGGTGCATGCCTATTTCCCGATGGTCGAGCCGCTGATCGATGGCCCGGCGCCGCGTGTCATGTCGCTTCGCGACGGTACCAAGAAGATGTCGAAGTCGGATCCATCAGATCTTTCGCGCATCAACCTGATGGACGACGAGGAGGCGATCTCGAAGAAGATCCGCAAGGCCAAGACCGATCCGGACGGCTTGCCCAGTGAAGTCGACGGTCTCAAGGGTCGCCCGGAAGCGGACAACCTTGTCGGCATCTACGCGGCGCTCGCTGACAGGTCGAAAGCTGACGTGCTTGCCGAATTCGGCGGGCAGCAGTTCTCGGTCTTCAAGCCGGCGCTCGTCGATCTCGCCGTCAATGTGCTCTCGCCGATCACCGCCGAGATGCGCCGCCTGATGTCGGACACCAGTCACATCGACGCGACCCTGCGCAACGGCAGTGAACGGGCTCGGGCCCGCGCCGAGGTGACGATGAAGCAAGTGCGCGACATCGTCGGCTTCTTGTACTGAGATAGGCCTCAAGAGCTTACCCGGGGCGACCTTTGCCGCCCCGGGCTTGTCGAAGCCAGACCTGCGGCGTAGTCTGTTGAAACGACCGTCAGGAGGCTTCGATGCGAGATCGCAACCTCATCCAGATCGGCACGATGGAGATCCGCTTTCTGATCGACGAGGATCAGAGTGCCGGCGGTCTCGTGATGTTCGAATTCACGGTCCCGCCCCAGGCACGCGTCCCCGCCCCCCATTACCACCGGGACGTCGACGAAGTGATTTACGGATTGTCCGGCACGATGTCGACGACGCTGGACGGGCGCAAACACGAGATCGCAGCAGGGGAAACCCTGTTCATTCCGCGCGGTTACGTCCACACCCACGAGAACCTGCATGGCGAAACCGCCAAGGCGTTGATCACCATGACGCCCGGCCTGATCGGCAGGCGCTATTTCGAGGAGATGGCGTCGGCCATCAATGTTCAGGGCAAGCCTGACATCGAACATGTGAAGGCGATCATGCGTCTCTACGGACTGGTTCCGGCCTGACTACACAGCACGCAGGCGATCCTTCGAGGGCGACCAAACGAGGGCTTGCAAATCTTCAGGTTCAGGTGTCAGAGTCCGCCCCATGGTATCAAAACGACTCTCCCGGCTCGAAGGTCATCGCCGCAAATTCATGGCTGTCATTGACGATACGCCCGAATGCTCCCGCGCCGTCCACTACGCCGGTCGGCGCGCCAAGAACTCGAATGGCGGCCTTGTGCTGATGTACGTGATTCCGGAGGGCGACTTCCAGCAGTGGCTGGGTGTGGAGGAAATCATGCGCGCCGAGGCGCGCGAGGAAGCGGAAGCAGTAGTCGCCAAGGCGGCGCATGTGGTTCGCGAAACGATCGGCATCGACCCTGAGATCGTCATCCGCGAGGGAAGCGCCACGGAACAGATCAACGCCGTCATCGAAGAAGACCGTGATATCGCCATCCTGGTGCTGGCCGCAAGCTCGGCAAAGGAGGGACCGGGGCCGCTGGTGTCGTCGATCGCCGGGCGTGGCGCGACATTTCCGATCCCCGTCACTGTCCTGCCGGATACATTGACCGACGAGGAGCTGGATGCCCTCGCATAAAGCCATTTCTTGAGTGCCAGTCTCTTGAATAGAGTTGCCAATCGGCTTATTTTCTTTTTTGAAGAATTCTAAAGACGGCCTGGGCCACTGCCCGCCGCACGGAGAGCGACATGTTTATTCAGACCGAAGCCACACCGAATCCCGCCACGCAGAAGTTCCTGCCGGGTCGGGTCGTGATGGAAAACGGCACGGCCGAGTTTCGGAGCGCCGACGAGGCCCAGGCATCGCCGCTCGCGGCTCGTCTGTTCGAAATCCCGGGCGTGACCGGCGTCTACTTCGGTTATGACTTCATCTCCGTCTCCAAGGACAATGCCGAGTGGCAGCACCTGAAGCCGGCGATCCTTGGCTCGATTATGGAACACTTCATGTCGGGCAAGCCTGTCATGGGCGATGCATCGATTCTTTCCGAAGATCTCGATGCCGGCGGCGAATTCTTCGACGAAGCCGACGAGTCGATCGTGCTGACGATCAAGGAGCTGCTGGACACACGCGTGCGGCCGGCCGTTGCACAGGATGGTGGCGACATCACCTTCCGCGGCTTCAAGGACGGCAAGGTTTATCTCAACATGAAGGGCTCTTGCTCCGGCTGCCCGTCCTCGACGGCGACGCTGAAGCATGGCGTGCAGAACCTGCTTCGCCATTTCGTTCCGGAAGTCGAGGAAGTCGTCGCCGCCTGACGGCGACGCCCCTGTTCCGGCATTCGTCCTGGCGCAGCAATTGCAAGCGCGGCAGGGTGATTGTATGGACGCTGAGGAACGCTTTATTCGGAAATTGATGCCATGATCATACTGGCGCTCGACACCGCAGGTGTGGATTGCGCTGCCGCTCTCTATGACAGCGGCAGGAATACGATGCTGGGGGAGGCATCGGACATGATCGGCAAGGGGCATGCTGAGCATCTGATGGGGATCGTCGACCGCGCGATGGATAAGGCGGGCCTGGCGCTTTCGGCCGTCGATCGTATTGCCGTCACCATCGGTCCTGGCTCCTTCACGGGCATTCGCGTCGGCGTCGCCGCTGCCCGCGGCTTTGCGCTGTCGCTCGGCGTTCCGGCCGTCGGCATCACCACGCTTGCGGTGATGGCTGAAGCGCAGCGGCAAAAGACGCCCGGGCGCCCGGTGCTGACAGCCATGGATGCCAAGCGAAACGAGATCTACTTGCAGGCCTTCAATGCCGATGGCGAACCGCTCGACGAAGCGCGCGCCGTGACTGTCGAGGAAGCGCAGACGGTTGCTGCGGCATTCGATGGCGAAATAACCGGTTCGGCCACGCCCCTCCTGAAGCCGGACGCTACCGGCGACCATGCCAACCATTTCCCGATTTCTTTGGTGGCGCGCCTCGGTGCCGACGCCGATCCGTCTGCTGGAAAGCCTAAACCTCTTTATCTGCGCGGACCCGATGCCAAGCCGCAGGCCGGATTCGCAATTGCGCGAGTATGACGATGTTGGAATCCTATTTGACCTTGAAGCCGGAATTTGAAATCGTCGCGATGGATGCCGATGATTGCCGCGCGGTCGCCGCGCTGCACGGCGAGCGTTTCGCCCGCCCGTGGGGCGATGGCGAATTCTACAGCCTGCTCAGCCAGGATACCGTCTTCGGCTTCGTGGCCCGCCAAACCAATGCATTCCTCAAGAAGCCGTTGCCGGGCTTCGTGCTGGCGCGCCAAGTCGCCGGCGAAGCGGAAATCCTGACGATCGCCGTGCAGACAAAGGTCGCGCGCGCCGGCCTCGGCTGGCGGCTGATGCAGGCTGCCATGCGCGAAGCGAAACTGCGCGGTGGCGAGAGCATCTTTCTCGAGGTCGACGACGGCAATGCGGCCGCACTCGGGCTCTACGGCAAGCTCGGCTTCGAGAAGGTCGGCGAACGCCGGGGATACTACAAGGATGCCAAGGGCGCGGTTTCCACAGCGCTTGTCATGAAGCGCGTTCTTCGCTAGTTCCGTTGCTTGAACGTTGACTATCGGAAGGCAGCCCATGACTGACGTCGCCAAGACCCTCGAGGAGCTTTGCGCTGAACGCGGCATGCGCATGACCGAGCAGCGCCGTGTAATCGCACGCATACTCGAAGAATCCGCCGACCACCCCGACGTGGAAGAACTCTATCGCCGCTCGGTGAAGGTCGATGCGAAGATTTCGATCTCGACAGTCTACCGCACCGTGAAGCTGTTCGAAGACGCCGGCATTATCGAGCGTCATGACTTCCGAGACGGCCGCTCGCGCTATGAGACGGTGCCGGAAGAGCATCACGACCATCTCATCGACCTCAAATCGGGTGTCGTGATCGAGTTTCACTCGCCCGAGATCGAGGCATTGCAGGAGCGCATCGCCCGCGAGCACGGCTTCAAGCTGGTCGACCACCGGCTGGAACTTTACGGCATCCCGCTCAAGCCGGACGAGCGCTGAGACATGATCGCAGCCATGGAGTCTTCGTCTTGATCGCCTGGCTGCGCGTCGCCTTTGCGGGTATCGTCATTTTCGTCGCCAGTCTCCTGCTCATGCCCTGGCAGCTTTTGGCGCTCCGCTTCGACTGGAAGCTGCGGCGCTGGCTGCCCCGCGTCTGGCATCGCATCGTCTGTTTCTGTCTCGGCATCCGGATTCGCGTCCATGGGAAGATGGAAACGCACAGGCCGTTGATGCTGTGCGCCAATCATTCGTCGTGGATGGACATCATGGTGCTCTCCGCGGTTGCCGACGTTGCGTTCATCGCCAAGATCGAGGTGCGCGACTGGCCGATTTTCGGCACGCTGGCGAAGCTGCAGAAGAGCGTCTTCGTCGTGCGCGAGGAAAAGCGCAAGACCGGTCATCAGGCGAACGAGATAGCGACCCGAATGGCGGATGGCGAGATCGTCGTCCTGTTTCCGGAGGGCACGACGTCGGATGGAAACCGGCTTCTGGAGGTCAAATCGTCGCTGTTTGGCGCCGCCGCCATGGCGGTTCCCGCTTCGCCGACCGGAGCAGTCGTCGTCCAACCGGTCGCGGTGGCCTATACCGGCGTCCACGGTCTGCCGATGGGGCGCTATCATCGCCCGCTTGCCTCGTGGCCGGGCGATGTGGAGATGTTCCCGCATCTGAAAGACATGCTGCGATGCGGCGCCTTTGAGGTGGAAGTCTGTTTCGGCGAAGCCGTCGAATATCGTGCGAACAGCAACCGCAAGGAAGTCAGCACGACCATCGCTCGTCGCATCCGCACGATGCTTGGCGCAGCATTGCGCGGTCGCAAAGCGGCCTGAGGCAAGATTTCCTTTTCTCGCGCATGAAAAACCACTAAATAGCCGCCCATGACCCAGGACAGTGCCCTTCTTCATGCCCCGGAGACCGATCTCCGTGATGGCAGCAACAGCCGCAAGGTGTTCATCAAGACCTATGGCTGCCAGATGAACGTCTATGACTCGACACGCATGAGCGATGCCCTCGCGCGTGACGGATACGAGTCGACGGAAGTCTTGGAGGAGGCAGACCTTGTTCTGCTGAATACCTGTCATATCCGCGAAAAGGCTGCCGAAAAGGTCTACTCGGCGCTCGGCCGCCTGCGCGACATGAAGAAGGAGCGCAACAAGGAAGGCCGGGAGTTCATGATCGGCGTCGCCGGTTGCGTGGCACAGGCGGAAGGCGAGGAAATCCTGCGCCGGGCGCCCGCCGTCGACGTCGTCATCGGTCCGCAGACCTATCACCGCCTGCCGGAAGCGCTGCGCAAGGCGAAGGAAGGGCAGCGGATCGTCGACACGGAATATGCCCTCGAAGACAAGTTCGAGCATCTGCCGATCGCCGAGAGCAAGAAAATCCGCTCTCGCGGCGTAACCTCCTTCCTGACGGTTCAGGAAGGATGCGACAAGTTCTGCACCTTCTGTGTCGTGCCCTATACGCGCGGTTCGGAAGTATCTCGGCCTGTCAGCCAGATCGTCGAGGAAGCACAGAAGCTCGTGGAAGGCGGCGTGCGCGAAATCACGCTGCTCGGCCAGAACGTCAACGCCTGGCATGGTGTCGGCCCGAATGATCAGGAATGGACGCTCGGAGACCTGCTCTACCGGCTGGCCGAGATCCCCGGACTTGCGCGTCTGCGCTACACCACCAGCCATCCTCGCGACATGGACGATCGCCTGATCGAGGCGCATCGGGACCTGCGCGCGCTGATGCCCTACCTGCATCTGCCGGTGCAGGCCGGCTCCGACCGCATCCTGAAGGCGATGAACCGGCGCCATACGGCCGCCGAATACCTGACCCTCGTCGAGCGCATCCGCGCCGCTCGCCCAGACATTGCCCTTTCCGGAGACTTCATCGTCGGTTTTCCGGGGGAGACAGACCAGGATTTTGAAGATACACTCCGTCTCGTGGAGGAGGTGCGCTATGCGCAGGCCTTCTCCTTCAAGTACTCGACACGGCCGGGCACGCCCGGTGCGGAACTGAAGGACCAGGTGCCGGAAGAGATCAAGGCAGAACGGCTAGAACGCCTGCAGGCGCTTCTTCTGAAGCAACAGCAGGAATTTGCCGAATCCTGTGTCGGGAAAACGATCGAACTGTTGCTCGAAAAGCCCGGTCGCATGCCAGGACAGCTTATCGGCCGTTCTCCGTGGCTTCAGTCCGTGAATGTTGATGCAAAAGCATTGCAAATCGGTGACATTATTAACGTGCGAATCACCGGAACCGGAACCAACAGCCTGTTTGCCGAGATAGCAGAGGCTGAGGTCTAAACCCTAGGAGCTCGACCGCTTGAACGGACAAGAATTGGTTTCTTCACCGCGCCACCCACGCATTGCGAGCGACGCCAATCACTTTATTCTGACGTTCGAGAACAATCGGTTCGCCAGTGAGTTGTTCGGTCAGTTCGACCAGAACCTCAAGCTGCTTGAAGAGCGTCTCCACATCGACGCTCGAGCGCGCGGCAATTCCGTCGTTATCTCGGGAGACATTGTCGCCACCAACCAGGCGCGGCGTACACTCGATTACCTCTATGAGAAACTCCAGAAAGGCGGCAGCGTGGAGCGATCCGACGTGGAAGGCGCGATCCGCATGGCGGTCGCCGCAGACGATCAACTGAGCCTGCCGACGATGGAGCGCAAAGCCAAGCTCACCATGGCGCAGATTTCGACCCGCAAGAAGACTATCGTCGCGCGAACGCCGACCCAGGACGCCTACGTGCGCGCTCTGGAACGGGCCGAACTGGTTTTCGGCGTCGGTCCGGCGGGTACCGGCAAGACCTATCTCGCCGTCGCTCATGCGGCCCAGCTCCTCGAACGGGGTCTTGTCGAGAAGATCATTCTTTCCCGCCCGGCGGTGGAAGCCGGCGAGCGGCTCGGCTTCCTGCCCGGCGACATGAAGGAAAAGGTCGATCCCTATCTCCGCCCGCTCTATGACGCGCTCTACGACATGATGCCCGCCGACAAGGTCGATCGGGCAATCACGGCCGGTGTTATCGAAATCGCTCCGCTCGCCTTCATGCGCGGCCGGACGCTCGCAAACGCTGCCGTCATTCTCGACGAAGCGCAGAACACGACCTCGATGCAGATGAAGATGTTCCTGACGCGTCTTGGCGAGAATTCCCGCATGATCGTCACCGGCGACCCGAGCCAAATCGACCTGCCGCGTGGTGTCAAATCCGGACTGGTGGAGGCCCTTCAACTACTGAATGGCGTCGAAGGCATTTCGATCGTCCGCTTCCGGGATACGGATGTCGTACGTCATCCGCTTGTCGGCCGCATCGTCAAGGCCTACGACTCGACCTATATCGCGGAAGCAGAGGAAGCCAGCCGGCAGGATTGATGGCCGAACTCGACATTCAGATCAGCATCGAAGAGGGCGACTGGCCCTCCGAGGATGCGCTGCATGCATTGGCGGATCGGGTGCTGGAAACAGCCGCCACCTATCTGCGTGAAACGGTCAAGCAGCCCTTTCCGAAGATGGTGCCCGAGGTTTCGCTTGTTTTCACGGATGATGCCTCGATCCAGGACATCAATGCCGAGTGGCGCGGCAAGGACAAGCCGACCAATGTGCTTTCCTTTCCGGCCTTCCCGGTCAAGCCGGGCAACGTGCCGGGACCGATGTTGGGCGACATCATTATCGCAAGAGAGACCGTTGAGCGGGAGGCAGTCGAGCTCGAAAAGAGCTTTGACGACCACCTGACCCACTTGATGGTGCATGGTTTCTTGCATCTCTTCGGCTACGATCATAATAATGACGCTGAAGCCGAGATAATGGAGGGGCTCGAGACTCGCATTTTGGCGGTACTCGGCCTATCTGACCCATACGAGGGTCAAGACCTTAAAATGGAACCATGAGCGACTTTACGACGAGACCGGCCGCGGAGGCCAAGGACGCCGACCAATCCTCCTCTTCTGACGAGGGTGGCAGTAGTAGTAGGCAGTCTGGACGACCCCAATCCTTCTGGACGCGCGCCGCGCGTATCTTGAGACCACAGCAGGGCTCGCGCCTTCGCGAGGACATCGCCGATGCGCTGCTGACCGACGCTGCCGACGGTGACGTCTTTTCGCCCGATGAACGGGCAATGCTGCACAACATCCTTCGCTTCCGGGAAGTGCGCGTTGCTGACGTGATGGTGCCGCGGGCCGATATCGAAGCCGTCGATCAGAACATCACGATCGGCGAACTGATGATCCTGTTCGAGGAATCTGGCCGTTCGCGCATGCCTGTTTATGCGGATACGCTCGATGATCCGCGCGGCATGGTGCATATCCGCGATCTCCTGTCCTACGTCGCCAAGCAGGCCCGCAACAAGCGCCGCGGCAGCACCAAGACAGTCAAGTCGACAGAGCCTCTGGTCGAGGTTTCACCCGAACACTTGCAGAAGCCTACACGCGCTGCGAAGCCGAATTTCGACCTCAGCCGCGTCGACCTACAGAAGACGCTGTCGGAGGCCGGGATCATCCGCAAGATCCTGTTCGTTCCGCCGTCGATGCTTGCGTCGGACCTCCTTCGCCGCATGCAGGTCAACCGCACGCAGATGGCGCTGGTCATCGACGAGTACGGCGGCACCGATGGATTGGCCTCGCACGAGGACATCGTCGAGATGGTCGTCGGTGACATCGACGACGAGCACGACGACGATGAAGTCATGTTCAAGCGCGTCTCCGAAGACGTCTTCGTCGCGGATGCCCGTGTCGAACTGGAGGAGATCGCCGAGGCGATCGGGCCGGACTTCGACATCACCGAACAGGTCGACGAAGTCGACACGCTGGGCGGCCTGATCTTCTCCGAGCTCGGGCGTATTCCGGTGCGTGGCGAGGTCGTGCAGGCTCTGCCCGGTTTCGAGTTCCATATCCTCGACGCCGATCCGCGCCGGATCAAGCGCGTGAGGATCACCCGCAAGCGTCAGGCCATCCGTCGCCGCGTCAAGATCGACGGCGACAGCACGCCCGGTTCGGATCACGGCGAGGAGAGGCAAACCGACGCCTCCACGTCGACCTGATGCCGCAACGCACGACAAACGGCGGCTTTTTTGAAAGACTGCGAGCGGGTTGATTCGCAGCTTGATGGGAGTGCGCATGGAGCGGCTTGCGGACAGGGTTATCCTTGCCTGGGGGTTCAAGAGGGTTGCGTTGGCGGTCCTTGCTGGCGCCGTCGGCGTTCTGGCCCTGCCTCCATTTGGCTTCTTTGCCGCAATGTTCGTGTCGTTCACGCTGCTCGTCTGGCTGATCGACGGCTCGGCTGCCGCTCCGGAAAGCGGGCTCATTGGGCGACTGTGGCCATCTTTTACCGTCGGTTGGCTCTTCGGCTTTGGCTATTTCGTCGCGGGTCTCTGGTGGCTTGGCCACGCCTTGATGATCGACGCGGAGGCCTTCGCTTGGGCGCTGCCGCTGGCGATCCTCGGCCTGCCTGCCGTGCTCGCCATCTTCTACGGCATTGCTGCGGCGCTGGCGCGAACCATGTGGTCCGATGGCATGGGGCGGATTGCGGCGCTTGCGGCGAGCTTCGGGTTGCTGGAGTGGCTGCGGAGCGTGCTTTTCACCGGCTTCCCCTGGAACGCTATCGGCTACGGCATGACGCCCGTGCCGCTCATGATGCAATCGGCGCACGTCATCGGCATCATGGGCATCACGTCGCTCTCGGTCTTCATCTTCGCCGCTCCCGCACTCCTCGGCACCCGGCAGGGCGCAAAGCTCGGGCTCTCGCTGGCAGCCCTGCTCTTCGCCGCACATATCGGCTATGGCGCCTATATCCTCTATGGCCCGCAACCCGCGCCTGCATCCGACTCCCCGAGCCCGGTCATTCGCCTGGTTCAGCCGATGATCGAGCAGACGGCGAAGATGGACAGCGACGCCGACCGCGCTGCTATCTTCGAGAAGCACCTGAAGCTTTCCGTCGAGCCTCCGAAGGACGGCGGGCGGAAACCGGACATCATTGTCTGGCCGGAAACGTCCATTCCCTTCATCCTGACCGACAATCAGGATGCGCTCAGCCGGATCGCGGACACGCTCGACGACAATCAGATCCTGATTGCCGGCGCTGTCAGGGTGGAGGACATGGGGCCTGGCAATCCGCCTCGCTACTACAATTCGATATACGTCATCGACGGCCGTGGGCAGATTGCCGGCGCGGCCGACAAGGTGCATCTCGTGCCGTTCGGCGAATACGTGCCGTTCGAGAATATCCTCGACGATTTCGGCATCCAGAATGTGGTCGAGATGCCAGGCGGCTTCTCACCCGCCGCCACGCGCCAGCTTCTGAATTTGCCCACGGGGATCAAGTTCTATCCCCTCGTCTGCTACGAGATCATTTTCCCCGACGAGATGACCGGCGACCTAGGCGCCGCCAATGCCATTCTCAATGTCACGAACGACGCGTGGTTCGGTGCAACACCCGGCCCCTACCAGCACTTTCAACAGGCTAGGTTGCGTGCCGTGGAGACCGGCTTGCCGCTGATTCGAAATGGCAATAGCGGAATTTCAGCCATCGTGAACTCCCGTGGCGAGGTCATTGCGGGTCTCGGCCTCAATGAAACTGGCTTTGTCGACGCAACCATCGAGCGTTTCGACGCCCAGCGCGATCCGGGTTACCCGCGCCAAACTTACTTCCGGTTGATCGAGATACTTCTGTTTGCAATTGCGCTGGTTTCGCGTTTTGGTTTAGTTTTCAAGCAGAATTGACCGAAAACCCCTAAAATTGCATAGTGGTTCGGATCGGCGTTCTTAGCGTATGTTTCAAGGTGGTTAATCAAGACTTTGCAACGTGGCGTTTTGGGGATGGGTTTGGGCATGCCGGTTTGAACAAGGTTGAAAATTTTTGTTAGGGCAGGACCATGATTGAGAACAAGAAGCGGCCGAACCCCATCGACGTACACGTTGGTAGTCGCATTCGCCTTCGGCGAACGATGCTCGGAATGAGCCAGGAAAAGCTCGGAGAGAGCCTCGGCATCACCTTTCAGCAGATCCAGAAATACGAAAAAGGCACCAACCGTGTCGGTGCCAGCCGCCTCCAGAATATTTCCAGCATTTTGAACGTTCCGGTTTCCTTCTTCTTCGAGGACGCGCCGGGCGAACAATCCTCCGGCCTGTCCGGCATGGCGGAAGCCTCCAGCTCCAACTATGTGGTCGACTTTCTTTCGTCGTCCGAGGGGCTTCAACTCAACCGCGCCTTTGTAAAAATCACCGATCCCAAGGTTCGCCGCAAAGTCGTCGAGCTGGTGAAGGCACTCGCCGCCGAAGCCGACAGCGAATAACCGCCATTCAAAATTCGGAGCAGAGACAAAAGCGGTCGCAACGGCCGCTTTTGGCATTTTTGGGGCAAAATTTGCCACTTTGCAGCAGATATAAAGATATATTTATGTCCTTCTACGCTTGTTTTTCTGATGCGAACTGAGTACCTACTAGGCAGCTTTTGTTCTTTGAGGGGAATCCCGGAATGCGCGCGAATTACCTTTTCACCAGCGAGTCAGTTGCCGAAGGTCACCCGGACAAGGTGTGTGACCGGATCTCCGACGAGATCGTGGATCTGGTCTACCGCGAAGCCGCCAAGACCGGCGTCAACCCCTGGGGCGTGCGCATTGCCTGCGAGACCCTGGCAACCACCAACCGCGTCGTGATCGCCGGTGAAGTGCGCCTGCCGCCGAGCCTGATGAAGAAGGACAAGAACGGCAACGACGTCATCAACCCTTCGAAGTTCAAGGCCGCTGCCCGCCGCGCCATCAAGGACATCGGCTATGAGCAGGACGGGTTCCACTGGAAGACGGCGAAGATCGACGTGCTCCTGCACTCGCAGTCCGCCGACATCGCCCAGGGCGTCGATAGTGCCGCCGACCAGCAGGGTGACGAAGGTGCCGGCGACCAGGGCATCATGTTCGGCTACGCCTGCAAGGAAACGCCTGACCTCATGCCGGCGCCGATCTATTACTCCCATAAGATCCTGCAGCTGCTCGCGACTGCCCGCAAGAAGGGCGACGGCGAAGTTGCAAAGCTCGGCCCGGACGCCAAAAGCCAGGTGACGGTGCGCTACGTGAACGGCAAGCCTGCCGAAGTCACGTCGATCGTTCTCTCCACCCAGCATCTCGACGAAAGCTGGGATTCGAAGAAGGTTCGCGCGGTGGTCGAGCCCTATATCCGCGAAGCCCTCGGCGATCTGCCGATCGCCGACGATTGCAACTGGTACATCAATCCGACCGGCAAGTTCGTCATCGGCGGTCCTGACGGCGACGCCGGCCTCACCGGCCGCAAGATCATCGTCGACACCTACGGCGGTGCTGCTCCGCACGGTGGCGGTGCGTTCTCCGGCAAGGACACGACCAAGGTCGACCGCTCGGCCGCTTACGCTGCCCGTTACCTCGCGAAGAACGTCGTTGCCGCTGGTCTTTCCGACCGCTGCACGATCCAGCTGTCCTACGCTATCGGCGTCGCACAGCCGCTGTCGATCTATGTCGACCTGCACGGCACCGGCAAGGGCGTGACGGAAGACCAGATCGAAGCCGCGATCCGCAAGAACATGGACCTGTCGCCAACAGGCATCCGCCGTCACCTCGACCTCAACAAGCCGATCTATGCCAAGACTTCGGCCTACGGCCATTTCGGTCGCAAGGCTGGCCGCGACGGCTCGTTCTCCTGGGAACGCACCGACCTCGTCAAGGCGCTCAAGGACGCCGTCAAGGTCAAGGAAGCAGCATGACCGACATGGAGCGTCGCGGACGCGCGACCGAAGCCTTCTTCGGTCGCCGCAAGGGAAAGGCTCTGCGCGAACATCAGGCAGAGCGACTGAACACCCTGCTTCCGGCGTTCCTCATCGATCTTTCAGCGGCTCCGCCCGAGCCGCTGAAGACCCTCTTTCCGGTGCCGACCGAAAGGCTGCGCCTGGAAATCGGTTTCGGCGGCGGCGAGCATCTGATCCATCGCGCCGTGGAAATGCCCTCGACCGGCTTTATCGGGGTCGAGCCTTTCATCAATTCCATGCAGAAGCTGCTGACGAGCGTCGACAAGGCAGGCGCCAGGAACGTTCGTGTCTACAACGATGATGCGACGCAATTGCTGGATTGGTTGCCGGACGCCTCGATCGACCAGATCGACCTGCTTTACCCGGATCCGTGGCCAAAGCGGAAGCACTGGAAGCGCCGCTTCGTGTCGAAGACGAACCTCGACCGATTCCACCGCGTGCTGAAGCCGGGCGGGCTGTTCTGCTTTGCGTCCGATATCGATACCTACGTCAACTGGACGCTGCTCAAATGCCGCGACCATGGCGGCTTCGAATGGCTAGCACAGAATGCGGCAGACTGGCTGACGCCCTACGAGGGCTGGCCGAGCACACGCTACGAGGCCAAGGCACGGCGTGAAGGCAGATCTTCCGCCTATCTCACATTCAAGCGCGTCTGAGCCTGCCTAGTGCAGGCTCACCGTTTTCAGCTCATCCTCAGCGGCCTTGAAGAAGGTGCTGGAGCGATTATCCGTCAAAAGGATCGGCGTGCCATCGGCGCCGAATAGCGCCCAGAGGTCAACGCTCGGATCGATGTCTGGCGCTTCCGGGAAGCACTTGGCAACTTCTTCGTTGCGCATCTTGCGGATATAGGCGACCTCGCCGTTGCCGATGCCGGCAAGTTCGGTTTTGGTCAGGTGCGAATTGGCTTCTTTCATCAACATTCCTGTACCTCCAAGAGAAGGGACCAACGGCTCAACATGCGCCGTTGTCCTACTGTGAGACCGAAATGTTAATTTTCTTCACCATGCGGCTCGGTTCGGGGCGGATGAGATCCACCGACAGCAACCCATTCTTGAGGCAAGCGCCCAAAACCTGCATGCCGTCGGCCAGAACAAAGGTCCGCTGGAACTGACGCGCGGCGATGCCGCGATAGAGATAATCGCGCTCTCCCTGCTCTGCCTGACGGCCGCGGATCGACAGCTGATTTTCCTCGACGGAGACATCGAGGTCGTCCTCAGCGAATCCCGCGACGGCAAGGGTTATGCGCAGCCTTTCCGGATCGCCGGAAGCGCGGTCAGGAGCAACGCGCTCGATATTGTAGGGGGGATAGCCATCACTCGCCTTGGAAAGGCGCTCCAGCGTCTTCTCCATGGCGTCAAAGCCCAAAAGCAGCGGGCTCGCGAAAGGCGTCATGCGGCTCATCTTTCAAGTCCTTGATTCAAGCGACCTTGCCGGACCTGAAATGCAGCATCCGACTGCCGACAATATGGGAATTGCCGAGCCCGGGCGCAAGGCGGACGTCCATGCTCGCTCCCGGGAAGCCAGCAAGGGTCCGACCTTGACAAAGCAGGCGCCGACTCGCATCAAATCCTGCCCGCGCCGGCTGTGCCGATTTGCGACGGGAATATAAACAAACGGTGCATGCCACGAAGACGCGCACCACGAGGATGGGAACGATCGGAATGGCAAACCCTAGAAAGATCATCATCGACACTGACCCCGGTCAGGACGACGCAGCCGCCATCATGCTGGCTTTTGGCAGCCCGGAAGAGCTCGATGTACTCGGCATCACCACGGTCGCCGGCAACGTGCCACTGTCCTACACCAGCCGCAATGCGCGCATCGTCTGCGAGCTCTGTGGTCGCACCGATACGAAGGTCTTTGCCGGCGCCGACAAGCCGATTGCGCGCAAGCTGGTGACCGCGGAGCACGTGCATGGCAAGACCGGCCTCGACGGTCCGGTTCTCGACGAGCCCACGATGCCGCTGCAGACGCAGCATTCGGTGGATTTCATCGTCGAGACGCTGCGCAGCGAGCCGGAAGGCGCAGTGACGCTCTGCACGCTGGGGCCGCTGACCAATATTGGCCTGGCCTTCCAGCAGGCGCCCGACATCATCCCGCGCGTCCATGAACTGGTCATGATGGGCGGCGGCTTCTTCGAGGGTGGCAACATTACGCCGGCCGCCGAATTCAACATCTTCGTGGATCCCGAGGCAGCCGACATCGTCTTCCGCTCCGGCGTTCCGATCGTGATGATGCCGCTCGACGTCACGCACAAGCTTCTGACAGGCAAGGACCGCGTCAAGCGCATGGCTGATCTCGGCACACGCCCGGCCATCGCCATGGTCGAGATGCTGGAATTCTTCGAACGCTTCGATGTCGAGAAATACGGCTCGGACGGCGGCCCGCTGCACGACCCGACGGTTATCGCCTATCTGCTGAAGCCGGAGCTTTTCAAGGGGCGGACCTGCAATGTCGAGATCGAGGTGAAGTCGGAACTGACTGCCGGCATGACCGTCGTCGACTGGTGGCACGTGACCCACCGCAAGCGCAATGCGCAGGTCATGCGCGATGTCGATGCGGACGGATTTTTCGATCTGCTGATCGAGCGTTTCGCCCGCATCTGATTTCGGATTGTTTGACGGGCGCCTGAGGGATCAGGCGTCCTTCTGGTCGAAAACCGAATTGGTTTCGGGTTCGACCAGCTTCGGTCCGCCCTTGGCGACGCCGACCATGGCCGGGCGCAGAACACGCTCGCCAATCGTGTAGCCAGCCTGAACGACCTGAACAACGGTGTTGTTCGGCACCTCAGGGTTCGGTACTTCGAACATGGCCTGGTGGAAATTCGGATCGAACTTCTGGCCAACCGGCTCCAGCTTTCGGACACCGTGGCGCTCGAGCGCCGCCAACATCGAGCGTTCCGTCATCTCGACACCCTCGATCAGCGTTGTCAGGCCGGCATCAGCGGCAGCCCTTGCTTCCTCCGGAATCGCATCGATGGCGCGGCGCAGGTTGTCCGAAACGGCCAACATGTCGCGGGCGAAGCCAGCAGCCGAATAGGTCTTGGCGTCCTTGATTTCCCGCTCGGTGCGGCGGCGCAGGTTATCCATCTCGGCAGCAAGCCGCAGATAGCGGTCGCGCAGCTCTGCGTTCTCGCCCTTCAGAAGTTCCAGCGGATCGGGCTGTGCGGTGGCTTCGTTCTCGACGTTTGCGGCGGCGTCCGCTGCGGCTTCGGCCGCGGCTGCGTCAGGTCCGTTCTTCGTCGTTTCGTCAGTCATGACGTTCTCCGGTGATTGGTGTCTTTTAGGATGTGCCCGATATCGAGCTTTGACGGGCAAAAATCAAGTCTGCGTGACTGAAAAGCGCGCGATGCGGGGCAACTCATGCCGGGTTGAGCGAGAGGGCCAGCTTGACTTGCTCGCGCTAAAGTTCTTTTATTTTAGAGCTACCTAAACCTTTCTTGCTTCGGCCTAATCCTGGGTCAGGGAGCTGCTACCATGAGCGATCAGAAAAGCTATTCCGGGCGCTGCTTCTGCGGCGCCGTGGAGATTGTTGCTACCGGCGAACCGGTGGCGATGGGATACTGCCACTGTGCCTCCTGCCGGCATTGGTCCGCAGGGCCGGTCAATGCCTTCACGCTCTGGCAGCCGCAGGCTGTCCGGGTCACTAAAGGCGGAGAGCATGTCGAGGGCTATCAGAAGTCCGATACCAGCGTGCGGAAGTTCTGCGAGCTGTGCGGTGGGCATCTCTACACCGAGCACCCGACCTGGGGCGTCACCGACGTCTACGCGGCACTTCTGCCGGATCTCGACTACACCCCGGCGCTGCACGTGAACTATCAGGAGAGCGTGCTGCGCATTCGTGACGGCCTGCCCAAATATAAAGACATGCCCGCGGAGATGGGCGGCTCGGGCGACACGTTGCCTGAGTAGCCGCGCTACTTCGCGCCGCGTGACAGTCGCGTCATAAGCTGAGCGGTATAATCGACCATCGGGACGATGCGCGAGTAGTTGAGACGCGTCGGCCCGATCACTCCCACGGCACCGACAATGCGGTCGTCATCGTCACGATAAGGCGCAACGATCAACGACGAGCCGGAGAGCGAGAAGAGCTTGTTCTCCGAGCCGATGAAAATGCGCACACCTGGCCCGCTTTCGGCCAGATTGAGGAGTTCCAGCAAGCTGTCTTTTTTCTCGAGGTCGTCGAACAGCATGCGCAGGCGGTCGAGATCGTCGGCACCGGCGAGACCGGCGAGCAAATTGGCGCGGCCGCGAATGATGAGCTGAGCCGGTTTGCCTTCGTCCGCGCTGCCGGACCACACAGCGATGCCGCGCTCGACGAGATCCTGCGACAGCGTGTCGAGTTCGCGGCGGACATCGTCCTTCAGTCGGCTCAGCTGATTGCGCAGTTCCGGCAGCGTCTGGCCGGTCATATGCGCGTTGAGGAAGTTTGCGGCCTCGGTCAATTGCGATGATGTGACGCCTGCCGGAAGCTCGATGATGCGGTTTTCCACCTGGTCGTGATCGCCAACGAGCACCGCAAGCGCCTTGGTCGGCTCGAGGCGAATGAACTCGACATGCTTGAGCACAGGATCGCTTTTCGAGGTGATGACAAGTCCGGCGCCGCGCGAAATGCCCGAGAGCATTCGGCTCGCCTCGTTCATCATCAATTCCATCGGATTGTCGCGGCTTTCGGCGCGCACCTGCCGATCGATGTTGGCACGATCCTCGGCCGAGAGATCGCCCACCTGCATGAAGGCGTCGACGAAGAAGCGCAGGCCGATCTGCGTCGGCAGACGCCCGGAACTGACATGCGGTGAATAGATGAGGCCGAGTTCTTCCAGATCGCTCATCACATTGCGTACGGACGCCGGCGACAGCGACATCGGCAGGATTCGCGAAAGGTTGCGGGAACCGAGCGGTTCGCCCGTTTCCAGATAGCCCTCCACGATGCGGCGAAAGATTTCCTTGGAGCGTTCATCCAGCGCAGCCACTGCCTCTGAAACCGACGTCGATCTGAACTCCATGAAACCTTGCGTACCCGTGCTGACGATGATCCGACAAAATATAGCCAATCTCTCCGCAGCGGCAAAAGGGAAATTGCAAATGGACGCTGCCAATCGTAGAAGCTCTCAACACCATAGCACGCATGATCTACCCGAAGCCTGCTCACGCCTTCGGCACGATGATTAGGAGAATAGTATGCGGCCCTCAGGCAGAAAAACCGACCAGATGCGCAAGGTCTCTTTCGAGCGCAATTTCTCCAAGCACGCGGAAGGCTCCTGTCTGGTGAAGTTCGGTGATACGCATGTGTTGTGCACGGCGAGCGTCGAGGAAAAGCCGCCGGCATGGCTGCGCAACACCGGCAAGGGCTGGGTTACGGCCGAATACGGCATGCTGCCGCGCGCCACCGGCGATCGCATGAAGCGCGAAGCTGCGGCCGGCAAGCAGGGCGGTCGCACCCAGGAGATCCAGCGCCTGATCGGCCGCTCGCTGCGCGCCGTCGTCGACCTCAAGGAGCTCGGCGAGCGCCAGATCACCCTCGATTGCGACGTCATCCAGGCGGACGGCGGAACGCGCACCGCCTCGATCACGGGCGCCTGGATTGCGCTCTACGACTGCCTGAAATGGATGGAGAGCCGCAACATGCTCAAGGTCGAGCGCGTGCTCAAGGACCACGTCGCGGCCATTTCCTGTGGCATCTTCGCAAACCAGTCGGTCCTTGACCTCGACTATCTCGAAGACTCCTCGGCCGAGACCGACGCGAACTTCGTGATGACCGGCACTGGCGGTATCGTCGAAATTCAGGGCACCGCCGAAGGCACGCCCTTTACCGACGAGGAGTTCGCTTCGCTGATGACGCTCGCCAAGGGGGGCATTGCCGAACTCGTGGCGATGCAAAAGCAGGCGATCGCCGGATGAACGACGTGCTGGAAGGCATGCTGGAGACGGCGCTCTATGCTGAGGATCTCGACAAGGTCGAAGCCTTCTATGAAGGCGTTCTCGGTCTTTCGAAGATCTCGCGGAGCGGCAACCGGCATGTCTTCTTTCGCTGCGGCCCCGGCGTGCTGCTGATTTTCAATCCGAAAGAAACGATCAAGCCGCCCTCACCGACCGCGCTGCAGGTGCCGCCTCATGGCACAAGCGGTGCGGGACACGCCTGTTTCCGCGTCTCGGGCGAAAATCTCGATGCGATTGCCACCCGGTTGATGTCCGAGGGCGTCGCCATCGAATCCGAAGTCACCTGGCCGCAGGGCGGCCGATCGATCTATTTCCGCGATCCAGCGGGCAACAGCCTTGAATGCGCTGAAGCCCGTATCTGGGGCCTCGAATAGGACAATCATGCGCAAGCTCGAAACCAAGACCATTGTCGTTGCCAGCCACAATGCCGGCAAGATCCGGGAAATCCAGGACCTGATCGGCCCCTTCGGCTTCACCGCGAAGTCGGCGGCTGAATTGAACTTCGTGGAGCCTGACGAAACCGGCACCACCTTCGAGGAAAACGCAAAGATCAAGGCGCTCGCTTCTGCGGAAGCCGCTGGACTTCCGGCGCTGTCGGATGATTCCGGCCTCGCCATCGATGCGCTCGGCGGCGATCCTGGCGTCTATACCGCCAACTGGGCCGAGAAGCCCGACGGGACCCGCGACTTCGCGATGGCGATGGAGAAAGTCGAGGCGGCGCTGGACAAGGCCGGCGCTTCAAAGCCGGAACAGCGTACCGCCCGCTTCGTAAGCGTGCTCTGCCTTGCCTGGCCGGACGGCCATACGGAGCTCTTCCGCGGTGAAGTCGAGGGCGCTGTCGTCTGGCCGCCGCGCGGCAGCCAAGGCTTCGGCTACGATCCGGTCTTTCAACCCGAGGGCTATGACACTACCTTTGGAGAGATGAGCGGGGAAGAAAAACACGGCTGGAAGCCGGGCGACGCAGAGGCCCTGTCGCACCGCGCCCGCGCCTTCAAGATTTTCGTCGAAACCTGCCTGGAAGCCTAAGGGCAACGTGGACACTTTGGAACAGCCTGACCTGATGCGCTATGCCGCTCTTCTGCCCGATACCGGCGAACCCGGCTTCGGCGTCTACGTGCATTGGCCGTTCTGCGCTGCCAAGTGCCCCTATTGCGATTTCAACAGCCATGTCCGCCACCAGCCGGTCGATCAGGAGCGCTTCACTGCGGCCTTCCTGAAGGAAATGGCAACGGTGCGCCAATTGAGCGGGCCGAAGACGGTGACGAGCGTCTTCCTCGGCGGCGGCACGCCCTCTCTGATGAACCCTTCGACGGTTTCGGCCATTCTCAATGGTATTGCCAAGCATTGGCATATGCCAGACGGTATCGAGATCACCATGGAGGCGAACCCCTCCAGCGTCGAGGCGGAGCGTTTCCGGGGCTATCGCGCCGCCGGGGTCAACCGCGTCTCGCTTGGCGTCCAAGCCTTGAATGACCGCGACCTGAAGTTTCTCGGACGGCTGCACGACGTTGCCGACGCGCTGAAGGCGATCAAGCTGGCACGCGACATCTTTCCGCGCATGTCCTTCGACCTGATCTATGCTCGCCCGAACCAGACTGTCGAGGAATGGGAGCGCGAGCTGAAGGAGGCGATCTCCTACGCGGTCGATCACCTCTCGCTCTACCAGCTGACGATCGAGGAAGGCACGCCCTTCTACGGCCTTCACAAGGCGGGCAAGCTTGTCGTTCCGGACGGCGATCAATCGGCATTGCTCTACGAAGCGACGCAGGAGATCACGGCTCGCGAAGGAATGCCGGCCTACGAGGTGTCCAACCACGCGCGCCCCGGCGCGGAGAGCCGCCACAACCTCACCTATTGGCGTTACGGCGACTATGCCGGTATCGGCCCCGGCGCCCACGGGCGGCTGACGCGCGGCGCGATGAAGATCGCGACGGCGACCGAGCGGAAGCCGGAAAGTTGGCTCGATCTCGTCGAGCGCGACGGCCACGGCATCCTCGATCAGGAACAACTCGGCTACGAGGAGCAGGCGGACGAACTGCTGTTGATGGGACTACGCCTGAAGGAAGGTGTCGATCTCGCCCGCTGGCAACAGCTTTCAGGCCGCGATCTCGACCCAAAGCGTGAAGAATTCCTGCTGGAACACGGCTTCGTCGAGCGGATCGGCAATTCCCGGCTTCGCTGCACGCCGTCGGGTATGCTGATCCTCGATTCCGTCGTAGCCGACCTCGCCTGCTAGGCCGGCCGCTTTCGTCCCAGGGAAAACAACCGCCCGTCGATCGCCGCAAGGCCGATCGCAATCATCGCCATGCCGATCAGATGCTTGGCTTGCAGTTGCTCGCCGAGAATAGCTGCGCCGAGCAGGATGGCGCTGACCGGGATCAGGAAGGTCACGAGCATGAGGTTTGTCGCCCCTGCCGTTGCCAGGATGCGGAAGAACAACACATAGGCGATCGCCGTCGACAGCAAGGCCAGGCCCAGCAAGGCCATCCAGGTCTCGAGTGACGGGGCGGCCAAAGTCCAAGGTTGATCCACGACGAGCGCGATCGGCAGCATCAGGATGGTCGAAGCGGTAACCTGTCCGGCGGCGGGAATGAGCGGCGCCATGCCCATCTGGCGGAAGCGTCGGCCGAAAATCCCGGCGAAGGAGTAGGAGAGCGCAGCACCGAGCACGGCAAGCTGCGCCAGCACGTTCGAGCCGAGATCACGCAACACGTCGAAGCCAATCATGTAGGCAACACCAGCAAAGCCAACGAGGACGCCGAGCAGGCGGTTGCCGGTCATCTTTTCGTCCGCTGTCAGGAAATGCGCGACGACGACACCGAAGAGCGGCGTCGTGGCATTCAGGATCGAGGCAAGGCCGCTTGCGATGTGCGTCTGGCCCCAGACGATGAGGCAGAAGGGGATCATGTTGTTCAGGATGCCCATGCCGAAGAACGCAGCCCAGGACCTAGCGTCGCGCGGCATCGCATGGCCGGTGGCTCGGACGATAAGGTTCAGCGCAAGTGCGGCAACCAGGACCCGGCCCGCGACGATCGTGAACGGCGGCAGGGTCTTCACCAGAATACCGTTGAAGAGGAAGGAGCCGCCCCATAACAGGGACAACACCAGCAGCATTCCCCACTCGGCAAGGCCCATTTGTTTCTGCTGCATTATCTTCTCCCTAGTCAGCCTGACCGGAATACATCCAGCCGCTGGCTGCCACCACCCGATTGTTGCGCGTCTCGAACGCGGCCATTCTCGATTAATTCTCGCTCATCGCGCAGCTTGAATCAGCTTTTTCGACAGCTTTCATGCTGATATTATTGCGATGCCTGGCAGGAGACAAACGAGTCTTTCTCGATCCATGATATAGCTGAGCTAAACCATGAGCGACTATCTTCCCTCTCTTTCAGCACTTAGGGCCTTCGAAGCCGCCGCGCGACACCTCAGCATGACGCTTGCGGCAAAAGAGCTCAACGTCACGCCGGGCGCCGTCAGCCTGCAGATCCGTGACCTGGAAGCATCGCTTGGCGTCAAGCTCTTCGAGCGCAAGACGCGCGCGCTGGCCTTGACGGTTGAGGGCGCGGATTATTTTTCGACGCTTAGGGCAGCATTCCGTCTGGTCCGGGAGGCGACGGCGGCAATCACGGCGCGGGGACGCGGCGCCGTCCTCAACGTCACCTGCACGGCGGGATTTGCGACCTACTGGCTCGTGCCGCGTCTCGGGCGCTTCGAGGCGATGCACCCTGAAATCGACGTTCGCATCAGCGCATCGCACCGCGTGCTCGACTTTCAGCGTGACGGCATCGACCTCGCAATCCGCCACGGGCTCGGCGGGTATGACGGCCTGATCAGCGAGCGGCTCGTCGATGACGAACTCGTGCCGGTCTGCACGCCAAAGCTTGCCGCTGAACTGGGGAGCAATCCGTCGCCCGGCGCCCTCGCTGGTTTCCAACTGATCCATGACGTCTATCGCCATGACTGGCAGCTCTGGCTGGAAGCGGCCGGCGCAACGGGGGTCGATCCGTCGCGCGGGCCGATCTTCATGCATGGCAACGGAGCCTATGACGCGATGAAGGCCGGGCTCGGCTTTGCCTTGATGCGACGCTCGTTTCTGGAGCGGGACCTGAAGGAAGGTGCGGTGATCACGCCTTTCCCGCTTGGGATCGCAAGCCGCCTTGCCTTCCACCTCGTCTATCCGGGCCCCGCGCTCGAGCGACCGGCAGCGGCGGCCTTTCGCCGCTGGCTGCTGACCGAGGCACAGGCCTGACCTGACTGTGGCTGATTTGTCATGCTGATTAAAAAGTGGAGCATTCTAATCATAAAATAGGGTTTTCTTCGGGCTTTTTCTTGACTATTACACTCCAGATAAAATTCTGCAATGAGCCTTCCGGTGTGATAAGCCAATGAATAATCTTCAATTTTCTTCTCGATTCCTTTCCACATCAGCTTTGACGGGCGTGGTGCTCGCCCATCTTCTCGCGCCGGCTGCGGCACAGGATGCCGCGGGGCAGCAAGACGGAGCGACGGTTCTTGAAGATATCATCGTCAATGGCGGCAGCGGCGGCGTGATCCAGGCTGACGGCTATGTCGGCAAGAGCAGCGCGACAGGCACGAAGACCGACACGCCGTTCATCGAGATTCCTCAGTCGATTTCGTCCGTAACCGAGCAGCAGTTGAGGGACCGCAATCCGCAGAGCCTGCTCGATACGGTCGCCTACACACCGGGCACTCGTGTCGGTGCTTACGGCTTCGATCCGCGCTTCGATTCATTCTCGGTACGCGGCTTCGACGTGACCTATACGGGGATCTTCCGCGATAACCTTCGTCAGCCCGGCGCAGGTTCGTCACTCTTCAAGACCGAGCCTTACGGCCTCGAAGGTGTCTCAATCCTGCGTGGACCATCCTCAGCGCTGTATGGAGCAACGGGCGCCGGCGGTCTCTACAACCTCATCACCAAGCGGCCGACGGAAGACGCTTTTCACGAAGTTCAGCTGCAGTATGGTACCGACCAACGCTATCAGACCCAGTTCGACCTCTCAGGTCCCGTTAACAATGAGGACCCCTTCTATTATCGCCTGACTGGCCTCTACCGCGATGCCAACACGGAACAGGTCAGCGTTCCCGACGACCGCGTCTATATCGCGCCAGCCTTCATGTGGAAGCCGGACGAGGATACCAAGCTTACCATTCTCGGCGAGTATTCCCGAACCAAGACCGGTGGGACGGCGGCCTACTACAATGATCCGGCCGGCAACGTAACCGACATTTTCGCAGGCAATCCGGCCTTCAACGATTCAGTCCAGAACCAGGCGCGCATCGGCTATGAATTCGAGCACCGGCTGAACGACGTCTTCGTGTTCCGCCAGAACGCCCGCGCATCGACGCTCAACATCGACGCCGATTGGGCCTTTGCCTACGCCCCCAACGCGGTCGATCCAAGTCTCCTCGACCGCAGCGCCGGCACGTTCGACGAGCGGCTGACGGCCTTCGTCATCGACAATCAATTGGAAGCCAAGTTCGAAACGGGGGCGGTCGACCATACGGTGCTTGCGGGCCTGGACCTGACCAAGCTGCGCTGGCGTTCGCTCGATGGTCGGGGCGTGTCGCCGCCGCTCGACACCAACAATCCGACCGCGGGAGCGCCCGTTGCACCGATCGACTTCGACACCCGCACCATCCAGGATCAATGGCAGGTCGGCACCTACCTGCAGGACCAAATCCGCTATGACGCATGGATACTCACCGTCGGCGGGCGCTACGACTGGGTTTCGACCGACACCGACAATACCGACCTCAGCACGAACGCTCTGACCAGCCTCTCGCAAAAGGACAAGGCATTCTCCGGCCGTGTCGGCTTGGGCTACGAGACCGATTTCGGCATTGTACCTTATGCCAGCTACTCCACCGCCTTCGCACCCAATGCCGGTATCAACCAGGAGACGGACCAGCCCTTCAAGCCGACGGAAAGCGAGCAGGAAGAGATCGGCGTCAAGTACCTGCTCCCGAACAGCAACACGCTGCTGACGGCTGCGCTGTTCAATATCGACCAGAAGAACAGCCTCTACTACGAGGTCGTGAACCTGCCGACAGGACCGGCGAACATTCAGGTGCAGCGCGGCAAGATTCGCTCCCGTGGCTTGGAACTCGAAGCGAACACGAGCCTCGACAACGGCCTGTCGCTGGTCGCGTCTTATACCTACACCGATACCGAGATCCTGGAAGGAACGACCGGGACCGTTGGCAATTCCGTCTCGTCGGTTCCGAGGCACATGGCTTCGCTCTGGGCGAATTACACATTCCAGGAGAGCAGCCCGGTCTACGGCCTCGGCATCGGCTTCGGCACCCGTTATCTCGGCAAGAGTTACACCAGCGACGCCAACACGGCGCAGAACGGCTCACGCGTCCTCTTCGACGCCGCCATCAGCTATGATTTCGCGGCGCTGGACAAGAAATACGACGGCCTGAGCCTGCAGGTGAACGCCACCAACCTCTTCGACCGCCGGGAGGCCGTCTGCTCGGCGGGCTTCTGCTATCGCGACCAGGGCCGCGCCGTGATCGGCAGCCTGCGCTACACATGGTGAGCTGATGGCGAGCGCACAGCACCATGTCGCCGATCGAGGCCAGAGCGCCTCGATTCTCTCGCCGGCTTTCGCCGGCGAGCATGCGTGGTGCAGCGAGAAGATGGTACTCTCAACCGAGCTATCGGACGGGGTACCGCTGCCGCGCTTCTTCGGTGACGGCGGGTTCAGGCAGGCGATTGATCGTTATGCCGAGGCATGTGGAGACAGCGACAGGCGCGCCGTCGTCTCGATGTGGTCGTTATATTACTTCTCCACTCTTTCCATCCCCTACGTGCTGGCGCGCCGCCTCGCCGCGCAGGCGCTGCCGATCGCCTTCGATGAGATGACCATCGCATTGCAGGAGAACGGGCTGCCACGCGCGTTCGGCGTTCCACACCGGGGCGGGCATGCCGCGGTCGAGGAGGACGACGGGTTCGGGGCGATAGGTCCATTGTTGGAGCAACATCTTCCCGAGGCGGTCGCGAAACTCAACGCTTGCGGTATTTCGGCCAAGCTGTGCTGGAACAATGCCGCTGTCTATCTCGACTATGCGCTGCGATTGACCCGGCCAGCTGAAGGCCCCGATCTCACGGTGTTCGTGCGCGGCTGCCTGCCGGATGGCGGCGTCAATCCTCTTTGCGGCAGCGTCCGATATGTCGAGGAGGATGGTGAGCGCGTCGCCCGGCGGAAGATATGCTGCTTGCGCTACATGCTGCCCGACGTGCCGAGCTGCGGCAAGCCTTGCGCTCTTCCGAGCCAAAGGAACGTACAATGACCCTTTCCACGATCACGAGACGTGGCTTTCTCGCCGCCGCGTCCACGACGCTCTGCGCGCCGGCTCTCTTGAAGGCCGAGACGCGCTGGCCGCTGACCGTGACCGACGCGGTCGGTCGAACGGTGACGATTTCAAGGAAGCCGAAGTCGATCATCCTCGGAACGGGATTCAATCTTTTCGCGCTGTCGCTGATCCATCCGGATCCGGTCAGCCTGCTTGCTGGCTGGGCGACCGACATGAAGACGGACAATCCGTTCATCTACGACGCCTTTCGCAGCAAGTTTCCGGCCCTCGACAAGGTCCCGCTGGTCAGCAATGGGCAGGCGGATGGCATGAACTTTGAGGCCGCACTCTCCTTGGAGGCGGACCTTGCAATCATGGGCAGGTGGCAGGCCGATGGCGAACAAGGCGAACGTGCCATCGACTATCTCCAATCGATCGGCGTGCCTGTCATCGTCGTCGATTTCAATCTCGATCCACTGAAGAACACCCCGCGAGACATTCGCCTCCTCGGCCGCGTTCTGGAATGCGATCGGCAAGCGGAAGATTATGCGCAGTTCTTCGAAAAGCGGGTGCAGCGCATCAAGGCAGAGTCGGCAGGGAGAGGCGAGGATGCGCCGCTGGTGCTGATGGACGCCTTCCCGAGCGCAACACGGGGCAGCTGGGCGATCGGCCGGACCGGCCTCGGCGAGTTGATCACGCTTGCCGGCGGACGCAACATCGCGGACAAGAACCTACCGCCGCAGGGCGGGCCGGTGACGGCGGAATACATCATCGCGGCGGAGCCGGACGTCTATATCGCCACAGGCTCGCCGGGTGGCGTCTACACCGTCTTCTCGATTGGCCCTGGCGCCGATCCCGCAGAAGCCCGTCGGTCGCTCCAGGAAACCGTTAAGGCACCCGCCCTTGCCCCACTGAAGGCTGTGCGCGAGGGAAATGTGCATGGCATGTGGAACTTCTTCAACGCCGTGCCGCTGAATGTGCTGGCGGCGGAAGCCGTGGCATCCTGGGTAAGGCCTGACCTGTTCGGCGATCTCGATCCGGCGGGCGGCCTCGCCGAAATCAACGAGCGTTTCGCTGCGGTCCCGTTCGAGGGGGCATACTGGACTAGCTTGGCGGGTTAACGTCCAGGCGCACCGGTCTTGAAAAGACTGCCGGTCGGCGTGTTGAGGAACATCTCCAGCGGAATGTATTCCTGATGCAGGAAGCCGGTGGACGGCAGCAGGTCCTCGCGCACCATTTCGATCACGGCAACCACCGAGGCCGATGTCGTCCAGGCAATCGCCGTGCGGCGAGCGCCTGCTATCTCGATCGGATAGTAGGCGCGCACAAACTCCTTGCGGCGCAGGTTGCCGTTCTCCGTGCCCTCCGCTGCCACGTGGACATACACAACATCGTCCTCGACCGGCGGCTTGGCGTTGGTGAGGATTTCACCGGCAAGCTTGCGCCTGTCGCGCATCAGGAGTTCGTGAAAGAAGAAGTTCATCAGATCCATGTGTCCGGGATAGCGCATCGTCTTGTAGTCGAGGTTCTCGACCTTGCCGAGCATGGTGTCACACATGGTGCCGAGGCCGCCTGATGTCGTGAAGGCCTCCAGTTTCACACCCTCGACGTAGATCGTCTCGTGCCATTCCATCGGCGAGACGAGCTTGCGAATGCCCCCCTCGATCACTTCGCAGTCGTTCAAATACTCATTGACCACGCCTTCGGGCGACCAGTTGAAGGCGTAGCCGAGGAGACCGGTCGGATGCTGCGGCAGGGCGCCGACGCGCATGCGAATGGAACGGCATTTGTCGAATCCATCCGCAAGGCTCGATCCGACAATACCGACGAAGCCGGGGGCGAGGCCACATTGCGGCGCCATCAGCCCGCGCGCGGTCTTGGATAGTTCGATGATGAAATTTGTGGTCGGCACGTCTTCCGTGAGGTCGAAATAATGGATCCCCGCAAGATGGGCAGCGCGCGCCAGGCCGATGTTGAGGTGATAGGGCAGGCAGGAAAGCACGGCCTCGACACTCGACAGCAGTTCGCCGATGGTGGTGGGGTCGGAAACGTCCCCACTCCTGCACTGGAACGGAAGGCTCTCTGTCGGCGCCTGAATATCGATGCCGAGAACGTCGAAGCCCCCCTCGTGCAGGAGCGTCGCTGCCAACCGCCCGACCTTGCCCAGCCCGAGAACGGCAATCCTGTCGAAACTCATCAACTCCCTCCCCTTTTGTGCACGCGGCACACGCTCCTCACAGCCAGCGTACAGAAGATTGTGCGCAAAAGAAAACGGCCGGAGCAATGCCCCGGCCGTCAAAGCACAGAAGGTTTCCCGACTATTCGTTGATCAGGCGCTTCAGCAACTCGATCTCATGCGAGAGCTTCGTATCCTCAGCAATCAACTCCTCGATCTTGCGAACGGCATGCAACACGGTCGTATGATCGCGACCGCCGAAGCGACGGCCGATTTCCGGGAAGGACCGCGGCGTCAGCGTCTTCGACAGATACATGGCGATCTGGCGCGGCTTGACGATGACACGGGTGCGGCGGTTCGAGACCAGCTCCTGGCGCGACACGTTGTAGTGCCGTGCGACGATGCGCTGGATATCCTCGATGCGGACGCGACGCGGCTCACCCGAACCAACTAGGTGGGCAAGAAGCTCGTCCACGCGCTCTACCGTCAGGTTCGGCTCGAAGGAGCGACGGAAGAGCAGCTGGTTGAAGGCGCCTTCCAGTTCGCGGCCGCTCGCAGTGATGTTGCGGGCAACATGGTTGAGCAGTTCCGCCGGGATTTCCAGTGACGGATCCTCGACGCGAGCTACGGCGAGGCGACGCTTCAGGATTTCGAGGCGCATTTCGTAGTCCGGCGCATCGAGCTCGATGGCAACGCCGCCCTGCAAACGCGAGCGGACGCGTGGATCGAGCGATTCCAACTCCCAGGGAGCGCGGTCGGCAGCGACCACGACCTGCTTGGCGCTGTCGAGCAGCATGTTCAGCAGGTGGCAGAACTCGTGCTGGATCATCTTCCCCTGCAGGAACTGCATGTCGTCGATGATCAGAAGGTCGATGTTGCGCAGCGAGTCTTTGAGCGTCAGAGCATCATTGTCGCGGATCGCGGTTGCGAAACGCCACATGAAATACTCTGCCGTCAGATAGACGACGCGCAGTGCGCGCGGGTTCTGAACCGCGGCATTGGCGATCGCCTGCAGAAGATGCGACTTGCCGAGGCCGACGCTGGAATGGACGAACAGCGGATTGAAACGGACAGCGCCCTGTCCGGCTTCCGCAATCGTCTTGGCGGCGGCAAGTGCCACGCGGTTCGAGCTGCCTTCGACGAAGGTGTCGAAGGTGAAGCGGGAATCCAGAGGCGAGCCGAAGAGCGGCTGGCCGGAGGTGGCCGGACGGGCTGCGGCAGCGGACGAAACCGCCTGCTGCGCAATCTGGCCGGCATGCTGCGCCACAGGGCGGCGCGTCTGCGCAGCGGCAACAGGCTCCGGGGAAACCGGCTCTTCAGCCGGCTTACCAACGCCACGCGTTGCCGTGCGAACAAGAATTTCGACTTTCAGGATTTCAGAGTCTTCGGCCCGGAACAGGCTGGTGATCAGCTCAAGATACCGATTGTTGATCCAGGACTTCAGGAAAGTTGTCGGCACCGTCAGGCGCACGACGCTCTTTGAAACCGAATGCAATTTCAGCCGTGCAAACCAGCTTGCATAAACATCCGGACCGACCTGCGCCTTCAGACGGGCGCTGACACGCTCGAAAAGTACACCATGCTTCATGTCTCCCTTTTCCCCTGCCGCCTCGGCGCAAATAGAGCCAAACGCCTGCGGTTCATTGTCCCCACTCTCCAGGACATCCGCCGTCATTGTATTCATCTGCATCATGCCGCCTTCCATTCGTCGGCCGACTTTGTTTCGTCGCCCGATTATTTCCCCGCTATGGCTAGAAAGTGGCACCCTCATGAGCCACTCGCCTGCCGGTTCACTCAAATACTGCCCCACTCGCAAGATTCTCCCGGGAAAGTGCGCGCCGCATCATGCGGTTCGACTGCGTTCCCTCGGACTGGATGCCGTTCCTCGTAACACCGGCGTTCAATCGTCCTGCCACGACTTCTCTTCCCAATTCGGCTTCACGCAACGCGTGCAACCAACACACAAAACATCACCGTTCCGCGACAGCCACATCGCGGTCAAAAATGCCTAACTGCGTGAAAAACCGAAGACTTTGACTCTCCGTAACAAGTGGCACAGGATCATCGCCCTGCCGACGTGGCAGTTTCAGACCAAGCCTTTACAGGTGATGTCTGGACCCCTTGTTGATCGGCATTTAGGCAGGATCGAATGCGGGAATCAACGATGAATTTTACGCAAAATTAAGAGCGGGCCGTTGACTCCGGCTGCAGTTTTTGAGCGTCACATCGATGTCAAAAAAGAATCGCTTTTGAATCAAGGGGATTCCGATTCTGGGCATTTTTGACACGCATAAAAAGAAAAAAATAAAAAAGCTTCTTGACTCTGCTCAGACCGCAGATTGTAGGGCCTGAGTCGAGCACACCTGAAGTATCCTACAACAAGTATTTGTTTTCATTGCATTTTTCATGTCACACGCCCGACATGAAATCGTCGCCGAATTAACCATACGGAAGCTAGTCGGCGGAATCGAAAAAGCCCGACAAAGTTGCCGGGCTAATCATAATGCTGCGTTTATTAACGAAAGATTATGCGGTCGCAGAAACCGACAGAGCCTTCACACGAGCTGCCAGGCGCGAAACCTTACGGGAAGCCGTGTTGGCGTGCACAACGCCCTTGCTTGCGGCGCGAGCCAGTTCCGGCTGCGCGGCCAGGAAAGCTTCCTTAGCCTTGGCAGCATCACCAGATGCGATTGCCTCTTCGACCTTGCGAACGAAAGTACGAACGCGCGAGCGACGAGCCTTATTGACGTCGGTACGGCGGGCGATCTTGCGGGTCGCTTTTTTCGCCGAAGTTGTATTGGCCATGGATGCCTCTCTAAGAATTCGAACAAACTCCGTCATCACCGCGGGCCTTGCGGCCACTTCATACAGCAATGCGGGAGCATAATCGGAAAACCGGAGTGGCTTCCCGAACCGTGGGCGGGCATATAACCCTAAAGCCGACCCACGTCAACGCGCATTTTCAAGGAAACGCCGCCTTTCTCCAAGGCTCAGCGGTTCTTAAAGGCAGGCTTACGCTTTTCGATGAAGGCCGTCATCCCCTCTTTCTGGTCTTCGGTGGAAAACAGGCTATGGAAAAGCCGGCGCTCGAAGCGCAGACCTTCGTCCAGGGTCGTCTCCAAGGCGCGGTTGACCGCTTCCTTGGCCATCAGAACGGAAGGACGCGACAGCGAGGCAATCCTGGCGGCCGCCTCCAGCGCCTCGTCCAACAGGCGCTCGGGCGCCACCACACGTGAAACGAGTCCTGCGCGCTCCGCTTCGGCGGCATCCATCATCCGGCCGGTGAGGATCAGATCCATGGCCTTATATCTGCCGACGGCGCGCGTCAGCCGCTGAGAGCCGCCCATGCCGGGGATGACGCCGAGGGTGATCTCGGGTTGGCCGAACTTGGCAGTCTCCGAAGCGATGATGATGTCACACATCATCGCGAGTTCGCAGCCACCGCCAAGCGCAAAGCCGCTGACGGCAGCGATGACAGGCTTGCGCACCTTGGCAACGTCGTCCCAGCCGCTCATCAGATCGCGGCTATAGACATCGACATAGCCGAGAGGCTGCATTTCCTTGATGTCGGCACCGGCGGCGAATGCGCGCTCGGAGCCAGTCAAAACGATCGCACCAATAGCGTCGTCGGCCTGGAAGGCTTCATGAACCTGTAGAAGCTCCTTCAGCACTGTCGAATTCAGCGCGTTCAGCGCCTGCGGGCGATTCAATGTGATGAGCCCTACCGCCCCGCGAGTTTCGACGATCAGCGTTTCGTAGGCCATGGACAATCCTCCCGTTATTTTTGGCAGTCAGGGCAGTAGAAGGTCGAGCGCCCCGCCTGAACGATGCGCGCGACCGTACCGCCGCAACCGGGCGTGCGGCAAGGTAGACTTTCGCGATCATAGACCGAGAAAGAGTGCTGGAAATACCCGAGAGACCCATCCGTCTGGATATGATCCCGCAGGGACGAGCCCCCCGCCTTGATGGCGTCGGCGATGACGCCGCGGATCGACGCAACGAGGAGGTCCATCTGCTTGCTCGGCTTACCGGTCTTGGTGACGACAGTCGCCGCTGCCCGGGTGGGGCGCAAATGCGCGCGCCACAGCGCCTCGCAGACATAGATATTGCCGAGCCCGGCAATATTCTTTTGATCGAGCAGCGCGCTCTTCAGCGGCTGCGCCTTGCCCATGAATCGTTCCGCCAGATAGGCAGCGCTGAGTTCGTTGCCGGTCGGCTCCGGCCCGAGGCCGAAGAGGAAGGGATTGAGATCAAGCTCGGAGCGCTGCGCCATATCCATGAAGCCGAAGCGGCGCGGGTCATTATAGATGACGCGGCTGATGCCATTCGGTCCTTCCAGGTGGAAGATCGCGTGGTCGTGCTTTTCATCCTTCGAACGGGCATGATGAAACTCGCCGGGAGCATCGGATAGCGGTCCTGCCTCGATGCGGAAGGAACCTGACATGCCGAGATGCGAGATGATCGTCGTGCCGTCATCGAGATCGATCAGCAGATATTTGGCGCGGCGACCGAGCGCGACGATTTCGCGACCGGTTGCCCGCGCCTCCAAACCGTCCGGAAAGGGAAACCGCAGGTCCTTGCGGCGCAGTTCCAGGCGGGCGATCCGCGCGCCTTCCATGGTGGGGGCAAGCCCGCGTCTGACGGTTTCGACTTCTGGCAATTCCGGCATCTTAACCCATCTATATCTAACATGTTTCAACCACGGGCGTTGTGCGCTATAGCGCCAAGGTGCCGCAGCTTTGACCGTGGCCCACAGATAGCGCTGCGCGGGTCCGTTCGCTATGGTCGCCGCGCCGATTTCAGATAGATGGAGTATTTCGATGTCAGAAAGCCGTACCTCCGCCGAAGGCGGCATGGAAACATCCTACGGCTTCCGCGAAGTGGCGGATGGTGAAAAACAGGGCCTCGTCAACGAGGTCTTCCATAAGGTCGCCAAGCGCTACGACATCATGAACGACGTCATGTCGGTCGGCATGCACCGCGTCTGGAAGGATGCGATGATCTCAGCCCTCAATCCGCGCAAGGAACCCGGCTACAAGGTTCTCGACGTTGCCGGCGGCACCGGCGATATCGCGTTTCGCATCGTCGAGGCCTCGAACCGGCAGGCCCATGCAACCGTGCTCGACATCAACGGCTCGATGCTCGCCGTCGGAGCCGAACGCGCCGCCAAGAAGAAGCTCTCCGACAACCTGACTTTCGTCGAGGCCAACGCCGAGGACTTGCCGTTCGAAGCAAACAGCTTCGACGCCTATACGATTGCCTTCGGCATCCGCAACGTGCCGCGCATCGACGTGGCGCTCAGCGAAGCCCATCGCGTGCTGAAGCGCGGCGGCCGGCTGCTCGTGCTCGAATTCTCCGAAGTGGACATGCCACTGCTCGACCGCGTCTATGACAGCTGGTCGTTCAACGCCATTCCGAAGTTCGGCAAGGCGATCACCGGCGAGGCCGAGCCCTATCAGTATCTCGTCGAATCCATCCGTAAGTTCCCCAACCAGGAGAACTTCGCCGAGATGATCCGCAATGCCGGCTTCTCGCGCGTGAGCTTCACGAATTATACCGGCGGCATCGCAGCCCTTCATTCCGGCTGGAAGCTCTGACGCATGGTTGAGGGCACATCGTTCACCCGCTGGCTTTCGCAGGCAGGCAATCCGGCATGAGCACTCTGGGGGCATATTTCCGGCTCTCTCGCGTCGGCTGGATTCTGGTGCGCGAAGGTGTAATTTCGGCCCTGCCGTCGGAAGATCTTCCGCCGTCCGTCGGCATCGCCAAGTCGTTTGTCGGCTTGTTCGCGCGCAATCGTTCGAAATCGAAGAAGCGCAGCGACCGGCTGGCGCAGGCGGTGGAGCGGCTCGGCCCCTCCTACGTGAAGATCGGCCAGTTCCTGGCGACGCGTCCGGATGTCGTCGGCGTCGAGTTTGCCGACGATCTGTCGCAGCTTCAGGACCGCATGGCATTCTTTCCGCTCGCAGCGGCCAAGGCGAGCATCGCCGGGTCTCTCGGCCGCCCGATCGAGGAGCTTTATGCGAGCTTCGATGAGCCGATTGCAGCGGCTTCGATTGCCCAGGTGCACCCCGCCGAGGTCGATACGCCTGCCGGACGCAAGAAGGTTGCGGTCAAGGTCGTCCGCCCCGGCGTGCGCCAGCGGTTCACGCATGATATCGAGGCGATGTACCTCGTCGCTCACATGCAGGAGCGCTTCATGCCTTCTAGCCGGCGCCTGAGGCCGGTGGAGGTCACGAAGACACTGGAGCAGACCACCAAGGTCGAAATGGACTTGCGGCTGGAGGCTGCGGCCCTTTCCGAGATTGCTGAAAACACCGAGAAGGACCCGGGCTTCCGTGTGCCGAAGGTGGATTGGGAGCGCACCGGCCGCGACGTGATCACAATGGAGTGGATCGACGGCGTGAAGATGTCGGATGTCGAGGGCCTGCGCGCCGCCGGCCACGATCTCAACCTGCTCGCGGACACGTTGATCCAGTCGTTCCTCCGCCACACGCTGCGCGACGGCTTCTTCCACGCCGACATGCATCCCGGTAACCTCTTTGTCGACGAACACGGCGATATCGTCGCCGTTGACATGGGGATCGTCGGACGCCTGGGGAAAAAAGAACGCCGCTTCCTCGCCGAAATTCTCTTCGGCTTCATCACCCGCGACTATATCCGGGTCGCGGAGGTCCACTTCGAAGCCGGCTACGTGCCGGGCCACCACAATGTCGAGAGCTTCGCGCAGGCGATCCGCGCGATCGGCGAGCCGATTCATGGCCAGCCTGCCGAGACGATCTCGATGGGCAAGCTGCTGACGCTGCTATTCGAGGTGACTGAACTCTTCGACATGGCGACGCGGCCGGAACTGGTCATGCTGCAGAAGACCATGGTCGTTGTCGAAGGCGTGTCGCGCATGCTCAATCCACGCTTCAACATGTGGAAGGCGTCCGAACCCGTCGTCGGCGATTGGATCCGCAACAATCTCGGTCCGAAGCGCATCGTCACCGATCTCAAGGACGGGCTGAAGGCGGCTGTGAAGCTTGCCGAAGCGGCGCCGGAGATTGCCGCCAAGACCGAGAAGTTTCACCATCAGCTGCTACAGATGAGCGAGAATGGATTGCGGTTCGACGCGGAAACGGCCGAGGCGATCGGCAAATCCGAGGCGCGCCACAATCGCTCTGGTCGGGCCGCCCTCTGGATTATCGCTCTTGCTCTTCTCTATATAGCCTGGGTGATCACCTGATCCATCGCAATGCATGCTGTGTTCGATATTTGGGATATCCCCTTCAGTAGCGCCGTCGCATACTCTCACTTTTCAAGGAGATATGGCAGATGAAGCATGAACGCCCCCGCATCGAACTTTCCGGGCAACCGCTCAGCTTTGCTGAGATGGTGAGGGTCGGATCGGGCAAGGTGGCGCTGTCAGCTTCCGCGACCGGAATGGCCCGCATCGAGATTGCCCGCGGGATCGTTGAGGACGCGATCAAGGCCGGGATGCCCGTCTACGGGGCGACCACCGGCGTCGGCGCCATGAAGGATGTCGAGTGGTCTCCGGAGGACCTAGACGCTTTCAATCTCGGGCTGGTACGTGCGCATCACTTCGGCACCGGGACACCGTTTTCGAGCTCCGTGGTGCGCAACGCGATGGCCATTCGCATCAACACCGCATTGACGGGACAGGTCGGCTGCACGCGTGAACTCGTCGATGCCTATATGCGCATGCTGGAGGCCGACATCATCCCGGTCGTCCGCCGCACCGGCTCCATTGGTTGCGCCGACATCGGTCTCATGGGCCAGATCGGCGCCGTGCTGACCGGCGTCGGGGAAGCGATTTACCGTGGCAAGCGCATGCAGGCGGCCGATGCCTTCGCCGCGGCCGGCATGAAGCCCTTCACCATGGCTCCGCGCGACAGCCTGGCGTCGCTCAGCGTCAACGCGGTGAGCTTTGCCGCGGCGGCGGACGCGACCCGCAGCGCCGCGGCCTCCATACGCGTGCTGCTGGCCTCGGGGATGATGGCGTCAGGCGCGCTCGGCGCCTCCCGCGACCCGTGGCTTTCCGTCCGCCATGTCGGCACCTCCCGGGAGGCCCTGATCGGCTCCTGGCTCTGCAATGCGTCGGACGCCTGGCAATGGCCAGTCAAGACCCACGTCCAGGACCCGTTGAGCTTGCGCATGATCGCGCAGGTCTTCGGGGCGGTGATCGAGAACCTGCTGACGACGGGCCACAAGATTTTGGCCGCCACCGGACGCTCCGACGACAACCCCGTCGTCGTCGAGGGGCGGGTGATGACCTCGGGCGGGTCGCTACCGCTCGACGTGACGATCCTTCTCGAATCGGCTGCTCTCTGCATGGCGCACGCGGCCCGCAATGCCTTCAACCGCTGCGTCCTGCTCGGCAACGGCCAGCGCCGCGACCTGCCGGTCAATCTCGTGCCGCCCGGCCGTATCGCCACCGGTTTCGGCCCGATTATCAAGCTGGCCGGCGAAATCTTCTCCCGCGTGCTGTCGATGTCGAACCCGGTTTCCGCGCAGTCGCTGGTGGTCGCAGCCGGGCTTGAGGACGAGGCCGCGTTCCTGCCGCTGGTGATCGAGCGTTTCGAGCGTCAGATGCGGGCACTGATGCGCCTCGCCGCTCTCGAGGCGCTGCTTTCCGCACAGGCCGTGGACATCCTCGGCGACAAGCCGAAAGGTGTCGGCGGAATGCTCTATGACGTCGTTCGCAAGCATGCGGACTTTTATACGGTCGACCGGCCACTTTCTGCCGAGGTGGAAGCGATCGAGGAAGAATTCGGCTCCGACGCCTTCATGTCCAAGCTGATCGAAGAGGTGCCTATCGCATCCTTCGACGATTTCTTTGCGCTCGGCTCGCTGGCGCGCATCGAGCAGCGCCTGACCCAGGAACCGGTCGCCATCTGATCCTTCAATATTCGCCACGGAGCAAGCGGCATGGCTGATTTCGATCTCGTTCTGCAAGGCACGGTCGTTTTGCCGGAGCGCATTCTGGAAGCCGGCTACGTTGCCGTCCGCGATGGCAAGATTGCGGAAATCGGCCTCGGCGTACCGCCTGCCGCCCGCGAACGCAATCTCCTCGGCAAGGCATTGATCCTGCCCGGAGCAATCGACGCCCAAGTTCACTCTCTGTCGCAGAAGAACCAGGAGGATTTCATCTGGTCGACGCGCTCGGCTGCTGCCGGCGGCGTGACGACGATCGTCGACATGCCCTATGATGAAGGCAATCTTGTCTGTTCGGCGGAAGCGGTAAAGAAGAAGATCGCCTCTGCCGGCCCGCAGGCGCGGGTCGATTTTGCGCTCTACGGCACCGTGGATCCCGAGGAAGGCGCCAAGCGGGTCGCCGAAATGGTGGATGCCGGCGTTGCCGCCTTCAAGTTCTCGACGTTTGGCACGGATCCGAAACGTTTTCCGCGCATTCCCCCTGCCCTGTTGGACGAATGCTTTGCCGCAATTGCGCCGACCGGGCTGACCGCCGGCGTCCACAACGAGGATGACGAGGCCGTCCGCACCTACATGGAGCGCGTGAAAGCAAGCGGGATCACCGATTGGCGGGCGCATGGGCTGTCGCGGCCGCCGATCACCGAACTGCTGGCAATGCACACCATCTTTGAAACCGGCGCCAATACGGGATGCCCCTCGCATGTGGTCCATTGCTCGCTCGGACGCGGCTATGACATCGCGCGCGCCTATCGCCGTGACGGTTTCGAGGCGACGGTGGAATGCTGCATTCACTATCTGACGCTGGACGAGGAAAACGACGTCAAACGCCTCGGCGGCAAGGCGAAGATCAATCCGCCGATCCGGCCGCGTGCCGAGGTCGAGGCGCTGTGGCGCAGGGTTGCCGAGGGCAATGTCTGGCTGGTTTCGACGGATCACGTCAGCTGGTCCGAAAATCGCAAGACCAATCCTGACATGTTGGCGAACGCGTCCGGTGTGCCCGGGCTCGAGGTGATGGTGCCGCTCTTCATCAAGGGTGCCGCCGAGCGCGGTATCCCGCTGACCTGGGCGGCCAAGCTGATGGCAGAGAACCCGGCAAAGCATTTCCGCCTCGACCACGTGAAGGGAGCGCTCACGCCAGGCAAGGACGCCGATATCGTCGTGCTTGAGCCGCGCGAAACGGTCTATGACGCAGCTGCGAGCGGCAACAACGTGGTCGGCTGGAGCCCTTATAACGGCATCCGCCTTCCCTGGACGGTCGCCGCGACCTATCTGCGCGGGGAGAAGATCACCGATGGCGCGACGGTGCTGGCTGAACCGGGGACCGGGCGATTTGTCCATCCGCTGCCGAGGCAGGTGATCGCGGGAGCCGCAGAATGACCAGAAACCTGCCGGTCAACGCAGGTCGTATCGCCGAGGATATCGACGCCCTAGCGGGAATCACTGAACCCGGCCATCCCTGGACCCGCCGTGCCTTCTCGCCGCTCTTTCTCGAGGGGCGCGCCTATATCGAAGCGCGCATGCGAGCGGCTGGCCTTGAGACCCGGATCGATGCCGCCGGCAATCTGATCGGCAAGCGGCGGGGCGCCATCGACGGGCGCGGCACGATCATGCTCGGTTCGCATTCAGACACCGTGCCGGATGGCGGGCGTTTCGACGGCATTGCCGGCGTGGTGGCGGCGATTGAGGTCGCGCGTGCGCTCAGCGATCGGGGCATCGAGCTCGATCACGACCTGGAGATCGTCGACTTCCTTGCGGAGGAGGTCAGCATCTTCGGCGTTTCCTGTATCGGCAGCCGGGGCATGACCGGGCAACTGCCGGAAGCCTGGCTTTCGCGCGCGACGGAAGGACGCGACCTCGCCGAGGCCATTGCCGAGGTCGGCGGGCGCCCGGGCGTGCTGCAGCAGCAAAACAGGCCCGATATTTCGGGCTTTCTCGAACTGCATATCGAGCAGGGTCCGGTCCTTGAGAACGACGAGAAGAACGATATCGGCATCGTCACGGCGATCGCCGGGATCACCCGCATTGAGATCATCGTCGAAGGCCGCGCCGACCATGCCGGCACGACGCCGATGGATAGCCGCTCGGATGCGCTGGTCGCCGCCGCACAACTCGTCCTCGATATCCGCAATGCCGCAGCCGCCCGGGCGAAGACGCCGGGGCATTTTGCGGCGACGGTCGGCGAGTTCCGGATCGAGCCGAATGCCGCCAACGTCGTTCCCTCGAAGGTCGTCCTGCTGATCGATGGGCGCGCCGAGATTCGCAACGACATGGAGGCCTTCTGCGAGTGGCTGGACGAACATGTCATAAAGTTAGCCATCGCTTACGGAGCGTCCATCAAAAGCCCGATGCGCGTCTCCGACAACTATCCGACGCCGAGCGATGCCGGGCTATTGAAGACGCTCGAAAGGGCTTGCGAAACCGCCGGCGCCAGGCACCGGCGAATGGCATCGGGCGCCGGTCACGACATGGCCTGGATTGCCAAGGTGGCGCCCGCCGCGATGATCTTCGTACCCTGCAAGGAGGGGCGCAGCCACTCCGCTGACGAGTGGGCCGAGAACGACGACATCGCGCTTGGGGCGGCCGTGCTTTTCGAAGCCGTCATGGACATGGACAAGAGCTTGAAGCAGGAGAATGCCTGATGGGACGCATACTCGTTGAGAAGGACGTCGAAGCAGCGGTCAAGGGCGGGTCGGTCTATGCCGCCGGCGGCGGCGGCTGGGCGGATCACGGACGCATGCTCGGCTATGCAGCGGTCAACGTCGGCAAGCCGGAACTTGTGTCGATCGACGAGCTGAAGGACGACGACTGGATCGCGACGGCCGCCGCGATCGGCGCGCCGGCTTCCACGACACCCTGGGAGATGCAGGGCATCGACTATGTGAAGGCGGTGCAGCTGCTGCAGGACGAACTCGGCGAAAAACTGTCCGGCCTGATCATCGGCCAGAACGGCAAGTCGTCGACGCTGAACGGCTGGCTGCCCTCCGCCATTCTCGGAACAAAAGTCGTCGATGCCGTCGGCGATATCCGCGCGCATCCGACCGGCGACATGGGCTCGATCGGCATGGCGGGCTCGCCCGAGCAGATGATCCAGACGGCGGTCGGCGGAAACCGCGCCGAAAGCCGATACATCGAGCTTGTCGTGAAGGGGGCGACGGCGAAGATCTCGCCGATCCTGCGGGCGGCTTCCGACCAGTCGGGCGGCTTCATCGCCAGCTGCCGCAATCCGCTGCGCGCCTCTTATGTGCGTACCCACGCAGCACTTGGCGGCATCTCGATGGCGTTGGCGCTGGGCGAGGCGATCATTGCGGCTGAGAAGAACGGCGGTTCAGCCGTGATCGATGCCATCTGCAAGACAACAGGCGGGCACATCCTGGCCGAAGGCATCATCACCAAGAAGAACGTCGTCTATACCAAGGAGGCCTTCGACATCGGCACGATCGTCGTCGGCTCCGGCGACAAGGCGGTGACCATGCATGTGATGAACGAATACATGGCCGTCGACGACATCGAGGGCAAACGGATCGCCACCTTCCCCTCGGTTATCACAACGCTCTCGCCCGAGGGCGAGCCGCTGAGCGTCGGTCAGTTGAAGGGTGGGATGCATGTCTTCATCCTGCATGTGCCGATGAGCATCATTCCGCTGTCGGCAAGCGTTCTCGACCCGACCGTCTATCCCCCGGTGGAGAAGGCGATGGGGATCGAGCTTGCCCGCTACGCGCTCGCGGCAAAGGCCTGATCGCATGGCGCGGGACGTCGGCCTCGAGGAATTGCTGAGGGAAGAGCTGGGTACTATGTCCGGTCTCAGCGAGAAGCCGATGTTCGGTGGTTTGGCCTTTCTGCTCGACGGCAATCTCCTTTGCGGCGCCCGACAAGACGGCATGCTGGTCCGCCTCGGCAAAGGCAATGACGGCTGGGCGCTCGATTTGCCCGGCGCGGTGCAGATGCTTTCCGGCGGTCGCGCCATGCACGGCTGGATCCGGGTCGGCGCGGAGATTTACGGCGATGACGATTTGCGGCGCCGCCTCCTGGAGACCGCGACGGCCTTTGTGCGCTCACTGCCCGCCAAGTGAACGGAGCTTGGGCCCAAGAGACCCAAAAAAGACAGAGATAGAGGAACGACCAAGATGCCGAAGCCCAATCCACGTCACCCGAAATTTCCGATACCGGGCGGGCCGGAGCTGCGCGCCAAGGGTTGGCGGCAGGAGGCGCTGCTGCGGCTCCTGGAGAACGTTCTCTCCGTCGGTGAGGATCCGGACAATCTCATCGTCTATGCCGCGCTCGGCAAGGCAGCGCGCAACTGGGCGGCGCACAAGGGCATCGTCAAGGCACTGACCGAAATGGACGAGGACCAGACGCTGCTGATCCAGTCCGGCAAGCCGATCGGCCTCGTGAAGACGCATCCGAAGGCGCCGCTTGTCATCATGGCGAACTGCAACATCGTCGGGCAATGGGCGAAGGCCGAGGTCTTCTACGAGCTGCAGCGCAAGGGGCTGATCTGCTGGGGTGGGCTGACGGCTGGCGCGTGGCAGTATATCGGCAGCCAGGGCGTCATCCAGGGCACCTATGAAATCTTCATGCGCATTGCCGAGCGCCGGTTCGGCGGTGATCTCTTCGGACGCTTCGTGCTGACGGCGGGGCTCGGCGGAATGGGCGGCGCGCAGCCGCTCGCCGGCCGCATGGCGGGGGCCGCCATCCTCTGCATCGACATCGATCCCGAGCGCGCGAAGAAGCGCCAGGAGATCGGCTACTTGCAGGAAATCGCGCCGGATCTCGATACGGCGCTTGCGATGATCGATGCTGCCGTGAAGGACAAGCGGGCGCTTTCGGTTGGTCTCGTCGGCAATGCTGCGGAAATCTATCCCGAGATCGCGCGGCGCGGCATCGTGCCGGATATCGTCACCGACCAGACCTCCGCGCACGACCTCGTCTACGGCTACGTGCCGAAGGGCATGAGCCTTGCGCAGGTTCGCGAACTGCGCGAGGACGGTCAAGGACAGCTGATGGCGGCAAGCCGAGCTTCGATCGTGCAGCACGTCACTGCCATGCTGGACTTCCAGAAGAAGGGCTCCGAGGTCTTCGACAATGGCAACCTTATCCGCACACAGGCCAAGGAAGGCGGCGTCGCCAACGCTTTCGACATTCCGATCTTCACCGAAGCCTATCTGCGACCGCTCTTTGCCCGGGCAATCGGCCCTTTCCGCTGGATGGCACTGTCAGGCGCGGAAAGTGATATCGCCCGGATCGACGTTCTGCTGCTCGAAATGTTCCCAGACAACAAGATCATCACCAACTGGATCCGGTTGGCGCGCGAGCACGTGCCCTTCGAAGGACTGCCGGCGCGTATTGCCTGGCTCGGTCACGGTGAACGCACGATGCTTGCCCGCCGGGTCAACGAGCTCGTAGCAAGCGGTGAACTGAAAGGGCCCGTCGCCTTCTCGCGGGATCATCTTGATGCCGGCGCGATGGCGCATCCGAACATCATGACCGAGCGGATGAAGGACGGCTCCGACGCGATCGCCGACTGGCCGCTGATCGACGCGATGATGCTCTGCTCGTCGATGGCCGATCTCGTCGTCGTCCATTCCGGCGGCGGCGGCTATGCCGGCTACATGACGAGCTGCGGCGTCACCGTCGTGGCCGATGGCACCGACGCTGCCGACGAGCGGCTCGACCATGCGCTTACCAACGACACGGCGCTTGGCGTCATGCGCTATGCCGATGCCGGCTATGACGAGGCGCTCGACGAGGTGGCCAAGAAGGACGTTCCCTACATTAGGCTCGGATAGCGCTAAGGCACCTGTCTCGGAAACATTTCTGTCCGATTACGCTATGGCGTGGCGCAACCGATCGATCGCAGGTCGTGCGCCTCTGATAGAGATCGAGTGTTGATTCGACGCTGCCCTTCCAACGAACGGACCCGCCATGCAGCCCCGCACCTACGGTATGCTCCTCGTCAGCATTGCTACGATCATGTGGAGCACCGCGGGGCTCTTCGTCCGCGCGCTCGATCTCGATGTCTGGACCGTGCTCGGATGGCGCTCGCTGTTTGGCGGTCTGGCGCTGACGATCATCATTCTGGCAAAGAAGCGGATCAGTGCGGAACCCGGCAAGGTACCGCTCTATTTCTATCCGCTGTTCGGTCTCATGGCCGCTATATCGATGTATGGCTACATCGGCGCGCTGAAGCTGACGACAGTCGCCAACGTGCTGGCGATCTATGCGACCGTCCCGTTCGTCGCGGCAGCCATCGCTTATGTCTGGTTGAAGGAGAAGATCAGCAGGCGTGTGCTCATCGCCAGTATGATCGCCTTCGTTGGCGTTCTGATCGTTGCAGGTTTCGGCGCGAGGCCCCAGGACATCGCCGGCAACGCGCTGGCGTTCTTGATGACGCTGACCTTCAGCATCCTGCTCGTCGCGGCGCGGCGCTACCCCGCACTGCGCTTGGCGCCGGTCAATGCGCTTGGATCCGGCTTCTGCGTGCTGCTCTGCCTGCCACTGATGTCGCACGCGATACCGAGCCTGCAGGAGATCCTCGTGCTTGCCGTCTTCGGGTCGACGACATCGGGAATCGCCTATCTACTGTTCATGACCGGCGGCCGCTATATTCCCTCGAGCGAGGCCGGGTTGATCGGTCTGCTCGACGTCGTGCTCGGCCCGCTCTGGGTCTGGCTCGCCTTCTCCGAGACGCCAACGCTTTCCACGATCATCGGCGGCGTGATCATCCTGATCTCGGTCTTCTGGTATCTCTGGAGCGGCATGGCGCGGTCACAGCAGCCACGCCGCACCTTGAAGAACGTTTAGCCGACCCATTATTTTTCGCGAAGATTACCGCTTCGCCAGCTTTGCAGCGGTGAGCGCCGCGACCATGCCAAGCGCCAGCAGCGACAGCGTGAAGGCGACGACGGCGTTCCAGCCATCAGCACCCCAGAAATAGCCACCGACCGAACCGGCAACACTGGAGCCGATGTAGTAGGACAATAGATAAAGCGCGGACGCGTGCCCCTTGGTGCCATGGGCAAGGCGACCAACGAGGGCGCTCGCCACCGAGTGGGCGACGAAGAAGCCCGATGTCAGCAACACGATGCCAAAGACGATCAGCGGCAGCGAGGATGACAGCGTGACCGCGACGCCGACCGCCGCAATCGCAATGCCGGCCGGCAGTACGATGAAATGGCCGATGCGATCTCCAAGCAGGCCGGCGATCCAGGATGCGGCGATACCGAACAGATAGACCGTGAAGATCAGGCCGAGTTCCGTCTGGTTGAGATTGTATGGCGGCTGAACGAGGCGGAAACCGATGTAGTTGTAGACCGTGACGAAGCTGCCCATGGCGAGAAATCCGATGGCGAAGAGCAATGGCAAGGCCGGGTTGCCGATGTGGCCGACCCAGGCCCTCACGTGAAAGCGGACATCAAAACCCTTACGCGGCGCAAAATTGCGCGACGCGGGCAGCAGCAGGAAGAAGCCAATTGCCGCGGCAAGGCCGAGTAGGCCAAGCGAACCCAATGCAATGCGCCATGAGAAGAACTCAGCCAATGTTCCGGTGACGACGCGGCCTGCCATGCCGCCAAAAGCATTACCGGCGATGTAAAGACCCATTGAGGCGCCAAGACCGCGGGGATCGATCTCTTCCGAGAGATAGGCCATCGCCACGGCCGGCACGCCACCCAGCAGCAACCCTTCTAGCGCGCGGATGACGAGCAGCGCGTGCCAGCTCGACACGAGGGCGCAGGCGATCGTGCAAAGGGCAGCCCCGAGCAACGAGGCGAATATCAGGATGCGGCGGCCGAAGCTTTCGGAGACGGCAGCGGCACAGAAGATCGCGAAGGCGAGAAAGCCGGTCGACAGAGATAACGACAGAGAGCTCGCGGCCGGGCTCACGCCGAAGTCCGCGGCAAAGATCGGCATCAGTGGCTGCACGCAATAGAGCAGCGAGAAGGTAGCAAAGCCGGAAAGGAAGAGGGCGAGGCTGGCACGTCGATAAGGTGACGTGCCGCGCAGCAAGAACTGCTTTTCCTGCATTTCCGCCGTCGTTCGCACGAGGTGGAGATTCGGACGGGGATGGGTTTCGGAGGCGTCTGGCGAGCTGTTTGCGGCGCGTTGCATTGGGGGTACCAACCTTTCACGCCTTTTGATCTAGCCAGCAGCGCGCCATTTGTCCAATATATGAAAATACCATTCTTCATAGCTTTTGGAGATACCGATGGAGTTGCGCCATATCCGCTATTTTCTCGCCGTCGCCGAAGAGGGAAATTTCACCCGCGCCGCAGCAAAACTCGGCATCGGCCAGCCGCCACTCAGCCAACAGATCCGCGATCTTGAAAACGAGATCGGGGCGGCACTGTTTCATCGCGTCCCACATGGCGCGGAACTGACGGAGGCGGGGAGCGCCTTTTTGCCGGAGGGTCGCGCTGCCATCGCGGCCGCCGAGAAGGCGAAGCTCGCCGCCCAGCGCGCCACCCGAGGCGAGACCGGTCGGCTGGCGCTCGGCTTCACGGCGTCCTCAGCCTTCAACACGGCGGTCAGCGGCACGATCCGTCGCTTTCGCGGGCAGTGGCCAGAGGTGAGCCTCTCCTTGACCGAGATGAACAGCAACTGGCTGATGGAGAAACTGCTGCGTGAGGAAATCGACGTTGCCTTCATCAGGCCCGGCCTGGAGGATCCGAAGAACGTCACGCTGAAACGCCTGGCGGATGAGCCGATGCTGATTGCCTTGCCGGCGCACCACCCGCTTGCGAAATACGAGAAGGTGCCCGTGTCGGCGCTTGCCGGCGAGCCGTTCATTCTGTTTCCGCGGACGGTTGGCCTCAGTCTCTATGATGATATCGTGCGTGGCTGCCGCGATGCCGGTTTCGAGCTTGTCGTGACGCAGGAGGCGCCGCAGATCCCATCCGTCGTCAATCTGGTCGCCGCCGATCTTGGCGTATCGATTGTGCCAGCCTCGATTGCCCACCTGACACTCGACGGGGTCGCCTATCGCCAGATCGAGGGGCCGCCGCTGGTGGCGCGTCTCGGGCTTGCGATGCTGAAGGCGCAGCGGTCGCGCGTCGCCGCAAACATGATGAGCCTCGTCTGATCAGCCGGCAGGATCCCAATAGGGCGGATCGCCGAAGGTCTTGCGCAGGTGGTCGGCGACAGCGCGCAGCTTGGCGGACGGATTGCGCCCCTCCGGATGCGCCATGTAGATAAACTCGGCTTCCGGCCTGTAGCCGACATCGATCTCCTGCAGCTGTCCCACACTGATAGCAGGCCCAGCAATGAAGGCTGGCAGAAGCGCGATACCGAGACCCGCAGCCGCGGCATCGCGGATCATGTCTCCATTGTTCATGCCGACGGCCTGGCTTGCCCGCACGACGATGGCTCCATCCGGCGTCTGGAACCGCCAGTCCGCAACGCCCCGGTTGGTGTAGAAGATGCCTTTATGGCCATCGAGATCGGCAAGGGTCTTCGGCACACCATGGCGGCTGAGATAATCCGGTGATGCGACCAAAAGCCGACGGCTGCGACTGAGTTTCCACACGACCAACCGGGAGTCGACGATCGGACCGTGCCGGACCACGGCATCATACCCTTCCGAGGAGACATCGACGCGGCGGTCGTCGATGTCGAGCACCAGTCGGATTTCCGGATGCGCGGCCAGAAACGGGTATAGCGCGGGGCCAAGATGCATGCGCCCGAAGGTAACGGGGGCGGCAATGCGCAGCGGGCCGGACAACGTGCCTCGGCGCACCGCCATCTCGGCGGTGGCTTCCTCGATTTCCTGAACGATCCGCGTCGCGCGCTCCAGAAAGGCCGTGCCGTCTTCTGTCAAAGTGAGTTTTCGCGTGGTGCGATGCAGAAGCACACCGCCAAGCGACTTTTCAAGCTCCGCAAGCCTCTCGCTGACGACAGACTTCGATAGGCGCAGGCGTCGGGCAGCCTCGCTGACCGAGCCGGATTCCACGATCGCCACGAAGGCCGTTATTCCCTCAACCCTGATCATCGTTCGGCAAATCCGAATTCGAGTTCCACCATTTGGAGACTAATCCGAACGAAAAGAAAATGCCATCTTCTGCCCATCGAAAGGGACGGCAATCGCCATCCCAACCCCATACTGGAGATGGAACAATGAACCGCTTGAATGGAAAAGTCGCCATCGTCACTGGCGCAAGTGCCGGCATCGGTCGCGCAACGGCCAAGCTCTTTGCGGCCGAAGGCGCCAAGGTCGTCGTCGGCGCCCGCCGCCAGGCTGAACTCGAAAGCCTGGTCGCAGAGATCAAGGCAGCCGGCGGATATGCCGTTGCAGTTGCCGGCGACGTCCGCTCGGAAGACTATCACAAGGCGCTGGTCGCCACCGCCGTCGAGCGCTACGGCAAGCTCGACATTGCCTTCAACAATGCCGGCATCCTTGGCGAAGCCGGCCCGAGCACCGGTGTTTCCGAGGCCGGTTTCACCGAAGCGCTGACGATCAACCTGACGGCCTCCTTCCTGGCTGCCAAGCATCAGATCGCGCAGATGGAAAAGGATGGCGGCGGCTCCGTCATCTTCACCTCGACTTTCGTCGGCTACAGCTTCGCCTTCCCCGGCGTTGCCGCTTATGCCGCCAGCAAATCCGGCCTTATTGGCCTGACGCAGGCGCTCGCTGCCGAATTCGGCCCGAAGAACGTGCGCGTAAACGCGGTTCTGCCGGGTGCGGTCGATACCGACATGTATCGCGAGATGAACGACACTGAGGGCAAGCAGAGCTTCATCACCAACCTGCATGCGCTGAAGCGTGTCGCAGCGCCAGAGGAACTTGCGCGCTCCGTACTCTACCTCGCATCCGACGACTCGAGCTTCGTCACCGGTACGGCCTCGTTGGTCGATGGTGGCGCATCGATCACCCGCACCTGATCCTGCGTTCGACTATCCGCTCTGACTGGACAAGCTTTCCGGAAAAGAGCGGATTATCGCGACGGCATTTTCATCACATCATCCAAGGCAGCAACGGGCGCTCGCCCAACGGGAACACAGGAACTCACGACAATGGCACGCTTACAGAACAAGACAGCCCTGATCACCGGCGGCACCAGCGGCATCGGCCTCGAAACCGCCCGTCAATTCATCGCCGAAGGCGCTCGCGTTGCCATCACCGGCAGCAGCGAAAAGAGCGTCGCGGCGGCCCGTGCCGAATTTGGCGACAAGGCGTTGGTCATCCAGGCGGATGCCGGCAACGCAGCCGGCCAGAAGGTCGTCGCCGGCGCGATCAAGGAGAGCTTCGGGCATCTCGACATTCTTTTCGTCAACGCCGGCGTGGCGGAGTTCGGTGCGCTCGAACAATGGAGCGAGGAAGCCTTCGACAGGTCGGTCGCGATCAACGTCAAGGGACCTTTCTTTCTGATCCAGGCCCTTCTGCCGCTGTTTTCGAAGCAGGCTTCGATCGTTCTCAACACGTCGATCAATGCCCATATCGGCATGCCGAATTCGAGCGTCTACGCCCTGACCAAGGGCGCGCTGCTGACGCTTGCAAAGACGCTCTCCGGTGAACTGATCGGCCGCGGCATTCGCGTCAACGCCGTCAGCCCCGGGCCCATCGCGACACCGCTCTATGGCAAGCTCGGCATGTCGGAAACCGACACCAAGGCAAGGGCGGCACAGATCCCGGTCGGCCGGTTCGGCGATGTCGGCGAAGTCGCCAAAACCATCATCTTCCTCGCCTCCGACGAGGCTCCCTACATCGTCGGCAGTGAGCTCGTTATCGATGGCGGGATGAGTAACCTCTGAGGACCGAGACCCATCAGAGGATGCCTGAGAAGGCCGCGGACCCCTCTCCTCCGCGGCCTTTCCGTGTTCATCAGCCGGCATCATGAGGACGACGGCGGGGAGGAGAAGCGCCGGATCGCGGCCCGCACTTACGCCGAACGCTTCGTCCTGCTCCTGATATAGACCCAGTCCGCTGCCAGCATGACGACCAGCGACAGGCCAACGAGCGGGAAGAACACTCCGCAAACAGCGAGCATCGCGATCAGGCCGCGGACAACACGCTTGTCAGCAGGCATCGGCGGGACGCCGAGCGAGCCCGCTGGGCGTCGCTTCCACCACATGACGGCCGCCGAAACCGCAAGCAGGATGATCGCCGCGCAAGCGGCAAGCAGCACCAGTTGGTTCGCAAGCCCGAACTGCTGACCGAGATGAGTGTTGATGCCCCATTCGAGCGATTTGCCGAGCGGACCGTAGTCGGCATAGCTCATGTCGATCAGCGGCGTCCCGGAATATTGGTCGAGATGCACGACCCGCTGCTTGGAAAGATCGTCGGGATAGACCGATCCGGTAAACACCCCATCCGCTGTGGTTGGTATGTTGACGGCGTAACCCCGATGCAGGCCAAGACGATCAAAGGTGGCTACGGCGTCATCGAGGCCAATCGCCTGTGCATGATGGGCGTGCCCTGACGAGTGCGGTACTTGCGCCTGCTCCAGCGACCAGGATGTCTTGGCGACGTGGTCGAGATGCTCGTCGGACATAGGCACGGCAACCCGCACGCCCGCGGGATAGCCGAAGTTGTTGCCATTGGCCCATTCGTTGACCTTGCCGCCCCAGACCCCCGACCAAGGCATGCCTGTGATGGCCAGGAAGACGATGAAGAAGCCGACGAAGATACCGGTGACCGCATGAGTGTCCCGCCAGAAGACCCGCCGCTTAGGGGTGCCGCGAACGGAGAGAACACCGCCTGTCTGTAGGCGTGGCCACCAGAGGTAGACGCCGGTGGCAACCAACAGGATCGACCATCCGGCGGCGATCTCGATCAGCATACGCGCGTAGTTGCCGAAATATTTGAGGCTGTGGAGGTAGCGGATCGTCCACATGACGGTGCCGCGATCCGGCAACGCGCCCAGCACCTTAGCGGTATACGGATTGACGTAGACGGCAAGTTTGCCTTCCGCCTCGGTGCCGATGGTGACTTCGGCAGATGCATCGGGCGTGGCAGGGTCGGTAAACTTGACTGCAATTCCGGGGTAAACAGCAAGGGCAGCAGCCACCATCGTGGAAGGTGCCGCGCGGTTTGCGCCTTGCTGCACTTCGACGCGCTTGAGTTCGGAATGGATCACCGCGTCAATCTCATCCTTGAACAGGTAGAGGCCGCCGGTGATCGCCAGCGTGATCATGAAGGGCAGGACAAGAAGGCCTGCGTAAAAATGCCAGCGCCAGACGGCGCGATAGAGGTCGGAGGCGGAGCGCGCGGAGGCGCTGACGCTCTCGCGACCGATGGTAAGATCGGACATGGAGGACTCCCAACGTAGGAAAATCGAACCTCGGCGTGACGCGCGCGAGGTCGAGCGATGACGTCAGGCGGTAATGGGAGGTGCTCGCGGTTCAGCGATCCGCCCGCGTAAAGCGGGCGAAACGTCAGCATCGGTTCGGATCGCTGCGTCGATTGCAGTTTCGACTGCGACGTAGAGGACCGCCGCCTGCGCGGCGAGAACTGCCGGCATGGCAGCCGATGCCAGACGGCAGAGCGTGCCGCACGGGCACTCGGGCGCCTTCTTGGCCGGCAAGTTGCCATGTCCGGCATCGTCGATGGAACCGTGTCCGCTTGAAGAGCAGATGATTGCGAAGGGATCGACGGCGGACGCCGCCATGGAACCCTGCACAGTGCCGCTCAGCAGTCCTTGGATCAGGAATAGACAGGCGACCAGCAGCGCGACGGCGCTGGCCGATACCCGATCCCGCAAGATGCTTCGCATGGTCCCCATGCTTCGCTCCATGCCACAAGAGGGCAGCATTGTCACTGCGACCAACGCGCTTCCGGTGCCGATTGCTTATTATTCCCCAAAGGCTTAGGGTTTGATGCAATCAGATAATCGATGGGAAAAGCCATGGTTCTCAGCGGCAAACGCATCCTCCTCATCATTTCAGGCGGGATCGCGGCCTATAAAAGCCTGGACTTGATCCGACGGCTCAGGGAGCGGGGTGCGTCCGTGCGACCGCTGATGACGACGGGGGCGCAGGAATTCGTGACGCCGCTTGCCGTCGGCGCACTCGCCGCCGATCATGTGTTCACCGATCTTTTCTCCCGCCAGGACGAGCAGGATGTCGGCCATATCCGGCTGGCGCGCGATTGCGACCTCGTGCTGATTGCGCCGGCGACGGCGGACCTGCTCGCCAAGATGGCGAATGGGCTTGCGGACGACCTTGCCTCGACGGTGCTGCTTGCGACCGACCGTCCGGTACTCGCCGCCCCCGCCATGAACCCGCACATGTGGGCGCATCCGGCAACCAAGCGCAACGTCGAGACCCTGCGCGGCGACCATATCCGTTTTATCGGACCGATGTCAGGCGAGATGGCGGAGAGCCGCGAAGCGGGCGTCGGCCGGATGGCTGAGCCGCTCGAGATCGTCGCGGCCGCGGAAGCGCTGCTCAACGATGGACCGAGGCCGCTTACCGGCCGCAAGGCGATCGTCACCTCGGGGCCGACTCATGAGCCGATCGACCCTGTGCGCTACATCGCCAATCGCTCTTCCGGCCGTCAGGGGCACGCGATTGCCGCCGCCCTCTCCGCCCTTGGGGCAGATGTGACACTCGTTTCCGGGCCAGTCTCGGTCCCTGATCCCATGGGTGTGAAGGTCATTCACGTCGAGCGCGCAGACCAGATGCGCGACGCCGTTCTCGCCGCGCTTCCTGTCGATGTCGCGGTGATGGTTGCGGCCGTCGCCGACTGGCGTGTTGCCTCGGCCGCCGACCAGAAGATCAAGAAGCATCCGGGCGAATCCATCCCGACGCTCGCGCTGACTGAAAATCCCGATATTCTGAAGACCGTCGGTCATCACACGCTGCGGCCGAAGCTGGTGATCGGCTTTGCGGCGGAGACCCAGGATGTCGAGAGCAACGCCATGGCGAAACTCGAACGCAAGGGGGCTGACATCATCGTCGCCAACGACGTTTCGCCCGCAACCGGCATCATGGGCGGCGTTCGCAACAGGGTGAAGATCGTCGCTCACAGCGGCATCGAACAGTGGCCAGACCTTGCGAAGGAAGAGGTTGCGACGAAGCTCGCGGCGATGATCGCTGAACGGCTCAAGCAGTAATCGCGACCGGGGCGGTCTTTGCCACGGCCAGCGCCGGACGAAACGGTGCGATATCGAGGCCAATGTCGGCAAGCGTAACGGCACTGCCATCCGGGATCTCCGCCCATGCATCGACATCGTCGTTGAGCGGCTCGGACACCAGGCAATAGCCCCTGCCGACAGGAGACGCGTAGAGCGTCGGCGCCTTGCGGTCGGTCGCATAACGGATCGCATAGAGTAACTTGCCATCGGAAAAGGCGGCCGTGTAGCGCACCAAGACTGAACCCAGGACGTTTTCGGCAAGGCCCTCTACGAAGCGTATCATCTCCGCCATGGCTGCCATCGGCGTCTGGCGCAGGCCAAACTGCAGGGCGAGCAGGAACATCAGTTCGGAATCGGTGGTCCCGCCGCGCGCGTTGAAAAGCTCATCGTCTAGCATGGCCTCCATGGGACGGCGCAGCCGTTCGAAGCCTGAGATCTGGCCGTTGTGCATGAAGGACCAGTTGCCGAAGGTGAAGGGATGGCAGTTGTCGCGCCGCGTGCCGCCGCCGGTGGCGGCCCGCACATGCGCCAAGAACAACGGCGACCGGATCTGCCGCGCAAGGCTCTTCAGGTTGCAGTCGGACCAAGCCGGCAAGGTATCGCGGTAGCGCCCTGGCTCCAGCCGGTCGCCATACCAGGCGATGCCGAAGCCGTCGCCATTGGTGGGGGTTTTGGCGCGGGTGGCGCAATGCGACTGCTCGATCAAGGAGTGCGCGGGCGAGGACACCAGTTCCTCCAGATAGAGGGGGTCTCCACGATAGGCTGCCCAGCGACACATGCTCTTTCCACTCCCGAGCCCGCCCTGAGGCGGGAGAATGCCGAAACGCGACAGTGATTGTCGAATCCGATGGTTAATAAGACCTGAACGGCCTCGTGGCTTGCAAGCGGAAGATGACAAATTTCCGGCGGCGGACGCGATCACATTGCGCAATGGCGCATCTTCTTTTGTGAACAGTGCGTTGCCGGGCAGGCTGATTTCGCGGATGCCGGTCAGGCGGCTATAGTCCCGGGCAAGTTGAACCCTTCGAGAGGATGCCATGTCGATCCGTCCCGTAAAGCATATGAGCACCGCAACTCCGACGATGGAGGGCGCCGGCGTGAAGCTGCATCGCGTCTTCGGCTTCGGGGATCCGTCAATGACCGACCCGTTCCTTATGATGGACGATTTCCGCAATGACAATCCGGCCGAATACATCCGTGGCTTTCCCTGGCATCCGCATCGCGGCATCGAGACGATCACGTACGTGCTCGCCGGCACGGTCGAGCACGGCGACAGCCTCGGCAATCGCGGCCTGCTCGGCGCCGGCGACATCCAGTGGATGACGGCCGGCAGCGGCATCATGCACCAGGAAATGCCGAAGGGCGATTTCGCCGGACGGATGCACGGCTTCCAGCTGTGGGCCAACCTGCCCTCGTCGCTAAAGATGACGGCGCCACGCTATCAGGACGTCAAATCAGCCGACATTCCTGTCGTGGTCGACGACGACGGCACTGCCGTACGCGTTATCTGCGGCAACTTTTGGGGAAAGGCGGGCCCGGTTGACGGCGTGGCTGCCGAACCGATCTATCTCGACGTCTCGGTGCCGCCGGGCAAGAAGAAGCGCCTGCCCGTCGACACCTATCGCAACGCCTTTGCCTATATCTTCGTTGGCTCCGGAACGTTCCGCGACGCCTCCAAGCCGTTTGGCGTCCGCGTCGAGAAGGAGGTCAACGGGGAGGAGTTGAACATTCGCGATATGTCCGGCAACCGCACGCTCGTCGTCTTCGACAGCGGTGATGAAGTGACCGTGCAGGCCGGCGACGAAGGCATCCGCTTTCTGCTCGTTTCGGGCAAGCCAATCGAGGAGCCGGTCGCCTGGCATGGGCCGATCGTCATGAACTCGCGAGAGGAGATCATGCAGGCGATGCGGGAACTGCAGAACGGCACCTTCATCAAGGCCGCACATTGAGCCGGCTTATCCACAGGCGCTACCACTAAATCTGTATATCGCCACAACGAAACAACATTTCATTGTAAACGTTGGCGTATTCCCGACAGCGAGGAAATGAAATCGGGCATTCCTGAAGATGTGGCAGCGACTCGGCCGAGGTTTTTTCTTGCATCGCGGACGAATCATCCTACCTTCTTTCCATCGACAACAGAACGAAAGGAAGGTGATCCAATGTCTAATGAGATTTCAGACCTCGTAAAAGGCATGGAAGTGGTGATGAAAGCGAGGCAGCCCTCGCTCTAAGCCCCACCTTCCTAGGATCGCTTTGACGGTCCGGCCATTTACAGGCCAGAACTCATGGAAAGGGTCGCCTCGAGCGGCCCTTTTCATTTTCCATCACAGGATTGACGACGCCCACGATCTTGGCGTATTCGTAAAGTCATCAAATGACTTTACGAATACCGACGATGCAACCACTCGCAAAAACGAAGCTTGCCGACACGGCCATCGAGGCAATCCGCGCCGAGATATTGGGTAAGCGTTGGGCCGTTGGGGAAAAACTGCCCAACGAGGCAACGCTGTCGTCCATGCTCTCCGTCAGCCGCGGCACCATACGGGAAGCCGTCCGCGTGCTGGTGTCGCAGGGCCTTCTCGAAACCAGGCAGGGCTCCGGAACCTACGTGCTGTCTACCACCGATACGAGGCTGCCGCTCACCATGGCGCGTCGTGCCGGTCTGCGTGATCTCTTCGAGGCCCGGTGTGCACTCGATGTCGAGGCGGCGCGGCTGGCCGCGGTACGACAAACTCCGCAAACCATTGCGGAATTGAGGGCGCTTCTCGCCAAGCGGGGCAATTTCGAAGGCGGCGACAAAAGCGGCTTCGTCGAACGCGACCTTGCCTTCCACCAAGCCGTCATTGCGGCTTCCGGCAACCGCGCGATGGTTGAGATCTATCAGTTCTTCTCCGCCTCGATCGCCGAAACCATCGCGGCGACTTTGGACAATGAGATTCCCGAGCCTGATCTGCAGGCGCATGCCGACATCATCGACGCGATCGCCACCGGCGATCCGCAACAGGCCGACGCGGCCGTTCGCCGCTTCATGGCTCCCATCATCAGCGCTCTCGACCGGATGCTCCATTCATGACCACCCCCCTTCAGGACTCCGCGGAGGTCTACGACCTCGCGGACGAGCAACTTATCGATGCCGAAGCCGATAGCGTTCCCCAACCACAACCCCCAGTGGGCAGCAGTGCAGCGGCACGCTTCCTTCTCGGGGTTAGTCTCGTCCTGATCGCCTTCAATCTGCGGCCGGTCTTCTCCAGCGCCTCCGCGCTGCTGCCCGAAATCACGACGGAACTCGGCCTCTCGTCGCTCGGCGCCAGCTTGCTGACCACCCTGCCCGTCGTCTGCCTCGGTGCTTTTTCGCCAGTGGCGCCGCGGCTTGCCCAACGAATCGGAGCAGAGCGTACGCTTCTGGGGGTACTCATCCTGCTGGCCCTCGGGACAGCGCTCCGGGGCCTTTCATCCGTTCCGCTACTGTTTATCGGCACCGCGCTCGCCGGCGCTTCCATTGCTGTCGGCAACGTGCTGCTGCCTGGCTTGGTCAAGCGTGACTTTGCCGATCGCGCCGCGCTGATGACCGGCTTCTACACGATGGCGCTCTGCGCGGGCGCGGCAAGTGCTGCGGGCTTCACGTTGCCGCTCGAGCACGTTCTCGGCGACTCGCTCTCCAGCGCACTGGCCGCCTGGGGGCTGCCCGCGCTGATCGTCGGGATCATCTGGTTGCCGCAAGTGCTGTCCACCAAGAGCCAGGTCAAGCGCAGCGGCTTTTCCGTCCAAGGACTCTGGCGAGACCGGCTGGCATGGCAGGTCACGCTCTTCATGGGCCTGCAGTCTGCTCTGGCTTATTGCGTATTCGGCTGGCTCGTTCCCATCCTGCGCGAGCGCGGCGTTGACGGTGTCACCGCGGGAGCGATCGTTTCGGTATCGGTGATGGTTCAGGCCGCGGCTTGCCTTGTAGCTCCGCAGATCGCCGTGAGGGGCAAGGATCAGCGACTGATCAACGCGTCGCTCTGTGCCGTCGCCGTCGTCGCCTTGCTCGGCCTACTGTTTGCGCCGCTCTCGACGATCTGGGTCTGGGCCGTGCTGCAGGGCATCGGCCAGGGCGGCCTGATCGCCGTCGCCATGACGACAATCGTGCTGCGCTCCCGCGATCCGCATGTGGCGGCCCATCTTTCCGGCATGGCGCAATGCGTGGGCTACCTGCTTGCGGCGATTGGCCCGCTGGTCGTCGGGCTCATCCGCGGCTGGACCGGCAGCTTTGCGTGGTCGGCCGTGCTTTTCGTCGCGCTTGGCGCCGGGGCTGCGATCAACGGCTGGAACGCCGGCCGCGCGGAATATGTGAATGCGCAGACGATCGAAAAAATGGACTAACGCCCCCCTCACCATCTGTTGATTTCTCCCGCCAGACGGCGATGTTTAGGTTACGCCTCCAATACCGCTTCCGTCGGAGGACAAGTTTTGCGTTTCCTATCCGCCATCCTGCTTGCAACAGCCTTGCTGGCGCCACTCGCACCCGCCATGTCGCAGGAGGGTCGAGGCGAACCTGCCACACGGGCCTCATCGAGCGACGGCGTACTGAAGCTGCTGCCGGAGGACTCGGTCACCCAACACGCACTGAAGATCGGCGACCGGACGCTCGACTATGTGGCCACGGCCGGAACGCTTGATCTCTTCGCGCAAGACGGCACCAAAACAGGCGCTATATTCTACACGGCCTATGTCGCCAAGAAAGGCGCCCCCGACCGCCCGCTGACCTTTGCCTTCAATGGCGGCCCCGGTGCGGCGTCGGCATTCCTGCATCTCGGCCTGATGGGGCCGCGTATCCTGGACTTCGGCCCGAAAGGCGACGATGGGGCCGACGCGAAGTTGGTCGACAACCCGCACACCTGGCTCGACTTTACTGATCTTGTTTTCATCGATCCGATCGGAACTGGCTGGAGCCGGACCGCCAAGGCCGACGACGCCTCCAAATACTACAACGTCAATTCCGACGCAGAGAGCATCGCGAAGGCGATCGCTCTTTATGTCACTCACAACAATCGATCCGGTTCGCCCAAGTATCTTCTCGGCGAGAGCTATGGCGGCTTTCGCGCCGCCAAGGTGGCCGGCGCCCTGAAGGACAGCCAGGGCATTATCGTCTCGGGCGCGATCATGCTTTCGCCGCTGCTCGAGGGGCAACTGATGTTCAATGCTGATCAGTTTGCGCTCGGCGCGGCACTCGAATTCCCCTCGCTTGCAGCAGCGCACATGGACAGACGCAGCGCTTTCGATGAAGGGCAACAGCGCGATGCGGAGAAATTTGCGCTTGGCGACTATCTCACGACACTCGCCGGCCCGACGCCAACAGGCGAAGCCGCTAAGGCCTTTTACGAGAAAATTGCCGGCATGACCGGGATCCCCTCAGATGTCGTTGAGAAGAACCGTGGCTTCCTCGGAAATGCTTACGCCAAGCAATCAGAAGGGCAGGACGGGCGCGTTGTCAGCCCTTACGACGCGGCGTTCTCGACGCCCGATCCTTATCCGGAATCAGACTCCGATCGCGGCGACGACGCCATCCTCGACGGCTTCACCCGTGCCTATGGCGGGGCCTTCGCCGACTATGCGCGCAGTGAACTCGGATTCAAGACCGAGATGACCTATTCGCTGCTCGACAGCGATATCAATCGCAAGTGGGAATGGGGCGGGCGTGGCGGCGGTTCCATGCGGCAGGCGAGCGTTACCGACGATATCCGCCAGCTTCTCGCCTCCAATCCGAAATTCCGCCTGCTGATCGCCCATGGCTATAGCGATCTCGTGACGCCCTATGGGGTGAGCCGCTATGTTGTCGACCACCTGCCGGCGTCGCTTGCCGGCGAGCGCGTGGCGCTGAAGGTTTATCGTGGCGGCCACATGTTCTATACGCGGGCCGACCAGCGCGCTGCCTTCACCGCCGGGGCCAGGGCCTTCTTCGCCGGACGTTCCGCTGCAATGCCGGCTGAATGAACTGGTATCCAACGCGAAAACCTGAGATTTTCTCGCGTTTTACGCCAAAATGGGTTGCCTTCGGCCGATGCCGACATAGGTAAGTCACCATGTCATACCCCAGTAAGCCATTTCCTGCCACGATGCCGCAACCGGCCTCGGGGCAGACGGAATTGCTGAGCGCCCTTTCGTCCTCCCCTCAAGACTGCGCTCTTTTTCTCGATATCGATGGGACGGTGCTTGACCTGGCCGAGATGCCGGACGCGATTGTCGTGCCGCCGTCTTTGCCGGCGGCGCTTGACGCGGTCTCGCGAAAGCTTGGCGGTGCGCTTGCCTTGGTAACAGGGCGAGCGCTTGCCTATGCCGACGCGCTGTTTGCGCCATTTCGTTTTCCGATCGCCGGCTTACACGGCGCCGAACTCCGTCGACCGGACGGCAGCGTCGCGAAAGCCGAGACCACTGGCGCATTCGAAGCGATGAAAGCGGATCTTCGCAGGGCGGCTGAAAGCCTGGACGGTGTCATCGTGGAAGACAAAGGCGCCGCCGTTGCCGCTCACTATCGCCTTGTGCCGCAGAGGCAGGCAGAGGTGGAGCCGATCATGGAGGCGATGCTGTCCAAGGTAGGGCCCGACTGGACCTTGCAGCGCGGCAAGATGGTTCTCGAAATCCGACCGGCCAGCGCCGACAAAGGTCAGGCCATAGAGGCGTTTCTTTCGATGCCGCCATTTGCCGGCAGGCGTCCGATTACCATCGGTGACGACGTCACGGATGAGGCGATGTTCCGTGTCGCCAATCGCCAGGGCGGCCTCTCCGTTCGGGTCGGCTCGCCCTCCGACACCACCGCCGCCTTGACGCTGCCTTCGGCGTCGGCGGTGCGGGAACTGATCGCGCAGCTCGCCGTTTGATCCCAAGCACCACGTGCTGCCCTCCCAGGAAAGGAATTTTCGTGTCCCGTCTCGTCATCGTTTCCAATCGCGTGCCAGCTCCCGTGAAGGAGGGCGCAGCCTCGGCCGGCGGACTGGCGGTGGCGCTGAAGGCGGCGCTAGAAGAACGCGGCGGTATCTGGATGGGTTGGTCCGGCAAGTCGAGCGAAAACAACGAGCCCGGCCCGCTCTCCCTGACGGAGGAAGGCAAGATCACCTATGCACTGACCGATCTCACCGGCAAGGACGTCGAGGAATACTACTTCGGCTTCGCCAATCGCGTGCTTTGGCCGATCTGTCACTATCGGCTGGACCTTGCGGAATACGGCCGCAAGGAGATGGCGGGATATTTCCGCGTCAATCGCTTCTTCGCGCATCGGCTGGCGCCGTTGCTAAAGCCTGACGACATCATCTGGGTACATGACTACCATCTGATTCCGCTGGCCGCGGAATTGCGGCAGATGGGCTTCAAGAACCGCATTGGCTTTTTCCTGCACATTCCCTGGCCGCCCGCCGATGTGCTCTACACCATGCCGGTTCACGAGGAGATCATGCACGGACTTGCGGCCTACGATCTTGTCGGCTTCCAGACGGACCACGATCTGGAGAACTTCGCCGGCTGCCTTCGCCGCGAGGATATGGGCGATGCCATCGGCGACGGCCGCTTCACGGCGAATGGTAAGGTCTTCAAGGGCGGAGCCTACGGCATCAGCATCGAGACGGCCGCCTTTGCCGAGTTCGCCAAGAGGGCCGGCAGCCATCACATGGTGCAGAGGGCGCGGCAGAGCATCAAGGACCGCGACCTGATCATCGGCGTCGATCGGCTGGATTACTCCAAGGGCATCACGCAGCGGCTGGATGCCTTCGAGCGCTTCGTCGTCAACAATCCGGCCCACCAGCGCAAGGTCACCTATCTCCAGATCACCCCGAAATCGCGGTCGGAGGTGCCGGAATACGAACAGATGCAACGCACCGTCGCGGAGCAGGCAGGCCGCGTCAACGGTGCCTTGGGAACCGTGGACTGGGTGCCGGTCCGCTATATCAACCGCTCCGTCAGCCGCCCAATCCTCGCCGGTCTCTATCGGCTCGCCAAAGTCGGACTGGTCACGCCGCTTCGCGACGGCATGAACCTCGTGGCAAAGGAATATGTCGCAGCGCAGGACCCGGAAGATCCCGGCGTTCTGGTGCTCTCCCGCTTTGCAGGCGCGGCGCGCGAATTGAAGAGCGGCGCGCTGCTGGTCAATCCCTATGATATCGAAGGAACGGCCAACGCGCTGGCGCGCGCCCTGAACATGCCGATGGAAGAGCGCCGCGAGCGCTGGCAGCGGATGATGGACTATCTGCTTGAGCACGACGTGTCGCGCTGGTGCGACGACTTCCTCAATGACCTGGCTGCCTGAGCGCGAGTTCAGACGATTCCCGCCTCTGCCATAAGCCATGCCGTGAGCAGATCGCTTTGAGCGTCGAGTGTTCGCGGCGGCAACAGCCAGTAACCCCGGTCCGTCGCCTCCAGCGTCGGGCCTGCGGTTCTCAGCATCCCCGACGCGAGCAGCGGGTCGACGAGGCCCATCCATCCGATGGCAACGCCCTGCTCACCGATAGCGGCCTGCACGACCAGAGAGTATGTGTTGAAGCTCAGATCGCCCTGCCCCGCGTTAGGATTGCGACTGACCCCGAGTTGCGCGAAGTACCGCCGCCAATCGAACCAAGGCGAAGGCTCCGGCGCATCGAGATGGATCAGGCGTGCGCGGGCAAGGTCAGCCGGCGTGACGATAGCGCCATGGCGATCAAGGAAGCCCTGCGTACAGACGGGCGTGACCCTTTCCGGCAAGAGCAGAACGGCCTGGCGCTCGAACTCCGCGCGCGTACCAAAGACAACGGCAACATCGCCGTCATCAGAGCGGCCGCCCTGCACTCGCTGCGTCGCGACAATCTGAATATCGACGTTCGGGTAAAGGGCGCGGAACGCATGCATGCGCGGAATCAGCCATAGCGCGGAAAACGCATAATCCGTGCGCAACCGGATGATCGGCCGATCTGCTTCGTTGGCGAATCGCCGCGCCAGTTCATCGATGTCGCTGACACTCTTTGCCACGACATCGAGGAGACGCTGGCCTTCCGGCGTCAACTCCACTCCCCGATGCTGCCGCTTCAACAGGCTGACGCCGAGTTGCTCCTCCAAACGACGGATCTGATAGCTCACGGCCGGCTGAGTCAGGCCAAGAACACTTGCCGCCGCCGACAGGCTCCCAGTCTTGCCAATTTCCGCGAAGATGCGCATCCACCCAAGATCGAGACGACGGCTTTCCATAAAAATTCCTTAGAGGAGACGTCAAAAAATGCCTACTTCACAGGTCATGCGATATTGATAATCAATAAATCAAACAGATGGCAAACGTGAGGGGCTCTCGAACTCTAAGCAGTCGATGCCAACTAGAAGACCTCCGCAGACGCGGCTAAGTTCCCGCTCTCGCAAACTGAAGGACGATACGCATGGCGCGCCCGAATATTCTCATTCTGATGGTCGATCAGTTCAATGGCACGCTGTTTCCAGACGGACCGGCTGATTTTCTTCACGCGCCTCATCTGAAGGCCCTGGCAGCGCGTTCGGTGCGCTTCGCCAACACCTATACGGCAAGTCCGCTTTGCGCCCCGGCACGGGCATCCTTCATGTCCGGGCAGTTGCCGAGCCGGACTCGCGTTTATGACAATGCCGCCGAGTTTGCGTCCGATATCCCGACCTTCGCGCACCACCTGCGGGCGGCGGGCTATCATACCGCCCTGTCGGGAAAGATGCATTTCGTCGGCCCCGACCAGCTGCATGGCTTCGAGGAACGTCTGACGACCGACATCTATCCCGCCGATTTCGGCTGGACGCCTGACTACACCAAGCCCGGCGAGCGCATCGACTGGTGGTACCACAATCTCGGCTCGGTGACGGGTGCCGGCGTTGCAGAAATCACCAATCAGATGGAGTATGATGACGAGGTCGCCTACAACGCGACCCGCAAGCTCTACGACCTCTCGCGCCGTCACGACGACCGCCCCTGGTGCCTGACGGTGAGCTTCACGCATCCGCACGACCCCTATGTCGCGCGCCGCAAGTACTGGGACCTCTACGAGAATTCCCCAGCGCTGGATCCTGAGGTCGGCACAATTCCGTTCGACGAGCAGGATCCGCACTCGCAGCGTCTGTTGAAAGCCTGTGACTATGATGCCTTCGACATCACGCCGGAACAGATCCGGCGCGCGCGACAGGGCTACTTCGCCAGTATCTCCTACATCGACGACAAGATCGGCGAGATCCTTGACGTGCTCGAGCGCGGGCGGATGGCGGACAATACGATCGTTCTGTTCGTTTCCGACCACGGCGACATGCTTGGCGACCGCGGCCTCTGGTTCAAGATGTGCTTTTTCGACGGTTCATCGCGGGTGCCTCTGACGATCGCGGCGCTGGGCTGGACACCGGCCTCTATCCGGCAGCCTGTCTCGACGCTTGATGTGACCCCGACGCTGGCGGCACTGGCGGGCATCGACATTGCCAAGCTGGCGCCATGGACGGATGGCGAGGACCTGACGCCACTTGCAACAGGCACTGGCGGTCGTGGCCCGGTGCCCATGGAGTATGCCGCGGAAGGGTCGGAAGCGCCGCTCGTCTGCCTGCGGGATGGCCGCTTCAAGCTGACGCTCTGCGACAAGGACCCGCCGATGCTATTTGATCTGGAGGCGGACCCGAAAGAGCTGATCAACCTCGCCGGCGATACCGGGTATGCCGACGTCCTGGCGAAGCTCACAGCCCTGGCCGAGAAACGCTGGAACCTGCAGAATTTCGATGCCGCCGTGCGCGAAAGCCAGGCACGCCGCTGGGTGGTCTACGAAGCGTTGCGGAATGGGGCGTACTACCCTTGGGACTACCAGCCACTGCAGAAGGCGTCAGAGCGTTACATGCGCAACCACATGGATCTGAACGTACTGGAGGAAAGCCAGCGCTACCCGCGCGGCGAGTAAATTGCAGCAGCACACCTCAGCCACCACACTCCGCACGCAAAACAGGAGGCGTCGATGCAGATCAGTGCACGCAATCGCTTGAAGGGAAAGATCGTCGAGGTGAAGAAGGGTGCGACCACGGCGCACGTCCGGATCGATATCGGCGGCGGCTCCATCGTCACGGCCTCAATCACCAACGAAGCGGTCGATGAACTCGGGCTTGCCGCAGGCGGCGACGCCTATGCGGTCATCAAGGCCTCTGATGTCATGATCGCCGTCGACTGACCGTCAGGCTTTCCTGCAATAATGTGCTACGTCGTCGCCGGTCTGGAAATCGCCAGGCTGCGGCGGCGCGATCGGCTTGAACAGCGTGCGATCGGGCTTCAGATCGAGAAGCGGAGTCCCATCCAGGCAATCCATCCCCCGCACCAGCAAGACGCCGTCTTCGACCCCTTCCAGCTTGACGATCGAGGTACCGATCGGATTTGGCCGCACCGGCGAGCGAAGCGAAAACGTGCCATGGACTTTTCCGCTATTGGCGGGGCTTTGCAGAACAAGATCGCGCCGCGCCCGATCCAGCCAATAAAGTATTTCCAGCCGCTCGAAGGCTTCCACGCCCCTGAGAGCCTGTCTCCAAGGCTCGAATATCTCGATTTTGCAGAGCGGACCGTCGTGCCGCCCCTGGCGCGGTGTCTCCATGCGCGAGGTCCAGGGCGTCGAGATACGCCCGATGAACACTAGGCCAGCGTCGGTCGCCGGGGGCACTTCAACCGCGACCTCATTTTCCCTGATTTCATTCTCGCAACCCATGAACCGCTCCCTTTCGGAACGGCATCATGGCAGATCGTTGCATCCAATCCAATATCACGCCGCCTTGACGGCGTGATATTCCTTGAGGGCGGCCATCTTGATCGCCGGATAGCGCTCGGCCTCGTAACGCAGCGAGAAGCTGTCCTGCGCCAGGAACACCGGATCATGATCCAGATCCCGCGCGATATCGCCGCGACGCGCGGTGATGAACTTTTCGAGCTCCGCCGGCTGATCGGCCGAAATCCAGCGGCAGACGGAAAAGCGCGACATTTCAAAGGAAACCGGCAGGCCATATTCGGCCATCAGGCGCTCCTTCAGAACATCGAGCTGCAGGGCGCCGACAACGCCAACGATAGCCGGCGAACCATCTTCCGGCGAAAACAGCTGGACGACGCCTTCTTCAGCCATCTGTTGCAGCGCTTCCTTGAGCTTCTTCGCCTTCATGGCGTCTTCCAGACGTACGCGGCGCAGGATTTCCGGCGAGAAGTTCGGCACGCCCTGGAACACCAGCGACTCTCCTTCCGTCAGCGTATCGCCGATGCGCAGCGTGCCGTGGTTGGGAATGCCGACGACGTCGCCGGCGTAGGCCGTATCGGCCAGCTGGCGCTGCGAGGCGAAGAAGAACTGCGGCGCGGTGAGACCGAGCTGTTTGCCGGTACGCGACAGGCGAGCCTTCATGCCGCGCTCGAGCTTGCCGGAGCAGATGCGGGCAAAGGCGATGCGGTCGCGATGGTTCGGGTCCATGTTGGCCTGGATCTTGAAGACGAAGGCGGTCATCTTGTTGTCGGTCGCCTGCACGGTGCGGATATCGGCCACCTGGTCGCGCGGCGGCGGCGCAAACTCGCCGAGCGCGTCAATGAGGTCGCGAACGCCGAAATTGCGCAGCGCCGAACCAAAGAAAACCGGCGTCAGATGGCCTTCGAGGAAGGCCTTCTTGTCGAAGGGTTTGCAGGCCTCGATCGCCAGCGTCGTCTCCTCGACGAACGCGTCGCGCTCGTTTTCCGGCAAGCGATGGGCAACCATCTCTGGATCGGTGACCTTCGTCATGATCTCCTGCGTGTCGGCACCGCGCACCTCGTTCGTTGCGAGGTGATAGGAGCCGCAGAAGGTCTTCGACCGTCCGATCGGCCACGTCACCGGCGCGCAATCGAGCGCCAGCTTTTCCTCGACTTCATCCAGGATTTCGAACGGGTCGCGGCTTTCGCGGTCCATCTTGTTGATGAAGGTGATGATCGGAATGTCGCGCATGCGGCAGACTTCGAACAGCTTCAGCGTCCGCGGCTCGATACCTTTGGCGGCGTCTATCACCATGACCGCGGCATCGACGGCCGTCAGCGTGCGATAGGTGTCGTCGGCGAAGTCTTCGTGGCCGGGCGTATCGAGAATGTTGAAGACATTGTCCTTGTACTCGAACGTCATGACCGAGGTGACGACGGAAATGCCGCGCTCACGCTCGATCTTCATCCAGTCGGAGCGCGTCTGCATGCGATCCTTCTTTGCCTTGACTTCGCCGGCAAGCTGGATGGCGCCGCCGAACAGCAGCAGTTTTTCGGTGAGCGTGGTCTTACCCGCGTCCGGGTGCGCGATAATAGCGAATGTGCGGCGGCGGGAGACCGCCTCGGCGAGACTTTCGGCCATGATGTGAATCCTGTGGAATTGCGGCGTATCTAGCGATTAAAGCCCGTCATTGCAATTGACCTTGGCGCATCGGGCGCAAACTAATGCCCCATGACAATCCATACCGATACGCGCCCGACACTCAACATCATCCGCCTCGCCAATGGCCAGGGCCTCGATCTGCCCACTTACGAAAGCAAGGGGGCGGCCGGCATGGACCTGCGCGCCGCCGTTGATGCCGACGCGCCGACCATTCTACAGCCTGGCAAGCGTGCGCTGGTGCCGACGGGCTTCGTCTTCGAAATTCCGGAAGGATTCGAGGGCCAGGTACGCCCGCGCTCCGGCCTTGCCTTCAAGCACGGCCTCACCTGCCTCAATACGCCGGGAACGATCGACAGCGACTATCGCGGCGAGGTAAAAGTCCTGTTGATCAATCTCGGCGAAGAGCCGTTTGAGATCACAAGGGGCATGCGCATCGCGCAGATGGTGATTGCGCCGGCAATCCAGGCCCATATCTGCGAAATCTCCGAGGCGAGTGCCACGGCGCGCGGCGCTGGTGGCTTCGGCTCGACCGGCGTATGACCTCCAAGGGTATCGATCATTCCGGCCTGACCTTCCGCCGAGACTATTTCGGCGACCTCAAGGCCTGGCAGGCACTGGTCGATCTCCTGAAGGACACATTCGCTATCGATATCGGACCGTTGCAGCAAATGGGCGGGCCGGACCCGAGCAGCATGCCCTTCGGCTGGTTTGACGGCGATGGCCTGCTTGCCGCCAATCTTTCGGCCTTTGCAATGCCGCTTGTTATCAACGGTCGACCGCTGAATGCTGCCGCCTTCCAGTCCGGTGCGGTTCGCCCGCCTTGGCGTGGGCGCGGCTTGTATCGCGACCTGACCCAAAAGGCGCTCGCCTGGTGCGAGGAGAAGGGTTTCGAAGCCATCGTGCTCTACACCGACAAGCCGGCGCTCTATGGACCTTACGGCTTTCGCGTGCTGCCGCTGCACGCTTATTCCGGCAAGGCACCGACGGTACCGAAAGCACAGAGGTCGGCCCGGCGTCTCAATCCGCGAGAAACGGCAGACCTGAAGATGTTAAGCGCCGCCTTGAAGACGCGTCAGCCGGTCTCGGACGTGCTCGCCGTTTGCGAGAGCGCCGCGATGTTTCTGATCAACACCCAGCTCGATCCTGGCGTCAGGATCAGCTGGCTGGAACGGGAACGGGTCGCAGTTGCATGGAAGATGGACGCGCCGCGACATGTCATGCTGCTCGACGTCGTCGGCGGCAGTATCCCGTCGCTCGCGACGATCATTGGTGCACTCGACGTCGAGGCTGAGATCGTCGATGTGCTGTTTTGCCCGGAAAAGCTTGACTGGAGTGGACAGGCGAAGCCTCTTGAGAGCCACACGCGTCTGATGATCCGAGCGCCCGGCACCATCGCCTTCGATCGACCAGCCATGCTCTCGCCGATGGCCGACTTCTGAGCTACCGCTCGCGCGAAAGCGGAGGCAGACGCCGCTTGACCGGCGATGCCTTGACCATCGAGGTGCTTGTTTCGGCCTTCTCCGCAACCTTGTCGAGGATCGTGTCGAGCTGCGGCATCGAGCGGACGACGAGCCGGGCAATGAAACAGTCATCTCCCGTCACCTTGTCGCATTCCACGAACTGAGGCGTCTCCTGGATGATCCGCTGAACGACATGCAATTGCCCGGGCAGCGGCCGAACGCGCACGATCGCCTGCAGCGGATATCCAAGCGCGGCCGGGTCGATGTCGATCGTGAAGGCGGCGATGATCCCGCGCTCTTCCAGGCGGCGGAGGCGTTCAGCGGCACTGGGCGAGGACAGCCCGGCAGCCTGGGCCAGTTCCTTCAACGAGATGCGGGCGTTCTCCGCCAACGCCTCCAGGATCTTCTGGTCGACATCGTCGATCACATTATCATTAGGCAAAACAGACATTATCCCTCACAATGACAGGAAAGATCCGCAACCAACCTAATGCAAACTATATAATGCAGCGCACTGCCGCAATAGTCTTCATCCATCGAGATGGAGAGATGTGATGCAGAGCGAAATCCGCGCCGGCACGACCCAAATGACCGCCGCAATGCTGATATCGGGGACAATCGGTTGGTTCGTGGTGATGTCCGGCCAGCCGGTGAGCGGCGTGGTGTTCTGGCGCTGCCTCTTTGGCGCGATCAGCCTGCTTGTCGTATGCGCGGCAATGGGGCTGCTGCGACCGGGCGTCATCAGCCTGAAATCGGCAGGCATCGCTGTCCTCGGCGGCGTGGCCATCGTGCTCAACTGGTTGCTGCTCTTTGCATCCTACGGCCACGCATCGATTTCGATCGCGACGACCGTCTACAACACGCAGCCTTTCATGCTGCTTGCGCTGGGCGCCCTGTTCCTCGGCGAAAAGATCACCGCCGCAAAGCTGTTTTGGCTGACGCTGGCCTTTGCCGGCATGGCGGCCATCGTCGAGGCCAAGCCGGCCGCGGCGGGTGGCCATGAGGGATATGGCCTCGGTATCCTGCTGGCGCTCGGTGCCGCCTTTTTCTACGCTCTCGCGGCGATCGCGGCAAAATGGCTCAAAGGAACGCCGCCGCATCTTATCGCGCTGATCCAGGTGGTGACCGGTGTGCTGATGTTGCTGCCGACGGTGAATTTTTCTGAGCTGCCCACAAATGGCCAGTCATGGTCGATCCTGATTACCCTGGGTGTCGTGCATACCGGTCTGATGTATGTGCTGCTTTATGGCGCGATCCAGAAGCTGCCGATCCATCTGATCGGAGCGCTGTCATTCATCTATCCGATTGCGGCGATCCTGGTGGACCGTTTGGCCTTCGGACACGCCTTGCAGCCGCTGCAGCTCGTCGGCGCTGCCGTCATTCTGGTCGCTGCGGCCGGAATGAACCTTGGTTGGACGCCCGCGCAGCTGTTGCGTACGCGGGCGGGCTGATGATTTAGAGCCTTTCAGGTTTAAAGGACCGGCTACTTCTGCTGCCGGGTCGTTTCGAACAGGAACCAGGTGCGGCGCTCAGCCTCGTCGATCCAGACCTCCAGCAGGCTTGTCGTCGCGAAATCATTATGCTCTGAGCAGACATCGTGCGTCTCGCGCAACAGCGAGACCAGCTGCTTGTTGTCATCACGCAGTTCCGCCAGCATGTCCTCAGGCGTGACGTAGTCTGCATCGTTGTCGTTGATGCGTTGCAGGCGGCCGATATGGCCGATCGAGCGCAGTGTCGTGCCGCCGATTTTGCGGGCGCGCTCGGCGATCGCATCGGTGGTGGCGAAGATCTGCTCGGCCTGCTCGTCGAGCATCAGGTGATAGTCGCGAAAATGCGGCCCCGACATGTGCCAGTGGAAATTCTTGGTCTTCATGTAGAGCGCAAAGACATCCGCCAGCAGCGCCGCCAGGGCGGCCGAAATATCCTGAATGGCATTGCTTTTCAGGTCGGTGGGGGTGGCGAGCGGGGCGAGTTTGCGCTTTTCGGCGGCAGTGGGGCTCATCAGTGTCTCCTTTGGCGAGCGGCGGGTGGCAGGTGTCGGCGCGGTGGGGGATGCAGGCTCCACCAGCCATAATCACCGCCTTGGAACTAGAACCGCGACAGGCAGCGTCAATAGCGACAAGCGACCGCAGCATGATGACAGAACGACGCTCCTTGAATGGAGCGAGCCGCAGGCGTAGAAGGCGGCTGAAGCAGGAGTCCACATCATGTCATTCACCGCCCTTTTAGCTTATGCTGCGGCGCTGTTCATCGCGGCGGCAATTCCGGGACCGGGCATCACGGCGATCGTCGCGCGCGCGCTCGGTTCGAATTTTCGCGAGACGTTTTTCATGGGCCTCGGCCTCGTGCTGGGCGACATGACCTATCTGACTGCCGTCATCCTCGGGCTCGCCTTCGTGGCACAGACCTTCACCGAGGTCTTCATCGTCATCAAGGTCGCCGGTGCGCTCTATCTCTGCTACATCGCCTACAAGCTATGGACCGCCGGGCTGCTGCCCCAGGACATCGCGGCCAAGAAGGCAAGCAGTGCCGGCATGAGCTTCCTGTCCGGACTGCTGGTCACGCTCGGCAACCCCAAGACCATGCTTTTCTACGTCGCCCTGGTGCCGACGCTGATTAATATCAACAGCGTCGGACCTCGCGAATACTGCACCCTCCTGGCAACCACCTTCGTCGTCCTGCTCGTGGTTCTGGTGCCCTATATGCTGCTGGCGTCGCGGGCGCGCATCATGCTCAAGCAGCCCCGCGCGCTGCAGGCGCTGAACAAGACAGCGGCAGGCATTCTGGCCGGTACGGCAGCCTTTATCGCCACCCGTACGGCGTGAAAAATTCAACCGGCAAAGTTCGGTTCTTAAAGGTTTTTTTCTCAAAGGATGGCCTCAAGCGGGTGAAGCCAGACTGGTTTCCATGCGCCTTTGACCCTATTCTCTCCGCACATTTCACCCAGGGAGAGCCTAATGTCGAAGAAACCTGGCCGCGGCCGCATCTATTCCTCGATCACCGAAACTATTGGCGATACACCGATCGTGCGGCTCGACAAGCTCGCCAAGGCGAAAGGCGTAAAGGCGAACCTGCTGGCCAAACTTGAGTTCTTCAATCCGATCGCGTCCGTAAAGGACCGCATCGGCGTCGCGATGATCGAGTCTCTGGAATCGCAGGGCAAGATTTCGCCCGGCAAGACGACCCTCATCGAGCCGACATCGGGCAATACCGGGATTGCGCTGGCTTTCGCCGCTGCGGCGAAGGGATACAAGCTGATCCTGACCATGCCGGAAACCATGTCCGTCGAGCGCCGCAAGATGCTGGCGCTGCTTGGCGCCGAGCTCGTGCTGACGGAAGGTCCGAAGGGCATGAAGGGTGCGATCGCCAAGGCTGAGGAACTGGCTGCGACGCTCCCGGATGCAATTATCCCGCAGCAATTCGAAAACCCGGCCAACCCGGAAATCCACCGCCGCACGACGGCCGAGGAGATCTGGAATGATACCGACGGTACGGTCGACATCCTGGTTTCCGGCATCGGCACAGGCGGTACCATTACGGGCGCCGGTCAGGTGCTGAAGTCGAAGAAGCCCGGCATCAAGGTGGTCGCCGTCGAGCCGACAGAATCTCCGGTCCTTTCCGGCGGCCAGCCGGGACCGCACAAGATCCAGGGCATCGGCGCAGGCTTCGCGCCGGCAATCCTCGACACCCATATCTACGACGAGATCGTTACGGTAAGCGGCCCCGAGGCGCTGGAACTTGCCCGCGAAGTCGCCAGGCTCGAAGGTGTGCCCGTTGGCATCTCCTCCGGCGCAGCACTGGCCGCTGCTATCCAAGTCGGCCAACGAGACGAGAATGCTGGGAAGAATATAGTTGTGATCATTCCGTCCTTTGCCGAGCGCTATCTCTCGACCGCGCTGTTCGATGGCCTTGGAAGCTAGGCAACGCCTTTTCTGCAGCATCTGGGGCGCCTCGGCGCCCCTTTCTGTTCAGGCAGCCGTGCTTGGCCGCTCACCGGCGATGCGATAGGAAATTGCCTCGGCGAGTGAATGCGGGCCACCGTCTCGTTACCGTCGAGACCCGCGAGAGTGCGCGCCACCTTCAGCACACGATGGTAGCCCCGCGCCGAAAACCTCATTTTCTCGGCCGCGTCGCGGAGCAATTGCAGGCCGGCAGGTTCGGGCGCGGCGTAATTTCTCGATCATGGCGGTTGAGCAGCGAGCGTTGGTGCCGACGCCTCCAAGCCCGGCCGCCTCAAAACGGCTACGCTGGATATCGCGGTCACGGCCGACGCGGCAGGCGACATCCGCGCTCCTTTCAGCCGGCATCGGCCGGATGAGATCGACAGCGGAAACGGCGAGCACATCGATGCGGATGTCGATACGATCCATCAGCGGACCTGATATGCGCGCTTGATAATCCGTCATGCAGCGCGGGCCGCGGGCGCGCCGGCCATGCCGCAGCGGCACGGATTCATGGCCGCAACCAGCTGGATGCTGGCGGGGTAAGCCACGCGATGATTGGCGCGTGCGATGATGCACTCGCCCGTTTCCAGAGGTTGGCGAAGGGCATCCAGCGCCTGCGGCGAAAACTCCGGGAACTCATCGAGAAACAATACGCCATGGCGGGCAAGCGACGCCTCGCCGGGCTTCGCTCGAAGACCACCTCCGACCAGTGCCGCCATGTTGCCGAATGATGGGGGTCCGGAAGGGGCGTCGATCCGAAAGCTTTCCGCCGGACAATTGTCCGGCCACCGAATGGATCATCGAGATTCGAGCAGTTCGGCAGCCGAAAGCGATGGCAAAATCGAGGGCAGCCGAGCGGCGAGCATCGATTTTCCCGAGCTGGGAGGACCGACCATCAGCAGATTGTGGCCACCAGCCGCAGCCACCTCGAGCGCCCACTTGGCACTCTCCTGCCCTTTGATATCGGCTAGATCAGGCAGGTTCGCCATATTCGCGCGGATCCCCGGTTCCGGACGGGCGGAACCTGGGTGCCACAAAAGTGATTGGCAAGCGCGATGAGGCTGCGCGGCGCGAGGATGTCGATATCGGGACCGGCCCAGGCTGCCTCCGCACCGCTCTCGGCCGGACAGATCAAGCCCTTGCCGATCGCGTTGGCGCCAATGGCCGCCGGCAGTGCCCCCCGGCAACGGGAGCGATCGTGCCGTCGAGATTGAGCTCGCCGATAACCACGTAGCCGGAGAGCTCGTCCGCGGGGATCGCGCCGAGAGCGGCCATCAAGCCGAGGGCAATCGGCAGATCGAAGTGGGAGCCCCCTTTCGGCAAGTCGGCCGGTGCCAGATTGACGGTAATCTTCTTGGCTGGCAGAGCCAGGCCGGAGGCGTGCAATGCCGCGTGAACGCGCTCTCGACTTTCGGCAACGGCCTTGTCCGGAACCCCAACGATCTGGGTCACGACCCGCCCGGGCGCGACCATGACCTGAACTTCGACCGGAACACCCTCAATGCCCTGAAATGCAACCGTGCTGACGCGTGCGACCATGCCCCAATCCCCTGTGCCGCAACCCACTACACTACAGTTTAACGACGTATCATTGTCGACAATTGCAATCTTTCATAGAAAACAGAATGGAACAAGAACAATAAAAGAACGAATTCAAGCCTGCGCTGTAGTCAAGTTGTGGTTGGTTGCACTAGCAGAACAAAGTAAGGAAACGCCCGGATCGATGCCAATCCGGGCGCTCACAAACTCATTATAATTTTGCGGAAGAGCTCTCCTCACCGCGCATGAGGCGGCGAACCCAAGCGCTAGGCGCGCTTGCGCTCAATCGCGTCCCAAAGAAGGGCTGAGATGTCGGCGCCGCCAAATTTGCGGACCTCCCGAATGCCCGTCGGCGACGTGACGTTGATCTCCGTCATGTAGTCGCCGATGACATCGATGCCGACAAAGAGGAAACCGCGTTCCTTGAGCGCAGGGCCGATACGCTTGCAGATTTCGATTTCGCGGGCCGTCAGGTCAGTCGCCTCGGCGCGGCCGCCGACATGCATGTTGGAACGGCTGTCGTGCTCGGCGGGGACGCGATTGATGGCGCCGACCGGCTCGCCGTCGACGAGCAGGATGCGCTTGTCGCCCTTGCGGACATCCGGGAGATATTGCTGCGCGATGAAGGGCTCGCGGAACAGCTGACCGAACATTTCGAGCAGCGACGACAGGTTGCGGTCGTCCCTGGTCGAATGGAAAACGCCGGCGCCGCCATTGCCGTAGAGCGGCTTCAGGATGATGTCGCCCATCTCGTCCCTGAACCGGCGAATTTCGGCCGCGTCCTTGGTGATCAGCGTCTTCGGCATCAGATCTGCAAATTCGGTGACGAAAATCTTCTCGGGCGAATTCCGGACCCACGCCGGGTCGTTGACGACGAGCGTCTTCGGGTGGATTCGCTCCAACAGGTGCGTCGAGGTGATATAGGCCATGTCGAACGGCGGGTCCTGGCGCAGCAGGATCACATCCATCGTCGACAGATCCACGCGTTCCGGCGCCCCCAGCTCGAAGTGATCGCCCTTGACGTCGCGCAGCACCATCGGCTCCACGGTGGCGTACAGATTGCCATCCCTGAAGCTCAGGCGCTCAGGCGTGTAATGGAAGAGCTTGTAGCCACGGGTCTGGGCTTCCAGGCTCATCGCAAAGGTGGAATCGCCTGCAATATTGATGCCGGCAACATGGTCCATCTGGACCGCTACATTCTTGATCTTGGCCATTTCCGTCCCTTAGCTGATGCCGGACAGATGTAGGCTGCAGATGCCTTGAAAGCAACGCCAATCAATGGCGTCCGGGGCGACGAGCGGGCGAATTCCTCAGGCCGCGATGCCGCTCTTCGGCGCCTCGCCGCGCAACAGGCTGCGAAGCCGGTAGACAAGCGCGACCGGCTTCGGAAACGGCTTTCTCAGGAATGCGACCTTGCGCACATAATTGTCGACGCGCCAGCAGGCCCAGGTGCCCGCCGCGAAGAACGCAACGTCGCCAGCCTCCAGCGTCCGCTCCGTGCCATCCTCGGCAACAATATGGACGCCGCCTTCAAGGATCATCACCGTTTCGTCCCAGTAGAAGTGCCAGCGGAATTCGCCGGCTGTGCAATCCCAGATCGCCGTATATGCCGCATCATCATTGCTGCGCGAATGCTCGCCGGTGCGGGCCTGCGGCTCGCCGCTGATGATCCAGTCCGGGTTGATGGGCGTCGCGTGCATGACGAAGTTATCCCCGGACTTCGCCACGAAGGTCTTTGCTGCCGGTTGCGGAAGACTCGGAAAGGGCACCACTCGTGCGGCCATCGCGACCACGCTCGCCAGCATCACATGAATACCCATGAGCAACCCCCGCTGCTATCCAGTTCTTGTCGGGATAGCAGAGAGTCGTAAAGGCACCGTACAGGCGGTCGGTACAATTTGAATGATCAGCCCAAGGCGTCAGGCGATTTCCGTTTTCATCTGGACGACCTGCGGAGACACGGTATCGCCGATGCGCTTCCCCGTTTCCTGATTGAAGAAATGCAGCTTCTCGGTAGCCACCACCAGGCGCAACTCCGACTTCAGCTCTGTCTCAGGGGACAGGACTGCCGTCAATGATTGGTCGCCCAGATTTCCATGCACGAGACGCTGGGAACCAAGCTCTTCCACATAGTCTACCGCAACGGTCATGGCATGTTCGCCGGGACCGGCAAGGCGGAGGTCCTCGGCGCGAATGCCGACGGTGACCGGCCCCGATGTAGGAGCAAGCCCCGCAAGGTCGATCATGCTTGGCCCCAATGCGAGCTTGTCGCCATGCAGTTCGCCCTTGAGCAGGTTCATGGCCGGCGAGCCGATAAAGCTCGCGACGAAGGTCGAGGCCGGGGTGTGGTAGACCTCGAGCGGCGCGCCGATCTGCTCGATCTCGCCGCCGTTCAGAACCACCAGGCGATCGGCCAGCGTCATGGCTTCCAGCTGGTCGTGGGTAACGTAGATCGAGGTGGTGCCGAGCCGGCGTTGCAGGCGCTTGATCTCGCCGCGCATCGAGACGCGCAGCTTGGCGTCGAGGTTGGACAAGGGCTCGTCGAACAGGAAGGCCGCCGGCTTGCGCACGATCGCGCGGCCCATGGCAACGCGCTGACGCTGGCCGCCGGACAAGGCGCGCGGCTTGCGCTCGAGGTATGCTTCGAGTTGCAGCATGCGCGCGGCTTCCGCGACGCGGGCGTCGATCTCGGCCTTCGGCGTCTTGCGATTGCGCAGGCCGTAAGCAAGGTTTTCATAGACCGACATATGCGGATAAAGCGCGTAGTTCTGGAAGACCATGGCAATGTCGCGCTCGGCCGGATCGATCTTGTTGACGACGCGATTGCCGATCTTCACGTCACCCTTGGAGATCTCCTCCAGTCCCGCGACCATACGAAGCAGAGTGGATTTTCCGCAGCCGGAGGGGCCGACGAGGACGATGAACTCGCCGTCCTTGATGTCGATGCTCACGGATTTCACCGCATGCACGTCCCCGGTATAGATCTTGGAGACCTGATTGATTTCGATGGCGGCCATCGGCGTTTCCTTTACTTGTCGCTTTCGGTGAGGCCCTTGATGAACCAGCGCTGGAACACCACGACGATGATGACAGGCGGTAGCATCGCGAGGATCGCGATCGCAAAGGCTTCGTTGTAATCGGGGATCTGAGCGCCGACCCAGACCAGCAGGATCTGCTTGATGCCGCGTACCAGCGTGTAGAAGCTCTCGTCATTGGTCATCAGCATTGGCCAGAGATACTGGTTCCAGCCATAGACGAACATGATGATGAAGATGGCTGCCACCATCGTCTTCGAGAGCGGCACGATGACGTCGAAGAAGAACTTGATCGGGCCGGCGCCGTCGATGCGCGCCGCCTCGAGCAGCTCGTCCGGGATCGATTTGAAGAACTGCCGGAAAAAGAAGGTGCCGGTTGCCGAGGCGAGTAGCGGCACGATCAGGCCGGTATAGGTGTTGATGAGGTGCAGTTGGTGCATCACCTCGTAGGAAGGAAGGATGCGGACCTCGAGCGGCAGCAGCAAGGTCGTGAAGATCATCCAGAAAAACAGCGTTCCAAGTCGAAAGCGGAAATAGACGATCGCATAGGCGGCGAGCATCGACAGCACGATCTTTCCGACGGCAAAGCCGATACCGAGGATCAGCGAGTTCATCAGCATCCGCATGCCGGTCACCTGTCCGGTGAAACCACCTTCGCGGTTCAGGACCGCATTGTAGGTCTCGACGAAATGGTTCCCCCACCTGAGCGTCAAACCGTTGCGGTGAATTTCGGCCGCCTCGTGCGTCGAGGTGAAGAAGGCGACAACGACGGGCGCCATCATGACGAAGACGCCCAGGAGCAGGATAATGTGATCGGTTATCTTGAGACGATACATTGCGCCCCCTCAATTGTAGTGAACGCGCCGCTCAAGGAAGCGGAACTGGAAGACCGTGAGCACGAAGACGACAATCATCAGGATTACCGACTGGGCCGAGGAGCCGCCGAGGTCGTTGCCACGGAAGCCGTCCATGTAGACCTTGTAGACAAGGGTGATCGGATTGTTGGCGGCCTTGTCCTTCACGATCACGTCGACGATACCGAAGGTATCGAACAGCGAATAGGTGACGTTGATGACGAAGAGGAAGAAGGCAGTCGGCGCCAGGAGCGGCAGGATGACGGTCCAGAAGCGGCGGAAGCCCGAGCGGCAGTCGAGCGCCGCAGCCTCGCGAACGGAAACGGGAATGCCCTGAAGGCCAGAGAGAAAGAAGATGAAATTATACGGGACCTGCTTCCAAACGGAGACGACCACCATCGCAAAGGCCGTGTCGAAGTAGTTCAGGCCGATCTTCATGTCCCAGCCGAACAAGGCGGCGAAACGCACGAAGGGGCCTATGTGCTGGTCGAAGAACATCATGCCGATCAGGCCGGCGACCGGCGGGGCGATCGCATAGACCGAAATTAGCACGGTCTTGTATGCCGAGCTGCCGCGAATGACAGCGTCCGCCTTGACCGCCAGCAGGAGGCCAAGCGACAGCGAGAAAAACGTGACAAGCGCCGTGAAGATCGCCGTAAAGCCGGCAATCGAGCGGTACTCCGCGCTTTCGAGGATGCCCTTGTAATTGTCGAAGCCCACGAAGGTGGAGCCGAAGCCGAAGGGATCCTCAAGGAAGAACGAGGACTTCACCGCCTGAACGGACGGCCAATAGAAGAAAATGAAAATCACCGCCATCTGCGGCAGCAGGAAGAGATAAGGCAGCGTTGGCGACGAAAACTGCACGCGCTTCATGGCGAGACCTTTTTGCAAAGCGGTTCCGGAGACGGCCAACGCCCCCGGAACCGTTGTCTTTCAGCAATGGGCTAGATCAGCCGGCAGTCTTGGCAAAACGCTCGAGGAGCTGGTTGCCTTCCTTCTCGATGGTGTCGAAAGCGTCCTTGACGGAGGTTTCGCCCGAGAAGATGCGGCCGTATTCGCGTTCCATTATTTCGCGGATCTGCGGGTAGAAGCCGAGGCGGTAGCCCTTCGACCATTCGCCATCATCCAGCTTCAGCTGCTTGATACCGACTTCGGCAACCGGCTCCTTGTCGTAGTAGCCTTCCTTCTTGGCGAGCTCGTAGGCTGCCTCGGTGATGGCGACGTAACCGGTTGCCTGGTGGTAGAACTTCTGGATCTCAGGCGAGGTCAGGAACTGGAAGAAGTCGGCAACGCACTTGTTCTCCTCAGCCGACTTGCCGGACATTGCGAAGAGCGCCGCGCCGCCGATGAAGCTGTGGGTGCCGGCGCCCTTGATCGCACCCCAATACGGCAGGAAGGTTGCCGAGAAGGGCATCGTTGCCGTCTTCTTCAGGCCGCCGAAGGAGCCCGAGGAACCAATCCAGAGAGCGACCTTGCCTTCTTCGAAGGGCTTCTGGTTGTCGTTCCAGCCGGCGCCGTAGTACTTGAAGTAGCCTTCGTCGGACCAGGCCTTCAGCTTGTCGAACATCATGATGAGGTTCGGATCGGTGACCTTGAGCTTGGTGTCGACAACGCTGTCGTAGCCGTTGTTGTTGGTGGCGAACTGGATGTTGTTGCGCGAGAAGAAGTTCTCGGTGAATTCCCAGGTCAACTGCGACTGGACGAGCGGGATATAGCCGGCCTCCTTGAGCTTCGGAGCAATTGCTTCGAACTCTTCCCAGGTCTTCGGAGCTTCGACGCCAGCCTTCTTCAGCGCTTCCGGATTGATGTACATAATCGGTGCGGAAGAGTTGAAGGGCATGCCGACGAACTTGCCGTCAGCGGCGGCGTAGAAATAGCGAACGCCGGGAATGAAGGCATTGCGGTCGAACTTGTAGCCGGCGTCCTTGATCAGGTCTTCGGCCGGAACGACAGCTCCCTTGGCGTTGATGATGGTTGCTGCACCTGCGTCGAAGACCTGCAGAATGTTCGGCTGTTCGCCCGAACGGAAGGCCGCGATGCCGGCGGCAAGTGCTTCTTCATATGTGCCCTTGCTGACCGGGGTCAGGGCGCAGGCGGACTGCGCAGCGTTGAACTTCTGTGCAACCTCATTGATGACTTCGCCGTTGCGGCCGCCCATGCCGTGCCACCAGGTGATGTTGGTCGCAGCAAAGGACGACGACGCCGAAAAGCTGACCGCCATGGCGGCCATAGAAATTTTCTTGAACATGGCTAATCCCTCTCCACCAATTGTTGGGGTGAGGAGTGCAATAGAGGCCTTCCATGACGCCTCCTTGATGGTTTCATGACAGGACTGTTACAGCCGGATTCTTTTGCACGCGATTGCAATGACGTCAGAAGGCATTCGGAAAGTTCGCGGCAGGCGGCCGGGCAGGATGGCCACGATGTCGTAACGCCGCGAAAGCAAAGCATAATCGCGTTGTCGCTGTAGCCACAGATCGCTGGCCGCTCTGATGCGGTTTTGCGCTGTAGGAGACACGGCGTCGATCGCGCTCATCTCCTCGCGCCGCGCCTTCACTTCAACAAAAATCGCCAGGTTGCGCTTACGTGCAATGATGTCTATTTCCCGGAGCTTGGTGCGATAGCGCAGCGCGACGATGCGATAGCCCTTCAGCATACGATAAAGAGCAGCGAGATACTCGGAGACCTGGCCCCGGCCGAGCGCCCTGCGGCGGTCGGCAGCAGCAGCCCTATCGCCCATCGCCGCCCTTCATGTCGAGAAGCCGCTGGTAGAGTTCCTTCTTGGAGACGCCAGTCAGCTTCGATGCCTCGGCTGCCGCTTTGGAGGTCGGCAGGGTTCTTGCCAGATAGGCCAAGATCGCATCGACATCGGCAGCTTCGACCACCCGTTCGGGAGGAGGACCTATGACCAGCACGATCTCGCCTTTGACGTTGTCGACATCGGCGTAGTGGGCAGCCAGCGTCCCTAGGGTACCACGGCGAAACTCTTCGAAGGCCTTGGTCAGTTCGCGACAGACGCAAGCCGACCGGTCTGCACCGAGCACATCGGCGGCGGCGGCAAGGGTCGCAGCAATGCGATGCGGCGATTCAAAGAACATCAGCGTCGCGGGGGCTGCCTCTAACTCCGCCAGCCGATCGCGACGGGCCTTGTCCTTGGTCGGCAGAAAACCGGCGAACAAGAATGCATCATTCGGCAGGCCGGAACCCACGAGAGCCGCAAGCGGTGCCGAGGCACCGGGGATTGGCACGACGCGATAGCCGGCCTCGATGGCGCTCTGTGCGAGGCGATAGCCGGGATCGGAGACCAGGGGCGTTCCGGCGTCCGAGACGAGAGCGACTGACTTGCCGGCCTCCAGCGCCTGCAGGAGCCGCGGACCAGCCTCGTCGGCATTGTGTTCGTGATAGGCATAGGGGCGGTTCTGAATGCCAAAACGGTCGAGCAAGACGCGGGTGACGCGCGTGTCTTCGCAGGCCAGCACATCGGCGCCGGCAAGCGTTTCCAACGCACGCAGCGTGATGTCGCCGAGATTGCCGATCGGCGTCGCAACGAGGTAAAGCGCCGGCTCCAACGGTCGTGCCGGAACGGACATATTGTGCAGGCGGAAGCTGCGTTGCCTGCCGCCATCGGCCATCACATCGTCATTGCTCAAGGTATCGATACTCTCCTCTGGTTTCCGCTTTTATGGGCGAGACCCCGCCGTTCGGCAAGGCCGCAGCAATTTCTGTGTGCATTGCACCGGAAAACGGCAAATGCACTGGCGCGGCCATTCGCGCCTCTTGCAATCGGTCTCAAAATCCTGCCATTTTGCCTATCCACTCTATGGTCCCTTTTGGGCAAAGGCATTCCTTGCGGCGCGCAACATGCGCGCTCAAGCAGTAACGGTCGAAAGCGGTAGCATCCCATGCGTATTACAATTGAGCGGTCCAACCTTTTGAAGTCGCTGAACCACGTGCATCGCGTGGTCGAACGCCGGAACACGATCCCGATTCTGTCCAACATCCTGCTGCGCGCCGATGGCCAGAATCTGGACATGAAGGCGACCGACCTCGATCTCGAAGTGACCGAAGCGACGCCTGCGAATGTCGAACAGGCCGGCGCCACTACGGTCCCCGCCCATCTTCTTTACGACATTGTGCGCAAGCTGCCTGATGGCTCCGAAGTTCTGCTGGCGACCAGCACCGACGGCGGCTCGATGACCGTCCAGTCCGGTCGTTCCAAGTTCTCGTTGCAGTGCCTGCCGGAGTCGGACTTCCCTGACCTCACCGCCGGCACCTTCAGCCATACCTTCAAACTGAAGGCGACCGATCTCAAGATGCTGATCGATCGCACCCAGTTCGCGATCTCGACCGAGGAAACCCGCTACTATCTGAACGGTATCTTCTTCCACACCATCGAGAGCAAAGGCGACCTGAAGCTGCGTGCCGTCGCAACCGATGGCCACCGCCTCGCCCGCGCCGACGTGGATGCACCATCCGGCTCGGAGGGCATGCCCGGCATCATCATCCCGCGCAAGACCGTCGGCGAACTGCAGAAGCTCGTCGATGTGCCTGATGCGATGGTGACCGTGGAAGTCTCGGACGCCAAGATCCGCCTCAGCATCGGCTCGATCGTCATGACCTCGAAGCTCATCGACGGCACGTTCCCGGACTACCAGCGCGTCATCCCGACCAACAACGACAAGGAAATGCGCGTCGATTGCACGACGTTCGCTCAGGCCGTCGACCGCGTGTCGACGATCTCCTCTGAGCGCGGTCGCGCCGTCAAGCTCGCCCTCTCCGACGGCCAATTGCTGCTCACCGTCAACAATCCGGATTCCGGCAGCGCAACCGAAGAAGTCGCGGTCGGCTACGACACCGACTCGATGGAAATCGGCTTCAACGCCAAATACCTGCTTGATATCACCGCGCAGCTTTCCGGCGATGAAGCGATCTTCCTGCTCGCCGACGCCGGCTCGCCGACGCTCATTCGCGACACGGCTGGCGACGATGCCCTTTATGTGCTGATGCCGATGCGCGTCTAGCCGCGCGTCGCATCTACGGTGCAAACTTTGCCAATTGCGACGTCAGGCCTTGTTTTTCGGCGGAACTGACTGCAATTAGAGAGCGGGCTGTTTTGTTGCATATCTAGGAGGACGGGCATGGCGTTGCGCCTAAAGGAACGGCTGGGCAAAAAATTCGATGAAGAAATCCGCTTCTTCAAAGGAATGATGCAGGGGCCGAAGACTGTCGGTTCGATTGTTCCCACCTCCTCCATAACGGCCCGCAAGATGGCAAGCGTCATCAACCCGCATTCGGGACTGCCGGTCCTTGAGCTCGGCCCGGGTACCGGCGCAATCACCAAGGCCATTCTTGGTCGCGGCGTGAAACCCGAGAAGCTGGTCGCCGTCGAATATTCGACGGATTTCTACGAGCACCTGGTCCGGCTCTATCCGGGCGTGAACTTCATCAACGGCGATGCGTTCAATCTCGACAAGACGCTCGGATCGATGAAGGATCAGACGTTCGATTCCGTTGTATCCGCCGTCCCGCTTTTGAATTTCCCGATGCAGGCGCGCATCGCGCTGCTCGAAAGCCTGCTCGACCGCTTGCCGGCAGGCCGCCCCGTTGTCCAGATCTCCTACGGCCCGGTGTCGCCGATCATCGCGCGGCCGGATCGCTACCATATCCAGCACTTCGACTTTATCGTCCGCAACATTCCGCCGGCACAGCTCTGGATCTACCGACGCGGCTGACCCGGTGTTCGGCCTCTACGTCACCCATCCGCAGGTGAGGATCGACGCAGCGGTTCCCGTGCCGAAATGGGGGCTGTCGGAGATCGGCGCCGCACGCGCCCACAAGGCCGCCGAACGCCGCTGGGCAAAGCAGCTGCGCCGCATCGTTTCCAGCGACGAGACAAAGGCGATCGAGACTGCCGAGATCCTTGCAGCCGCAGCGGAGGTGACCGTCGAGATTGTCCACGACATGCATGAGAACGACCGCTCGGCGACCGGTTTCATGCCGCCCCCCGAGTTCGAGAAGGCCGCAGATTGGTTCTTTGCACATCCCGAGGCGAGCTTCAAAGGCTGGGAGCGCGCGATCGACGCCCAGCGGCGTATCGTTTCCGCCGTCACAGATATCCTCGCGTCGCACAATCCCGCCCTTCCCATCGCATTCGTCGGCCATGGAGGCGTGGGCACGCTGCTCAAGTGCCACCTTGAGGGCCGCCCGATCCGGCGTGATGGCGATCAACCGGGAGGCGGTGGCAATCTCTACTGTTTCAGCCTTGCGGATCGACGCCCGTCGTGCGACTGGACGCCTATCGAAGAATGGCAGGGATGGATGTGAGATGGACGTACGCGAACGCCTGATCGTCGGGCTGGATGTTCCAACACTTGGCGAGGCCGAAAGGATCGTCCATACGCTCGGCGACGACGTCGTCTTCTACAAGATCGGATATCAGCTGGCTTTTGCCGGCGGCCTGGAATTTGCGCGCGATCTTGCCAAGAGCGGCAAGAAGATCTTCCTCGACATGAAGCTGCTCGACATCGACAACACGGTTGCATCGGGTGTCGAGAACATCGTCAAGATGGGCATGTCGATGCTGACGCTGCATGCCTATCCGAAGGCGATGAAGGCCGCCGTCGAGGCCGCCAAGGGCTCCGACCTCTGCCTGCTCGGCGTGACCGTACTGACGTCGATGGACGAGCAGGACCTGGTCGCGGCCGGCTACGAATACGATCCGCATACGCTGGTTTTGCGCCGCGCCGAACAGGCCCACCTCGCCGGTATGGGCGGCATCGTGTGCTCCGCAGAGGAATCGGCGGCCGTGCGCAAGATCATCGGCCCCGATATGGCGCTGGTCACGCCGGGCATTCGCCCTGCCGGCGCCGACAAGGGCGACCAGAAGCGCGTGATGACGCCGGCTGACGCACTGAAGGCCGGCTCCAGCCATCTGGTCGTTGCCCGCCCGATCGTGAAGGCAGCCGATCCCCGCGAAGCGGCTCGTGCAATCCTCGCCGAAATGTCGGCGGCCCTTTAATAGTCTGACAAACAGGGAGGACCTGAAATGGCAAAGGCATATTGGATCGCACGCGTCGATGTTCGTGATGTCGAGCGCTACAAGGACTACGTCGCAGCAGGAAAGCTAGCCTTCGATAAGTATGGCGCCAACTTCCTCGCCCGGGGCGGCGCGATCACCGAGCTCGAGGGCAAGTCCCGCGCACGCAATGTTGTGATCGAGTTTCCCTCGATGCAGCACGCTGTCGATTGCTATAATTCGCCGGAATACCAGATCGCTGCGAAAATCCGCCAGGAAATCGCCGACGCCGAAATGGTCGTCGTCGAAGGCATCTAAGACGAGTTCTCAGCCGTGAGATCTGCGGCGCGATGACCCTTTTCGTCGGGTCGCGATTGGTCTAAGACGAAACCAGATCGACCACACAACCGAGCCTTTCGAGGAGCCTGTCATGACCCTTGCCAACCTGCCGCCACTCGTTACCGTGTTCGGAGGGTCCGGCTTCATCGGCAGGCACGTCGTCCGTGAACTCGCAAAGCGCGGCTATCGCATCCGCGTCGCCGTTCGCCGCCCGGATCTCGCCGGCTTCCTGCAGCCGCTCGGCAATGTCGGCCAGATCTCCTTCGTTCAGGCAAACCTTCGCTACCGCAACTCCATCGACCGTGCCGTCGACGGAGCCGACTTTGTCGTGAACTGCGTCGGCATTCTGCACGAAGCCGGCCGCAACTCCTTCGAGGCGGTTCAGGAGTTTGGCGCACGTGCTGTCGCTGAAGCCGCTCGCGGCGTCGGCGCCAAGCTGATCCACATCTCAGCAATCGGCGCAAACGCGCACTCCGATTCAGCCTACGCCCGCACCAAGGGCCGCGCAGAGGCAGCGATCCACGCGATCAAGCCGGATGCCATCATCTACCGCCCGTCCGTCGTCTTCGGTCCCGAGGACAGCTTCTTCAACAAGTTCGCCGACATGGCGCGCATCGCGCCGGCGCTGCCGCTGGTCGGCGGCGGCAAGACGAAGTTCCAGCCGGTCTATGTCGTCGACGTGGCCGAGGCCGTGGCAAAGGCAATCGAGGGCAAGGTGACCGCAGGCCAGGTTTACGAGCTTGGTGGCCCCGAGGTGCTGACCTTCCGCGAATGTCTCGAGGTCATGCTCAAGACAACCTGGCGCAAGAATCGTCTGGTTTCGCTTCCCTTTGGCATTGCCTCGCTCATCGGCAGCATCGCCTCGCTTATTCCGTTCGTCACACCGCCGATCACCGCCGACCAGGTGCGTCTGCTGAAGAAGGACAATGTCGTTTCGAAGGAAGCAGAAACCGAAGGCCGGACACTGAAGGGTATCGGCGTCACACCGACGCTGGTGAACTCGGTCATCGGCTCTTACCTCGTGCAGTACCGCCCGCACGGGCAGTACACCGGATCGGGCAAGGCGGCCTGAGAGCTGCGACCTTCCCAAAGCAACACGCCGCTCGCGACCTTCACGGGCGGCGTTTCTCGTGGAAGGTTTTTTCAGAATCGCAGAAGTTGTGAACGCTTTTTTCCCTGTAGCAGACCGGCACTCGTTGCATAAAAGTCGCACGTAAAAATTAGCGGAATTAACACCAAATTTAGCAGGAACATTTATTGCTATTTGTCATTCCACTGACTACACACCCCGCGCGTTTCCCAATGGACTCAGCGCCTTGACGGCGCACTAACGACTTTTGAAAGGCTTTCTTCGATGGGTAGGTCAATCGCGCTCCTGTTTGCGTGTGCGGCGCTGGTTATTCTGGCAGGCTCCTTCATTGCGCCCGGATCGGTTGCAGCGGTGAAGGGTGAGTGCTCGCCGGCCTACGGTGTCGATCCCTGCGAGACCGGCTCGATCAGCCGATAATAAAAAACCGGCGCTCTTCACGCCGGTTTTTTTCTTGCCTTGCTTTCGGTAGTGGAACTGATCCGCATCCGCGCCACAAGGACTCGGATGCGTCGATCAAGTGCGTCTCAGGCGATCATGCCTAATGCCGCCATGCCGAGCAGGATAGCGCCGAGAATGATGCGGTAGATTGCAAACACCGTAAACCGGTTGCTCCTGATGTAGGACAGCAGCCATTTCACGGCGATAAACGCAACAATCGTCGAGACGATGAAAGCGATGCCGAGGCTCGTCCAATCCTCGTTTGCAGCCCCGCCATCCTTGAACGTCTTCAGCAGTTCGTAGCCGCTTGCGGCATACATGGTCGGGATGCCAACCAGGAAGGCGAATTCGGTCGCGGCGGCGCGATTGCCGGTGCCGGCCAGCATGGCAACGAAAATCGTGGCGCCGGAGCGCGACGTTCCCGGGAAGACGCCGGCCACCACCTGGGCAATACCGACCAAGATGGCGACGAGCCAGGTAATCTCCTTGTGAGGCGGTCGACGAGCGGCGGCCCATTCGGCAAAGATCATCCAGATACCGCCGATGATCAGCGCCCAGGCAATCGGCGTCGCATTCTCCGGCAGTTGGAAGCCGAGCTTCTTGACGACCAGTCCGAGGATCGCCGTGATGAGAAACGCGACGATCAGCTTGGCCGCGTAAGTGCGATTGCGCGGATCACGCCAGCCCAGGACGAGATCCAGGAGGCGACGCCAGTAAATAATGGTGACGGCGAGAATCGCGCCCGCCTGAATGACGATGTTGAACATGTCCGACCGGTGGCCGAGCCATTGCTCAGCGATGATAAGGTGGCCGGTGCTCGAAATCGGCAGAAACTCGGTAATTCCCTCTATTATGCCTAGAATTATAGAGTTCACATAATCCATACATTCTCTCCGTGGAGTTTGGTCGGGCTTTGATTGGGGTTATGGCGTCCGGAAATGACGAAGGCAGGGCGGGAAAACAAAAATCCGTTTTTCGAGCACGCCCACCTCCTTTGTCAGGGAGTTGGCTACCCGACTCGCTTGTATTGAAAGGGCCAAGCTCCTATAGCTTCAACGAATAAGTCATGACTAGGGCGCTATGATCATCGCGCTCCCGCAACATGCCACACACCTCAAAAAATCCGAGAATCAATGCCCACGCTCTATCATCATCCCATGTCATCCGCATCACGCTTCGTTCGGCTGATCCTGACGGAGTACGGCTATCAGGCGGACCTGATCGAGGAGCAGACCTGGGAAAAGCGCCGGGATTTCCTCGCGCTCAACCCGGCCGGAACCTTGCCGGTTTATGTCGATGACAGCATGCGGGCGTTGTGCGGCGCGGCTGTGATCTCCGAGTATCTCGACGAGACGCACGGCGTGCTCAAGCGTGATCGCCGGCTCCTGGCGGAAGATCCATTCCAGCGCGCCGAGATTCGCCGGCTGACGGAATGGTTCATGCAGAAGATGGAAACAGACGTGACCAAGCCGCTCGCCCGCGAGCGGGTCTACAAGCTGCAGATGACGGCGGACCAGGGCGGCGGCGCGCCTGATTCCAAGATCCTCCGCACGGCGCGGGCGAATATCCGCCAGCACATGAAATATCTGGGCTGGCTTGCCGGCTCCCGACAGTGGCTGGCCGGCGACCGCATGAGTTATGCAGATCTCGCTGCTGCCTCGGCCGTTTCCATTCTCGACTATCTCGGTGAAATCGACTGGTCGGAAGCTCCTCTTGTCAAGGAGTGGTATCAGCGCCTGAAGTCGCGTCCATCCTTCCGGCCGTTGCTCACCGAGCGCGTGCGGGGCCTGACCCCGGTTTCGCACTACGCCGACCTGGATTTCTGACGAGGGCCTTCAATGGCCATGGAAAACAAGGACCAGAAACGCCGCGATACCCTCACCGCCTTCGTTCGGTCGGAGGCGAAGGCCTTGGGTTTCGACCTCTGTCGCATCACGCGACCCGACGCCATACCGGAAGCCAAGGAGCGGCTCGGCGAATTCATTGACGCCGGGCGGCATGGAACGATGGAGTGGATGGCGGAGACCCGCGACAGGCGCGGCGATCCACGCACGCTCTGGAGCGACGTCCGGTCGATCGTCGTCTTCGGCCTCAATTACGGACCGGATGAAGATCCGCGCGAGATTCTGACAAAACCCGGCAAGGCTGCAATCTCGGTCTACGCGCGCAATCGCGACTATCACGACATCATCAAGGGGCGATTGAAGGAGATCGCAACACGCTTTGCGGCGCGCGCCGGGGCGGATGTGAAGGTCTTTGTCGACACGGCTCCGGTGATGGAAAAACCGCTCGCGGCAGCGGCCGGCCTCGGCTGGCAGGGCAAGCATACGAACCTCGTCAGCCGCGAGCACGGATCATGGCTTTTCCTCGGCTCGATGTTCACGACCGCGGATCTGAACATCGACGCGCCGGAGATTGACCACTGTGGCTCCTGCCGCGCCTGTCTCGATATCTGCCCGACGAAGGCCTTTCCCGGTCCCTACCAGATCGACGCACGGCGCTGCGTCTCCTACCTGACCATCGAGCACAAGGGGCCGATCGACCCGGCGTTGCGGTCCCTGATCGGCAACCGGATCTATGGCTGCGACGACTGTCTCGCCGCCTGCCCATGGAACAAATTTGCCCATGAGGCCTCCGAGATGAAGCTGCAGGCCCGGGAGGACTTGAAGGAGCCATCGATCGAGTATCTGCTCGGCCTCGATGATGCCGCCTTTCGCACATTCTTCAGCGGCTCGCCCGTCAAGCGTATCGGCCGCGATCGGTTCATCCGCAATGTGCTCATTGCCGCCGGCAATTCGAACGATCGCCGATTTGTCGAGCAGTGTCGGAAACTGTCAGAGGATCCCTCCCCGGTCGTACGCGGCATGGCAATTTGGGCCATGTCGCGCCTTCTCGAGGCTGGCGAATTTTCTGCCTTTGCGGCACAAAGGCCAGATGAGTCGGATAGCGATGTCCTGAGTGAATGGCGCCTGGCGGGAGCAGTTTGATGCAAGTGATGATTTTCGGCTGCGGCTATTCGGGCACGGCGATCGCCAAGGCTTTCATGGCGGACGGCGCGCGTGTCTCCGGTACGACGCGCTCGGAAGACAAGGCAGCTGCCCTGCGTGGCCAGGGCATCGACGCTTTCGTGTTTGACGGCGACGTGCTGGACGAGAAATTGAGCGAGGCGATGCGGGGCGCGACCCATCTCGTCCAATCCATTGCGCCGCGCGATAATGGTGATGCGCTGATCAGGCTCGCTGGCGACCGTCTGAAGGAGATGATGCCCAAGCTCCAGTGGATCGGCTATCTCTCGACGGTCGGCGTCTATGGCGATCACAAGGGAAATTGGGTCACCGAAGAAATGCCCTGCACGCCGGTTTCCGGCCGCTCGAAGGAGCGGCTGGAAGCAGAAGACGGCTGGATGGCCATCGGCGCCGCCATCAATGTTCCGGCGGCGGTTCTCCGCCTCTCCGGTATCTACGGGCCAGGCCGCAATGCCCTTTGCAATCTGGAACGCGGTACCGCACGGCGATTGATCAAGAAGGATCAGGTTTTCAACCGGATCCGGGTTGAGGATATCGGCGCGGCGACGCGGTTCCTCGCCGACCGTGGGCTCGGCGGCATATATAATGTGACCGACGATCTGCCCGGCCCGCCTCAGGACGTCATCGTCGAAGCAGCCCGGCTGCTGGGCGTCGAGCCGCCGCCGGAGCAGCCATTCGAAACTGCCGAGCTCACCCCGATGGCGCGGTCCTTCTACGGCGAGAACAAGCGGGTCTCGAACGCCAAGCTGAAGGCGGCGGGCTTTATCTTCGCCTTCCCGACCTATCCCGCCTCGCTCGCGCAGCTGATGCAGAGCAACAGCTGGCGAGGATAGCGACGCCTCAAATCGAGACGCCGAGCGCCGGCTCGGCCTTTACCCGTGCGAGCGGCGGGAATGCGAGGGCTATTGCGGCTGCGCCGAGCCCGACCAGAGCGGATCCGATGAAGAGCCACGAGTAGTTGTCAAAGGTGTCGAAGATCCATCCGCCGATAAGAGGACCGAAGGCCATCCCGAGGCTGGAGAGCATCGTCGCCGCGCCGAACACCGTACCGATGATGCGTGGCCCGAAATATTCTCGCGCCAGAACAGCATAGAGCGGCATCACGCCGCCATAGGCGCTGCCGAAGATAATGGCGAGGGCGTAGAATTCGCCGAGCCTGCTGACGAAGAGGTAGGTCGCAAGCGCAATCGCCTGGACGAGCAAACCGGCGACGAGGACCGGCTTCACCCCGACCCTGTCGGCCAGCCCGCCATAGAGAAGCCGGCCGCCGAGCCCCGCAAGTCCCTCGACGCTATAGATGCTGACTGCGGCCATTGGCGCTATGCCGCAGATCGTCGCGTAACTGACCATGTGAAAGATCGGACCGGAATGCGCAGCGCAGCAGGCGAAGAACGTCAGCCCCAACACAATGAATTGTGGCGATCGGAACACCCGCGAGAGCGAAGGTTGTTCCCCGCTTGTTGCAGTGGCGGTCGCGCCGTCCCCTGCCTCTGCCGGCGGGCGCCGAACCAGCAAGGCTGCCGGAAGCAGCAGGACCCAGGCAGTGATGCCGATCAGCAGCATCGCGGTTCGCCAATCATAGGCAGAAATGAGCCAGCGTGCGAAAGGTGAGATCGTCATGGGCGCGACACCCATGCCGGCAGAGACCAGGGAGACGGCGAGGCTGCGGTTCTCCTCGAACCACCCGGTCGTCGTCGCGATCATTGGCGCGAAGAAGGTGCTGGCGGCAAGCCCGACCAAAATCCCGTAGGTCAGCTGAAACTGCAGAAGCGATTCCGCGCGGCTTGCCAACACAAGGGCCAGGCCAAGGCCGGCAGCACCGATCAGAACGACAACCCGCGCGCCGAAGCGATCGCTCGCAGTGCCCCACAGGAAACCGCCAATCCCCATGACAATGAAATTAAGTGTCATCGCGCTCGCAATGCCAGCGTGCGACCAGCCGGTCTCGGTCGCGATTGGCTCCTGGAAGATTGCCAGGGAGAACATCGCGCCGAGTGCAACGCAGGTCATCAACGCCCCGGCAGAAACAATGATCCAACGATAAGGTATGCTCATGATTTCGCAGCCTCCCTGCCCAATTTGAACGAGGCGCGCACTGCTTGCGCGCTTGCAAGCTAAAGACGTTTGAATGTCACCGTTTTGGACACGCTCGGGGCGTTTTTTATGCTATGCCGCAGCGACTTCCGTCGACTTGCATATCACGACTTGCCTGCGGGGCGAGAGCGGGCGGCAGACTTTTCGTCTTGCGATTGTATTTGTCGATCACAAATAGCGCGGTTTCAGGGTAGGAAATTTCTACTTCCTGCATTCGGCGCATATAATATAGCGCCTGATTATGGTTAACGGCCTCTGAATTTGCGCAAATGAGGCACTAATTATGGCAATCGCGCAAAATTATTTTCGTTAATTTTGTGATCTTTGGTTGCGTGGATCAGGCCTTGCAAAAAACGTTCTAATTTTACTTGATTTCATTATCTTTTTTCCCAATCATTCGATTTTCTGTGGCGCACATGCCGCGCATCTAGCCATCACGTATATTACACTTTGTAATATTCCGTGATAATTGGGGGCACTTTTTCGCCACACTTGGCCGGATTCAACCCTCCCACCGCCCACAAGGCGTGAGTTCAACAATTGAGGGGACAATCCGTTTTGAAGAAAATCTGCCGTTCTGTCATCGCCGCAGCAACAATTGCAGCTTGCTCTACTATCCTTCCCGTTGAAGGATTTGCTGCAAATGGTTGCGGTGGCGCTTCATGGTACGCACTTCGCTCCAAAACCGCCTCCGGGGAACGTATGAACCCGACCATCAATACTGCAGCACATCGTTCGCTGGCATTTGGCACGAAGCTGAAAGTTACCAACAGCAAAAACGGACGCAGCGTCGTCGTCCGCGTCAATGATCGTGGCCCATTCATTCGCGGCCGCGTCCTCGATCTCTCCCGCGCTGCCGCCCAGAACATTGGCATGGTCAGCAGTGGCACGGCAAAGGTCTGCTACGAAGTCATAGGCTAAGCGTTCGCCCGTACACGAACGGGTCGCTTGCTCTTGCCGCCAATCGCGTCTACGACGCGGTCTAGACTTGTGTACTATCCGCTGCGTCTGTCGCGCTTCCTGCGGATTGTTCACAAGCCCGGTATTTTGATCCAGGCGATAGGAGCTGTTTGAATGCGGTTGGGCGGTCGGCTCGAAGGGGCGATTTCGGTTCTTGCAGATATCGATGCCCGCAGACGGCCTGTCGCCGATGCATTGAAGGACTGGGGTCTTGCCCATCGGTTTGCCGGATCGGGCGATCGCGCCGCGATCGGCAATATCGTCTACGATGCCCTTCGCATGCGCCTCTCCCACGCCTGGCTGATGGACGATGACAGCGCATCCGCTATCGCCCACGCCGTGATGTTCCGGCAGTGGGGTTTCACGCCAGAAAGCCTCGCCGCGGAACTCGCAGACGACAAGTTCGCACCAAGCCCGCTTTCGCAAGCTCAGCTTTCCGCTTTCAACAGCCGCCAGCTGGCCGACGCGCCCGCTCACATCCAGGGCGATATTCCCGAATGGGTCCAGCCCTCGTTTGAAAGCGCCTTCAACGATCACTGGATCGTCGAGGCGCAGGCCCTCGCCGGGCGTCCGACCCTCGATCTGCGCGCCAACATCCTGAAGGCGACCCGCGACAAGACAGTCAAGGCGCTCGAAAGAGCCGGCGCACAAGAGGCGGCGATCGCGCGTTACGGCATCCGGATTCCCGCCGGCGAAGGCGCCTCAAGGCTGCCAAACGTGACCGCCGAGCTTTCGTTCCAGAAAGGCTGGTTCGAAGTGCAGGACGAGGGGTCGCAGATCGTTGCCGATCTCGTGCTCCCAAAAGACGGCGAACAGGTTCTCGACTACTGTGCCGGTGGTGGCGGCAAGACGCTCGCCATGTCGGCGGCGATGCACAACAAGGGCCAGGTTCACGCCTATGATGCCGACCGCAAGCGGCTCGCGCCGATCATCGAACGGCTGAAGCGTGCCGGAACGCGCAATGTCCAGGTGCACGATGACGCCAAGGCTCTGAAGAGCCTGAGCGATCGCTGCGACAAGGTGCTCGTCGATGCGCCATGCACGGGAACCGGGACCTGGCGGCGGCGGCCCGACACCAAGTGGCGCCTGACCGCGAAGAACCTCGACGAGCGCACGACCCAGCAGCAGGACGCGCTCAAGCAGGCGAGCGCCTTTGTCCGTCCGGGCGGAGAACTGATCTACGTGACCTGCTCGGTGCTGCCGCAGGAAAACGAGGAGCAGGTCCGGCGTTTCACCGCAGAAAACGGCGACTACGAGATTGTCAGCGCCCTGCCTGCGTGGGATGGACTGTTCGGAAAGGACAGCCCACGTCCTCGTTCGTCCGACGGCAAGACCATCACGCTGACACCCGCCTCCACCGATACGGACGGTTTCTTCTTCTGCCGCATGCAGAGGAAAGGCTGAGCCCTCGCTCAGCCGGCAGACTTCTGACAAAGCCGTCAACTCAATTGATTTTCTGAGGGCGAGATACCCATCGCCGTCATACCGGCCTCGAGCCGGTATCCAGCGCGATCAAGTCCTTGATCGCGAAAAACTCTTCAGCCCCGCAGACGCGCGGCGGGCTGGATTCCGGCTCAAGGCCGGAATGACGGAGAAGCAGGGGGTGTCAAAACAACAAGAGGTTCGTCAGACCGCGCGAATACACTTAAAATCATTCCAAACTAGAGTGTTTGACACCAGTTTGCTTTTGGGCGAAGAGATTTTTCGTCGGACCTCAGACGGAAAGTCCGCACAGGAGAGGATCATGAAACTCAACAAGAATTTCCGCGCAGCCGTGGCGCTGGCGCTGGCCCCAGCCGCTCTGCTGGCCATTCCCGCTTACGCGGCCCCGGATGCTGCTGCAGTTGTAAAACACTACGCCGACGTTGCGCATGCCAAATACGAAGACTCGCTGACGACGGCCAAGGCCCTCGACGCGGCAATCGACGCCCTGCTCAAGGACCCGACCGACAAGACATTGAAGGCTGCCCGCGCCGCGTGGATCAAGGCACGCATCCCTTACCAGCAGACGGAAGTCTATCGCTTCGGCAACCCGATCGTTGACGACTGGGAAGGCAAGGTCAACGCCTGGCCCCTCGACGAAGGCCTGATCGATTACGTCGATGCGTCCTACGGCACCGAGAGCGACGAGAACGCGCTCTACGTCGCCAATGTCATCGCCAACAAGACGATCAAGATCGACGGCAAGGATGTCGACGCGTCCAAGCTGACTCCTGAATTCCTGTCCGGCACGCTGGCCGAAGCCGGCGGCGTCGAAGCCAACGTCGCAACGGGCTATCATGCCATCGAATTCCTGCTCTGGGGCCAGGACCTGAACGGCACCGGTCCCGGAGCTGGCAACCGCCCTGCCACGGACTACGACCTGAAGAATTGCACGCACGGCAATTGCGATCGCCGTGCCGAATATCTGAAGTCCGCCTCGACGCTGCTGGTCTCCGACCTTCAGGAAATGACCAACAACTGGGCTCCGGAGGGCGAAGCCACCAAGCATGTCGAAGCCGATCCGAAAGCCGGTCTCGTTGCCATTCTGACCGGAATGGGCTCCCTCTCCTACGGTGAACTGGCCGGCGAGCGCATGAAGCTCGGCCTGCTGCTGCACGATCCGGAAGAAGAGCATGATTGCTTCTCGGACAACACCTTCAATTCGCACCTCAACGACGCGATCGGCATCGCCGCTGCCTACACGGGCGACTACACCCGCGTCGACGGCACGAAGATGAAGGGACCGTCGCTGCACGATCTCGTCGCAGACAAGGACGAGAAGCTCGACAAGGAAATGCGGGCCAAACTCGACGCGACGCTCAAGGCAATGAATGTCATGGCGAAGCGCGGTCTGAACGTCGAGAAGTACGACCAGATGATCGGCGAAGGCAACAAGAAGGGCAACGCCGTCGTTCAGGCCGCCATCGACGGTCTCGTCGACCAGACCAAGACGGTGCAGCGCGTTATTGCCGCACTCGATCTCGGCACGGTGAAGCTTGAAGGTTCCGACAGCTTGGATAATCCTGGCGCGGTCTTCCAATAAGTGAAAAGGCGGGCCGCTTCGTTCGACGCAGCGGCCCGAAACTCTCGAATGCCTCCCAGACCGGCTCGTCGTCTTCTCAGTTGCGCAGCATTTTGCGCCGCGATTGCCGGATTCTCCGTTGCGCTGGCATCCGGGTTCGATCTTCCGACGAAACGACGCGACCTTTCCGACGCGGATATGAAGCGCGTCGCCGATGTCACGCGGCCGACCACGGATTTTTCCAAGGCCGAGCAATACGAAGCGATGCAGGCCGGCGGCGCCACCTCCATCGATCCGGTCACGCAGGATTCCTTTTCGCATATCTCGGCGACAATCCCCTTTGAAGAAGAACAGCCGTTCCGGCTCGGAAATGCCCTTTTCAAGAAGCTCTGGGTCTCCGCCCCTTCCTCGACGCAGGCCTCAGATGGTCTGGGGCCACTCTTCAATGCCCGCTCCTGCATGAGTTGCCACTTGAACGACGGCCGCGGCAAGCCGCCGGAAGGTGGCGTCAGTGCCACCTCGATGTTCCTGCGCCTGTCGCGCCGGGCGACAACGCCTGATGAGCAGCGGGCGATTGCCAGCGCCGAAGTCGTCAATTTCCCGGACCCAATCTACGGCCACCAGTTGCAGGATCTTGCGGTTCCAGGGCTTCCCTCAGAGGGCAAGATGGCTATCCGCTACACCGAGGAGCCCGTGACGCTCGGCGACGGCGAGACCATCTCGCTCCGCCGTCCGACATACGAAGTGACCGACCTCGGCTATGGGCCACTCGACCCAACAACGACGATCTCGCCGCGCGTTGCGCCGGCGATGATCGGGCTCGGGCTGATCGAGGCCATCCCTGAAGCGGACATCCTTGCCCACGCCGATCCGGACGATGCGGACGGCGACGGCATCCACGGCAAGGCGGCCATCGTACGCGACCATCGCACCGGCAAAGTTGCGCTCGGGCGCTTCGGTTGGAAGGCACAGAATGCGAGCGTGCGCGACCAGAGCGCGGATGCCTTCTCCAATGACATTGGCATTTCGACGCCGGACCGACCCGACCCGCATGGCGATTGCACAGAAGCCGAAGCCAAGTGCGGGAAGATGCCGACCGGCGTGCAGAAGCGCCTTGGCAAGGAGGAGGCCCCCGGCCCGATCCTCGACCTCGTCACCTTCTATTCGGCCAACCTTGCCGTTCCTGCCCGCCGCAAGGCGAGCTTCCCCGCGACCCTTCAGGGCAAGAAAATCTTCTACCAAAGCGGCTGCATTTCCTGCCACGTGCCGAAGTTCGTCACGCGGCGCGACAGCGCCGACAAGGCTCAAGCCTTCCAGCTGATCTGGCCCTATTCCGACTTCCTGCTGCACGACATGGGCGAGGGTCTCGCGGACGGACAACAAGTCGGGAGCGCGAACGGACGTGAATGGCGCACGCCGCCGCTATGGGGTATAGGTCTGACCCAGACTGTCAGCGGGCACAGCTTTTTCCTCCACGACGGCCGCGCCAGAAATCTCACCGAAGCGATTCTCTGGCATGGCGGCGAGGCTGAAAAGGCGCGTGACGCTTTCGCATCCCTGCCCGGGGATGACCGGCAGGCACTGATTACATTCCTGGAGTCCCTTTGATGCGCCTTTGGCAACCTCTTGTCCTCTCCCTTGTCCTTGCTACTTCTGCCTTCGCCCAGACTCCTCCCGCACCGCAAGCCGGTCTGAACGAGGAGGCGGTCTCCGGAGTCATGCAGCGGGCGGTCGATGAGGTGATCCGCCCAGGCTATCGCAATGCCCAGCAATCGGCAGCACGCCTGACAACGGCGATGAAGGACCTCTGCGAGGACGCGACGCAGCAGAAGCTGGACAAGGCGCGGTCAGCACTCGACGACATGATCCGCTATTGGTCGGTCATTGAAATCGTTCAGACTGGACCAGTGATACAGGACAATCTCTTCGAGCACATCCTGTTCTACCCCGATCGCAAGGGCGTCGCCCTGAAGCAGGTTCAGGCTCTGATCGCCAGAGCCGATCCCAAGGATACGACTGTCGATGCAATCGCCGGCAAGAGCGTCGCGCTGCAGGGGCTGACTGCGCTCGAATACGTGCTCCACGGCACCGGTTCGGAAGACCTGACGACGCAGAAGAACAGCTTCCGATGCCTCTACGGCGCTGCGATTGCCGGTAACATCCAGCGTGAGGCGGGCGAGGTCGTCGCGGCCTGGGAAAAGCCCGACGGCGTGCAGGGAAGCTGGAAGCATCCCGGCCCGCAAAGCGAAGACTTCATGGACAACAAGGAGGCCATAACCGCTTTGCTCGGCATCCTCGTTCATGGCGCGGAGACCGTTCGCGATCAACGGCTCGAGCAGTTCTACAAGGGCAAGGACGCCACGCCTCGTCCACGCATGGCGATCTACTGGCGCTCCGGGAACACCTGGAAGTCGATGACGGCCAACGTCGAGGGACTTCGCACACTCTGGCAAAAAGCCGGAATGGCCGAGCTCTTGCCAGCCGACAAGAAACCGATCGCCGACACGATCGATGCCAATTTGAAGTCGCTGCTTGAGGCGTTGCAGAAGCTCAACCCCGATATCGAAGTTGCAACAAGCGACGCCGAGAGGGCAAAGCTCGATGCTCTTCTGGTCAGCACGCGTGAGCTGATCACCAAGATCAGCGATGACTATGGCGCGGCAATCGGCCTTTCAGCGGGCTTCTCCTTCTCGGACGGCGACTGAACCCATGTGGAATAGCTCCGCGATCGATCGGCGCAGTTTCGTCAAGGCGGCCGGGCTGACTTTCCTGGCTGCCCTACAGCCGCGAGCGCTCATGGCACTTGAGCGCGCGGATGCGATCTATGCGTCAGGGATGCGGACCGCGAACGGATCCTACGCCGTTGCGACGGTCACGGAGCGCGGCGAGATCGTCGATCAAATCGCCCTTCCGGCACGCGCCCATGGCATGGCCTTCAGCAACGCGACGGGAAAAACCGTCGCCTTTGCGCGCCGCCCCGGCACCTATGCGATGATCTTCGATCCCCGCGGCAAAAACGAGCCGATCACCATTGCAGCCGCCGAGGGGCGCCACTTCTATGGCCATGGCGCCTTCTCGCCGGACGGCCGGATTCTCTATGCCAGCGAGAACGCCTTCGACGCCAACCGCGGCATGATCGGCCTCTACGATGCGACCGGGCGTTTTGAGCGCATAGGAGAGTTCGAGACCTACGGTGTCGGTCCGCATGACATGACCGTGTCCGACGACGGGCGCATGCTGATCGTTGCCAATGGCGGCATTGAAACGCATCCGGATTTCGGCCGCGCCAAGCTCAACCTCTCCAATATGCAGCCTTCGCTGACGCTGATCGATGCGGCAACCGGAGCCCTGATCGAAAAGCACTCCCTCCCATCGCAGTGGGCGCAGCTCTCCACCCGACACGTCGATGTCGACGCGAGGGGCCGCATCTGGTTTGCCTGCCAGTATGAAGGGCACCGCAACGACCTGCCGCCGCTCGTCGGCTCCTTTGCCAAAGGCGAAGACCTGCGCTTCGTCGATCTGCCGGAGGAGACGACGCGCCGGCTTGCCAACTATGTCGGCGCGATCGCAATCAATCGCGGTGAAGGGCTCGTCGGCGTCACGTCTCCCAAGGGCGGCGCGTCCGTGACAATCGATGCGAAGAGCGGACGCGTGCTTCGTGAAGAGATTGTGCCGGATGCGGCAGGGATTGCCGCAGCCAAGGCCGGCTTTGCCGTGTCATCCTATGAAGGCGGATTTTTGTCGACGCAGAGCGACGTTACCTGGGACCAGCACATCGTGCGCATTGCGGCCGTCTGAATTGTGCGCAAAAGATCGCTAGCGATCTGGCTGGAGAGTCCAGCCGCCCTATTTCCGGCGAATGAGCAAAGCCCTGACCTACGTCGTCTTCGTCGCCATCGCACTCGGCGGGGGGCTCGCCATCGGCGTCAACAATCTGCCGGAGGAATGGTATCAATCTCTCGCCAAGCCGCCGTTCAATCCACCTGATTGGATATTCGGACCTGTCTGGCTCACCCTCTATGTTTTGATTGGTATTGCCGGGGCACGGACGTGGTTGCGCGGGCATCTGTCTGTCGGCATGCTTATCTGGGCCTGGCAGATGGTGCTGAACTTTCTATGGTCGCCGTTCTTCTTCGGCCTGCGAATGCTGTCGGCCTCGCTCGTCGTCATTGTGCTGTTGCTCGGACTGATCCTCGGCTTTGCCGCAAACCGCTGGAATTCGGATCGGACCGCCGCCCTGCTCTTCGTGCCCTATGCAGCCTGGGTTGGCTTCGCGACCTTGCTCAACGCCGCGATCGTCTATTTGAACTAGCTATCAGCGAGAAAATCGAGCACGCGCCGTTCGAGAACGGCTGCCGCCGCTGGATCGAAGGCGGCGAGCGACCGATCGGAAAAAAGATGCGCGTCCCCCCGATAGAGGAAAAGCCTGACATCCGCCGACTCGGCAACCAACGCCTTCGCCGCCTCGATATCACCGTCTCCAACGAAGAACGGGTCGGCGTCCATGGCATGGATCTCAGCCCGCAAGCCTTTCGGCCAGGCCGAGCCGAATTCCGAACGCGGCAAGCAGGCGTGAAGGAAGATCGCACCCCGCGCACCGGCACGCGTCTGAGCCAGATATTGTGCCGGGAGCACTCCCAGGGAAAACCCGACATAGACGAGATCGGCTGCAAGGCCATCCACGGCGCGGGCTCCACGTTGGATGATCTCGCCGAAGCCGGTCTCCTGGGCGTGCTGCACGCCCTGCTCCAGCGTGTCGAACGTCCGGCCGGCAACCAGGTCAGGCGTATGTACGACGTGCCCGGCGGCCCGCAGATCGCCAGCAAAAGCGATGACGCCTCGCGTCAATCCAAGCGCGTGGTGAAACAGCACAACCTCTGCCATGGCGAACCTCCCGGTTGTTTCGCGCGGGCGAGACGAGCAGCACCTCAGTCCGATCTGGCGACCCAGTCGTGCCAGTCGGCTTCGCTGCCGTGGAACACATTCAGGTCAATGCGGCCATCAACGCCGTGCGAGATGCCGGAGCCCGAATACTGCCAGAATACCCACCGGCGTCCGGGATAAACCTTCGACGGGTGGGCTGCAACCGAACGCAGCCAGAAGGGATAGTTCAGGAAGGCGCCCTTGAGGTTGTCGCGATAGAAGTCCGGCGCGGTGTAGATGATCGGCCGCTGGCCATAGTGCTGCTCGAGCTTGTCCATGAAGACCTGCATCTTCTCGCGAACCTTCTCGGGCGAGACCCGCCGCTTGCAGCTCGACTCGCCGTTCCATTCGACGTCGATGACCGGTGGCAGAGCCCCGGCTTCGCGGGGAACGTTGCGGATGAACCAGTCCGCCTGTTCGCCCGCGGTGCGGCACCAATAGAAGAAGTGATAGGCGCCCCGCCTCATCCCAGCTTGCTTGGCGTCGCGCCAGTTCTTCCGGAACATCGGATCGAGATGGTCACCGCCGTCGGTCGCCTTGATGTAGACGAAATTCGCACCCTGCGTTCTCAGCTTGTCCCAGTCGATGTCGCCCTGCCAGCGCGAAACGTCGACGCCATGGACGGCAAGCTTTCTGGGCGAGGAAGAGCCGAAATTGATCGGTTTGACGTCGCGGAAACGATGACTGTAGACCCGCGAACGTGTGCGCGGCGTCTCGTCAATTTCGGGCGCTGCGGGCGTCAGGACGGCTGGCACTGCCGTTGCCATCGGCCTTTCCGACGGCACGGGAGCGGTGGCCACTCCGGCCTGTTGTGTGAAGGCTTGCGGCTGAGGCACCGGGCCGGCCCAGGCCAATTCCTCCTGTTGCGGCGCGGCTGGCGTTGGCGCCTCGGCGACATCAGCTGAGGGAACAGGGCTCACCGGCATGACGCTGGCCGGCACGGGCGCGATTGGGCGTGCGACCGAGCTGGTCGTCTCCCGCGACGGGATTCCCGCGACGAGGCTGTCCGGTCCCAAACTGGACGTGCAGCCCGACAAGGCGAGACAAGCAAGGAAGAAAGCTGGCGCAGCCAATAGACGCATAAGAACCCGCACGCAAAACAATTGTCGACGACAGATTCGCTGCCGCCAGGGACCCATCGAAAAGCAATGGCTAACGGAGATTTACCAAAAAAGACTGAATCCAATCTTTACGCCGGGCACGTGCATGCGCGTCAGACAAGCGACCGCATGGCACGGGAGCACTCTGCCAACAGATTTCCGGGAAGCGCTTGTCTGATGCGGCGCAGCATGCCACTTTCGCGATCGCAAGAAAGGCGCGATGATGACCGACAACGACAGCGGCGATTTCCACGAGCGAATCCGCCAGAACTTTACCCGCCAGGCGGCGTTGCATACGCTCGGCGCCGAACTGACCCGCGTCGGGCGGGGGTTGGTGGAGATCGAACTGCCTTTCGACGTCAAGCTCACCCAGCAGCACGGAATTCTGCATGCCGGTGTGATCTCCGCTGCCCTCGATTCCGCTTGCGGCTTGGCGGCCTACAGCGTCATCGACGCCGAGGCGTCCGTTCTGACGATCGAATTCAAGGTCAACCTGCTGTCGCCAGGCCGTGGCGATCGCTTCCTCTTCAGGGGCGAAATCACCAAGCCGGGATCGAACATCATCGTTGCGGACGGGCGCGGCTATGCGATCGGCGACGGACCGGCAAAGCTGATCGCTTCCATGACAAGCACCATGATGATCATCCGTGGCAGAGAGGGCATTTCGGGATGAAGTTTGAGCTGAAATCGGTCGCCGGCAAATCCATTCTCTTCGTGATGGCGGCGGAGGCCGAGTACGGTCCGTTCCTACGCTCCCGCTTCGAGCCGCTGATGACGGGGGTCGGTCCCGTCGAGGCCGCAATCGTCCTCACCCGGGCGCTGGCGCAACTAGCGCAGGCCGATGAGTTGCCCGACCTCGTCGTTTCGCTCGGCTCGGCGGGCTCGGCAAAGCTCGAGCAGACCGAGGTCTATCAGGCCACCTCCGTATCCTATCGCGACATGGATGCATCGCCACTCGGTTTCGAGAAGGGGCGCACGCCGTTCCTCGATCTCCCTGCCACCATCGACCTGCCGCTTAGAATCCCAGGCATTCCGGAGGCAAGCCTGTCGACCGGCGGCAACGTCGTGTCCGGGCAGGCCTATAATGGTATCGCCGCCGATATGGTCGACATGGAGACCTTCGCAATCCTGCGCGCCTGCCAGGCTTACGAACTGCCGCTGATCGGCCTGCGCGGGATTTCCGACGGTGTCGAAGAGTTGCAGCACATCTCCGGCTGGACAGAATACCTGCATGTCATCGACCGCAAGCTTTCCTATGCCGTCGACAGCCTGTTTACGGCGCTGGAAGACGGCGTATTCTGGTTCTAACCCCTGCGGGATAGGGACAATCAGCACAATAAAATCCTCGGCCGGGGGATTTCGCGCATTGCAAGACCGGGTGCTTTTCATTAAAGGCTCGCCATGACCCAGACAGCACATCCAGACAGCGTCCTCATCGTCGATTTCGGCAGCCAGGTAACCCAGCTGATCGCACGCCGCGTGCGCGAAACGGGTGTCTACTGCGAGATCGTTCCCTTCCAGTCCGCCGAAGAAGGCTTCAAGCGCCTGCAGCCGAAAGCCGTGATCCTGTCCGGCAGCCCGGCCTCGACGGTTGATGAAGGCTCGCCCCGCGCGCCCCAGATCATCTTCGACAGCGGCCTGCCCGTTTTCGGCATCTGCTACGGCCAGCAGACGATGTGCATGCAGCTCGGCGGCAAGGTCGAGAGCGGTCATCACCGCGAATTCGGTCGCGCCTTCCTCGAAGTCGACGAAGACAACCAACTGTTCGAAGGCCTCTGGTCGAAGGGCTCCCGCCATCAGGTCTGGATGAGCCATGGCGACCGCGTGACGGCGCTGCCTGAAGGCTTCAAGGTCGTCGCGACTTCGCCGAACGCGCCTTACGCCTTCATCGCCGACGAGAAGCGCAAATATTATGGCGTGCAGTTCCACCCGGAAGTCGTGCACACGCCCGATGGCGCCAAGCTGATCGGCAACTTCATTCACAACATCGCCGGCATCAAAGGTGACTGGTCGATGTCGGCCTATCGCCAGAAGGCGGTCGAAGCGATCCGCGAGCAGGTCGGCGACAAGCGTGTCCTCTGCGCCCTTTCGGGCGGCGTCGACAGCTCGGTCGCAGCACTACTGATCCACGAAGCGATCGGCGACAAGCTCACGTGCGTGCTCGTCGACCACGGACTGATGCGCAAGGACGAGGCGGCCAACGTCGTCGCCATGTTCCGCGAACACTACAATCTGCACCTCATCCACGTCGACGCATCCGACAAGTTCATCGGCGAGCTCGAGGGTGTTTCCGATCCAGAGACCAAGCGCAAGATCATCGGTCGCCTGTTCATCGAGACCTTCGAGGAAGAGGCCAAGAAGCTCGGCGGCGCCGACTTCCTCGGCCAGGGCACGCTCTATCCTGATGTGATCGAAAGCGTTTCCTTCACCGGCGGACCGTCGGTGACGATCAAGTCGCACCACAATGTCGGCGGCCTTCCCGAGCGCATGAACATGCAGCTCGTCGAGCCGCTGCGCGAACTCTTCAAGGACGAAGTGCGCGTGCTTGGCAAGGAGCTCGGCCTGCCCGACTCGTTCATCGGCCGCCACCCCTTCCCGGGTCCGGGTCTCGCGATCCGCTGCCCGGGTGGCATCACCCGCGAAAAGCTGGAGATTCTCCGCGAAGCCGACGCCATCTATCTTGACGAGATCCGCAAGGCCGGCCTCTACGACGCCATCTGGCAGGCCTTCGCCGTGCTGCTGCCTGTCCAGACCGTCGGCGTCATGGGCGACGGCCGCACTTACGAGTTCGTCTGCGCGCTCCGCGCCGTGACGTCCGTCGACGGCATGACTGCGGATTTCTATCACTACGACATGGAATTCCTCGGCCGCGCCGCAACCCGCATCATCAACGAGGTGCGCGGCATCAATCGTGTCGTGTATGATGTGACCTCTAAACCGCCCGGAACCATCGAGTGGGAATGATTTGAGAGTCGCCTCAATCGAGGCGACATCCATCAGAAATCAAGTGACTGCTGCACCGGCTTTGGCGACGCCAGGCTAACGCCTTCGAGCTCCAACATCCTCTGCTTGGACGTTGAGCCGCCGGGCGCGGAGAATCCTCCGATCTTGTTTCCGGCCGCTAGCACGCGATGGCAGGGGATGATCAAGGCGACCGGATTTTTAGCCATCGCCTGGCCGACGTCGCGGGCGGCCTCCGGCCCTACGCCGAGTTGTTTCGCGAGCGCACCGTAGGTGGTCGTGTGGCCCCAGCCGATCTGGCGGGCAGCATCGTAAACCTGCCGGAAGAAGGCATCCTGACCAGCGAGATCGACCTTCACGGTTGAGAAGTCCGTCGGCTCTCCGCTGAAATAGCGCTTCACTGCGGCAACAGCTTCGGCAACGGCAACCGTCGGCTTCGCCGGCTCGGCGCCGGGAATGCGGCGAAGGAGCAATCGCTCGGTTGCGTCGGCACTCGACGTCGGCAGCTGAAACCGCGTAATGCCGACATCATTCCAGGCGATGCCGCAGAAGCCACCGCTCGTCTCGAAAATCAGATAGTGATGCATTGCCTGTTGCATGGGTCATTGCCTCCCTGCTGCTCTTCTCCGAAGATCGTGCCGTCGCGGCCCGAATTCAACCCGTTTCTTGCGTCGCACGAGCTTGCTCCGGTCGATCGCTCGCCCGTATGTTCTCTTTTTGTTCTTACCATTTCAAGATCAAATGTTAGCAGGCATCTTTCGATTTCGCTTCGCCGAAGACGCGCCAACAACCATCGCGCTTCGCCAGAGAGAGTCTTTTCTTTGCGATATTGTCGGATCCGCAATCGCTCGACGAATGCGGGTCGATCCAGCAGTGGCTACAGCGGGAACACCTCCCCCTCGCATCGCCGCGTCCGCCGGCGGCCGTGCATGTCTCGCTCTATTGTGTCGGCAAGAGCGCCCGCATTCCCGAGGGGGGTCATCGCGGCGGCACGCCAGGCAGAAACGGCGATCGAGGCGTGTCAGTTCGAGCTCGTCTTCGACCATAGCATCACCTTCCTGCTGCCGCAGGACAACGCGATCGTACTCGCCGGCAATGGCGGACGGGAACTGTTACGGCAACTGCATGTGCAAATCGCGATCGAGATGCACCGGTTGGGCGCAGACGCCAATCTGAACCCGAACTTTCAACCTCACGCCGCGCTCCTCTACGACAAGGACTTGGTGCCGCGGATCGCCCTGCAGAGGCCGGTCGTGATGGCTGCGCGCGAATTCGTTCTGCTGCACAATCGCCGGGGTCAAGCAGGCTACGAAGAGCTCGGGCGCTGGCCGCTTCATGCGCGCGGATAACACCTTGCCTCCGGCTATCGAACTCGCTTAAAGCTCCTGCGACAAGGCATCAAGCGGAGAACGACATGAACACGTCCGAGATCATTATTGCCGGTGACACGGCGGGTATCGAGTGGCGTTTGCCGGTTCTTCATTTCAATGGCAGCGATCCCAAGGCACCGAAGGTCTACATTCAGGCGGCTCTCCACGCCAACGAGCTGCCGGGCACGGCGTTGGTTCACTTCCTGTGTGAAAGACTGCGCCAGTCGGAAAACGCCGGTCAGATCAAGAGCGACTTCATCGTCGTCCCGCATGCCAATCCGATCGGGGCGGCCCAGTCGCATTTCGGCGAACTTCAGGGCCGCTTCGATCTTGGATCGCGCACCAATTTCAACAGGGAGTTTCCGCTGATCTCGGTGAAAGATCGCGACGGGTTGCTTGAGGACCTCGAGCGCCGTTCGGCCGTCGAGAAACTGAAGTGCCAGCTGCTGCATATGGCGCTCGGCTGCGATCTGGTGATCGATCTGCATTGCGATGATGAATCCCTGCAATATGCCTATATCGACGAGGCATTCTGGCCGGAGGCGGCCGATCTGGCCTCTGCGATGGCGATGGAAGCCGTTCTTCTCTCCGATGGCGAGAGTTCCGCCTTCGAGGAGGCCGTCGGTTTTGCCTGGAAATACGAGACTCCAGAGAGACAATCGCGCCTGCCCGGCAAGCTGTCTGTCACCGTTGAGCTTCGCGGCCGGCGTGACGTCTATCCCGAGATGGCGAAGAAGGATGCCGAGGGATTGTGGAAATTCCTGGCAAGCCGCGGCGCAATCGATGCCCCGGTCTCGCTGCCCGCTTTCGATGGCCCTGCTGTCCCGCTCGACAATATCGAGGTGGTCCGCGCGCCGGAGGCCGGCACGGTTCTCTTCCAACGCAACATCGGCGAATGGGTTGGCGAAGGCGATGTGCTTGCCACGTTGATCACCCGCCCCGGCATGGCTGACGGCAGCATCGAGATTTGTGCACCACAGGCCGGCCTGATCGTGACGCGCAGCTCCGAACGGCTGGTTCGCCGGCGCGCCGACCTGATGAAGATTGCTTGCAAGACCGCCAGCAAGGCAACACGCAAGCCTGGAACGCTGGAGGACTAAGTGACCGTCACCATCTACGGCATCAAGAACTGCGACACCATGAAGAGGGCCCGAACCTGGCTGGAAGAGCATGACGTCGCCTACCAGTTCCATGACTACAAGGCTGTCGGGATCGATCGCGCGCATCTGCAGGCCTGGACGAAGGAAGCCGGGTGGGAAACGGTGCTCAACCGAACAGGCACGACCTTTCGGAAGCTGCCCGAGGCCGAGCGCGAAAATCTCGACGAGGGCAAGGCGATCTCGCTGATGCTGGAGCAGCCATCGATGATCAAGCGGCCGGTTGTCGAGGCAGACGGCAAGTTGCTCATCGGCTTCAAGCCCGAGATCTACGGCAGCTTCTTCAAGGCCTGATCGATGTCGAAAACCACACGCGCCACGCAGGTTCTGAGCCAAGCCGGAATTGCCTTCACGGTCCATACCTACGACTATGATCCGAATGCGGAGCGCGTTGGCCTGCAGGCGGCAGAAGCGCTTGGCGAGGAGCCGCATCGCGTGTTGAAGACGCTGATGGCGGAGGTCGACGGCAAAGCGGTCTGCGTCGTCGTGCCGTCGGATCGTGAAGTCAGCATGAAGAAGCTCGCAAGCGCCTTCGGCGGAAAGTCCGCCAACATGATGAAGCCCGCCGATGCCGAGCGCCTGACTGGCTACCGCGTCGGCGGCATCAGCCCGTTCGGCCAGAAGAAGCTCGTCCCGACAGCAATCGAGGAAACAGCGCTGACGGAGGCGCAGGTCTACATCAACGGCGGGCAACGCGGCCTGCAGGTTCGGCTGGACCCGAAGGACGCGTTGAAGACGCTGAAGGCTGCCGCCGCGCCCCTCATTGCCTGATCTCAGCTGAAGCGTGACAACAGCGAGGTCAGCGTCGCGACATCAACCTCGCTCAGCTTGGCGCCGAAGTTCTCCTCGATGGCTCTGGCATAGACCTTCCACATGCGCTTCTGCAGCGCGCGTCCCTCCTCGGTTACGACTACCCACTGCCCGCGCCCGTCCTGATCGAAGCTCTGGCGCTGCACCAGCCCTGCCTTCTCGAGGCGGTCGATCAGTCGCGAAAGATTGTATTGGGCTAGCAACGTTCGTTCTTCGATCTCGAATGGCCGCAACTTGCCCTGCGGCGACCGCACCAGTTCCCAGAGCACGTCGTACCAGCCGAGCGCTGGGAGCCCGGCCTGCTTGAGATCCGCTTCGATCTGACCGAGCAGTCGCTGCTGCGCGCGCATCAGCCCGATCCAGGCATCGATCACCGCATCGGAGGGCGTGGCTCTATTCGTCTTTTCACTCATACATGCATTTACATCTATCTTGAATCCTGGCGCAACAGCTGTTACATGCAATTGCATCTACAATGGAGATTGCCAAGATGGATCATTTGCCACCTCAAATATCCGGTTCCGCTCTGCTGCTCGTCAGCCACCACCTTTGCCCCTACGTACAGCGCGCCGCGATCGCGCTTGCGGAAAAAGGAGTGCCGTTCGAGCGCGTGAATATCGACCTCGCGGACAAACCGCGCTGGTTCCTGGAGGTCTCGCCGCTCGGCAAGGTGCCTCTGCTTTGCATTCGCCTCAGCGACGGCAGTCAGGACGTGCTCTTTGAAAGCAGCGTAATCTGTGAATACCTGGAGGAGACGCAGGACGGCCGCCGCCTTCATCCATCCGACCCGCTGACACGCGCCCGCCACCGCGGCTGGATGGAGTTCGGCTCTTCGATCCTCTCCGATCTCTGGGTCTACGAAACGACGCAGGATCGCGCGCAGCTGGAGGCGAAGCGGCAGGTGCTCGCATCAAAGTTCGCCACCATCGAGGCGGAACTGAAGGATGGCCCCTACTTTGCGGGCGTGGACTTCAGCCTGGTCGATGCCGTGTTTGCGCCGATCTTTCGCTACTTCGACGTCTTCGACGCCATCGGCGGCAGCGGCATTTTTGCCGGCCTGCCCCGCGTCCAGGCCTGGCGGACAGCGCTGTCCGAGAGACCGAGCGTGAAGGCCGCCGTCGGACCTGACTATGCCGACCGGCTGATGGCCTTCCTGAAGCGCCACGACGCGGTGCTGTTGCAGCAGCCATCCGTTTCGGCGGCCTAATCCCGCGTGTGGGCCGATGGCGGCAAAGAGCTGCCATCGGTCGACAAGCGAGCTTCAATTTCGCCGTAAAGGGGTCTAAGTCTACCGGCCAATCCGTTTTGTTCGAGGAGTGACCGATCATGAATTTCATGCCGCAAAGCCAGACCTCCGTGGATCCCGTAAAGCTTGAGAAACTGGCGGAGGTGGCCGTCAAGGTCGGGCTGCAGCTGCAGACGGGCCAGGATCTCGTGATCACGGCCCCGGTCGTCGCCCTGCCCCTCGTGCGCCTGATTACCCAGCATGCCTATATGGCAGGTGCCGGGCTGGTGACAGCGTTCTATTCGGACGAGGATTCGACGCTGGCGCGCTACCGATATGGCAGTGATCAGAGCTTCGATCGCGCCTCCGACTGGCTCTACGACGGCATGGCCAAGGCCTATGCCAAAGGCACTGCACGCCTTGCGGTTTCTGGCGACAATCCGATGCTGCTTTCGGAACAGGATCCGGCAAAGGTCGGCCGTGCCAACCGGGCGAACTCGGCGGCCTACAAGCCGGCGCTGGAAAAGATCTCGAATTTCGACATCAATTGGAACATCGTCTCCTACCCCAACCCGTCCTGGGCAGCGCTCGTCTTCCCTGACGATCCGGAAGCAATCGCCGTTGCCAAGCTCGCCAAGGCGATCTTCGCGGCGTCGCGCGTCGATGTCGAAGACCCGATTGCGGCCTGGGCCGAGCACAATGCCAATCTCGCCAAACGCTCGCACTGGCTGAATGGCGAGCGCTTCGCCTCGCTGCACTTCAGGGGACCTGGCACCGATCTGACGGTCGGTCTTGCCGACGGTCACGAGTGGCACGGCGGCTCGTCGACGGCCAAGAACGGCATTACCTGCAATCCGAACATTCCGACCGAGGAAGTCTTCACGACCCCGCATGCGTTGCGCGTCGAAGGCCATGTTTCGAGCACCAAGCCGCTGTCCCATCAGGGAACGCTGATCGACAACATCCGGGTTCGCTTCGAAGGCGGCCGGATCGTCGAAGCGAAGGCTTCGCGTGGCGAGGAAGTGCTGAACAAGGTGCTGGATACCGATGAGGGCGCGCGCCGCTTGGGCGAAGTGGCGCTGGTGCCGCATTCCTCGCCGATCTCGGCCAGCGGCATTCTCTTCTACAACACGCTGTTCGACGAGAACGCCTCGTGCCACATCGCGCTCGGCCAGTGCTATTCGAAGTGCTTCGTCAACGGCGCAAGCCTGACGCAGGAGCAGATCAAGGCGCAAGGCGGCAACTCGAGCCTGATCCACATCGACTGGATGATCGGCTCCGGCCAGGTCGATATCGACGGCATCAAGCCGGACGGCTCGCGGGTTCCGGTGATGCGTCAGGGCGAGTGGGCCTGACCGACATCGTGCGCTGACTGAGCCAGACGCTCGCGAGCACCATCGCGAAGCCGAAGATCTGCGCGGGCGTCAGGCTTTGCCCGAGAGCCAGCCAACCGATAAAGGTGGCGGTGACCGGGCTCAGGAAGCCCAACGAGGCCGCAGCTGACGGTTCGATACGCGCGAGCCCCCGGAACCACAGCAAATAGGTGAACGCTGCGCCGATCAGGCCAAGATAGGCGATGCCCAGCACATTGGCCGCGGTCGGCACCGGCAGTGTGGGTTCGACGAAGAAGGCGACGGGCGCGAGCAGGATGCCGCCGGCCGTGAGCTGCCATGCGGTAAAGGCCAGATTCGAAACCGGCGGAACCCAACGTCGCGTCAGCACCGTGCCGAATGCCATCGAAACCGCCCCCGCAATGCCGGCGGCAACGCCGATCGGATCGAGCGCCGCATTGGGTGTGAGCACGAGAAGTGCCACACCTGTCATCCCGACCACGCCGGCCCCAACGGCAACGGCGTGGATCGGCCGGCCGAGGAAGATGCGCGACAGCAGGATGACGATGAGCGGCTGAATGGCTCCGACGGTCGCGGCAACACCGCCCGGCAGACGATAGGCCGACACGAACAGCATTGCCCAGAAGAACGAGAAATTCAGGCCACCGAGCACGAAGGCGCGAAGCCACCAGATTCCCTGCGGCAGCTGCCGGACGATCGCAAGCAGCAGAAGCCCGGCCGGCAGAGCCCGCAGGAAGGCGACCGTCAGCGGATATCCGTGCGGAAGAAAGGATGTCGTGACGAAATAGGTGCTGCCCCAGATCGTCGGAGCCAACGCCGTGATCAGCACCTCAGAAAGCGGTGCCTGAGTTTTCTTCATATCAAGAATCTCTACATCAAGATAAATACAATGTAGCGCCATTTATCTTGACGTCAAGATACGCGATGATAACAGTCTTCGCAGAAGAACGGGCTGACCGATGGATCGCGTCGACAAGATACTTGCGCAATGGAAAAACGAGCGCCCCGACCTCGATACCGAGGCGATGGGCATCATGGGGCGACTGAAGCGGCTGACGACGCACCTCGCCCGCGAGGTCGACCAGGTGCTGCAGCAGCAGGGACTCTCCTCCTCGTCCTTCGATGTGCTGGCAACCCTCAGGCGTTCAGGCGCGCCATACCGGCTCTCCCCCGGCGATTTGCTCTCCATGACGATGGTCAGTTCCGGCACCATGACCAACCGGATCGACCAGTTGGAGAAAGCGGGCCTGGTCGAGCGCGTTCTCAATCCGGATGATCGGCGAAGTGTTCTCATCGCCCTGACCGAAGCCGGATTTGCCGCCGTGGAAAGTGCCGTCGGCCTCCACGTCGCCAATCAGCAACGCTTGACGCAGGGTTTCAGCGCGGAGGAGAAGGCCCAGCTCGACGCCCTGCTGCGCAAGTTTCTGGCGACATTCGAGTAGCCGGGCCAGCAGCCCTCCTCGTGTGTGCCGTGGCATCGACGGACGGCAGCCTCCCTGTCTTTGGCCTCAGATGTGCAGGTCAACCCAGATGGCGGCATGATCCGACGCCGCGTGTTTCGGCTCGGTGAGTTCCGGATAGGTCTCCCAGCGTTTCGGCCGGCTTCCGGGCCAGGCGCCCTTGCGGAAGACACCGCCTCGCTCGACCTTGTCAAAAAGCTTCGGCGACAGGAACAGGTAGTCGATCTTGTTTCCGGCGTTGCCAAGACCGAAGGTCCCAGGAAAGCCACCGTCATCGAACGCGGGATGCGTAAAGGCATCCTTCAACGTGCTCTCCTTCAACGGCGCCAGCGGGGCGCTATCCGGCGTGTCGTTGAGGTCGCCGATCAGTGCGATGTGGTCGAATCCTTCCGCGAGACGCTTCTCGTAGATCTCGCGCGCCCGCTGCGCTTGCGCGTGCCGGCGAGCATCGGAGGACTGAGCGCTGCCGAAACCCTTGCTCTTGAAATGATTGACCATGACAAGCAGCGTCGTTCCCCCGAGCGTCGTCACGTAATATTCGGGGCAATCGCGCGAGAAGATCGGGTTGCTTGCCGCGTCCCTGTCATCGACGTGGCTGCGCATGATGTCGAGCGCTAAACCCTTTCGGGTCATCAGCCCGACATCGATGCCCCGCTCGTCATTTCCGTCGATCACCATGACCTGCGTGAAGGGGTTGCCGCCAACGGCCGGCAGCACCTGGGTGTTGAAAGCGGTGAGCACAGGCCGGCTCTCGACTTCAACGATGCCGAGAATATCGGCCTCGAGATCACTCATGACGCGCGCCGTGTTCTGCATGGCGATCTCGTTGATCGGCTCGTCACGCAATTCCAGCGATCCGACCCAGTCGATGCGACCGTTGGCGGTGATGACCACGCCGCCGGCTCTCGGCCGTTTCAGAAGACTGCCCCTATTGCGCCGAAGAATGACGAAGGGACCCGTATCACTCCCCTCCATGCCGAGCTCGATGATCAGCGTGGCCATGCGCGCCTTGTCGGCTTCGCTGTAGGTCACCTGCCCCAGCAACTTCTCCAGTTCGGCAAAGCGGTCGAGAACAACCCGGCCGTCGGCCCAGGTTTCCAGGTTCATCGCCTTTGCGCGGTCGAACAGGTTTTCGACATTGAAGGATGCAAGTCTCATGTCACGCCCTCCCGTTTATCGGGGATAATGACACGTATATGTTGCATTTCAATGATGTCGCCCCAGGATTGGGTCGTCAGCACCTATCTAGAAGAGAGTGCCTTGCTTTGGCGGCGCCTGCTCATCCTGTGGTTTTTGTGCTCGTTTCTTCAACGTGGATGAAGACGGGAGCCCCTCGGTGGTCACCGCGCCGACGCGACCATCCGCGAATTGGATTGAGATACCCGAGCCTGCGGACAACATTGCAGCCTGTGACACCGGCCTATTCTCATCGTCCCGGATAACTGCAAAGCCGCGCTTCAAGACATTCTCGTAGGACAACGACTGCAGCACGCGATACTGCGCCGCGACCTCGCCGCGTGCCCGCGTCAGCTGATGCGCCACCGCTGTGTCGGCGTGACGCGATAGATTGGCGAGACGGTCGCGCAGCCGCGATGTCTGCGTCTTCAGACGAGCCGGCAATGTCGCAAAAATAGCATCCGCACGACTGACTGGTGCTCTGGAACGCTCGATAAAACGCTCGATCGTGCGCTCCGCACGCGTGATCCGTTCGTTGAGATACTGGCGGCGCTCGGTGATACGGTTCGAGAGGACATCGGGCCGCAAATGCGCCGCCGTTCGCTCGAAGCTGCGGCGCTTGTTGATCGTGTTGAGTTCGAGGCCGCGGCCGAGACCGGCGGCAGCCTCGTCGAACCGGCGACGCGGCAGCGCCAAGAGCTGATCCAGCGACGGCAGGGCGCGGACCAGCGCCCGGACGGACTGGCGATGGTGATCCATGCGGCGGCTCATGCAACCCTGTAGGCGGGCGCCAAGAGCGGCCGTCTGCGCCTCCAGTTCGGCCTTCACGGGAACGGCCATTTCAGCCGCACCGGTCGGGGTCGGTGCACGCACATCGGCAGCGTAGTCGATCAGCGTCCAATCCGTTTCGTGGCCGACCGCAGAGATCAGCGGAATCTGGCTTTCGGCCGTCGCGCGTACGACGATTTCGTCATTGAAGCTCCAGAGATCCTCGAGGCTGCCGCCGCCACGCGCGACGATCAGGACATCAGGGCGGGGCATGTCCCCACGCGTCTCGAAGCTGTTGAAGCCTCGGATGGCATTGGCGATTTCCTCGCCCGAGCCTTCGCCCTGCACCTTTACCGGCCAGACGATGACATGAACCGGGAAGCGATCGGAGATGCGGTGGAGAATGTCGCGAATGACGGCGCCTGTGGGCGACGTCACGACACCGATCACCTTTGGCATGAAGGGAAGCCGCCGCTTGCGGGACGGGTCGAACAGGCCCTCGGCGCCAAGCCGGCGCTTGCGCTCTTCGATCAGCGCCATCAGCGCGCCGGCGCCGGCCGGCTCCAGCGTCTCGATGACGATCTGATATTTCGATGAACCCGGGAAGGTCGTGATCTTACCGGTGGCGATTACCTCCATCCCTTCCTCGGGACGGAATTTCAGCCTTGAGAAGTTGCCCTTCCAGACGACGGCATCGATACGGGCACGGTCATCCTTCAAGGAAAAATAGGCGTGACCGGAAGAGTGCGGGCCCCGGTATCCGGAAATTTCGCCGCGCACGCGCACCTGGTCGAAGGCTGTCTCGACCGTGCGCTTGATCGAGCCGGACAGCTCCGAAACCGAGTACTCGGTAAGATTGCTCGGCGAATCATTCTCGAAGACGTTGCTCATGATCCTGTTCTAGCCGATGAGGCGGCAAAGAGCAGCCTCCAAAGGGGGATGATTTTATGCGCTCTTCCGTAGCCAAAGCCGACGGCACCCTTATTTTTCGTTCAGCATCAACAGCTTAGATCGGCCGAACCGGAAAGCAGGCGAATCGATCACCTCTCCGTTTCCCCCGGCAATCCTTGCGGAGCGAAGATCGGACAACCGACAAGAGGAGTTTTCCATGTCCGACCGTTTCGCCTCCCATGCCCCTTCGCTCACCGGTCCCGCGAGCGCCGGTTTCGCCATCATCCCCAATGACAGTCTTGACCTCGTTGAGATCACGAGGGCAGTCTATGTCGGCATCGGTGGAGACCTTGTCGTGACCGTGGCGTCTGGGCAGGCGCTCACCTTTGTTTCGGTTCCAGACGGCTCGGTCCTGCCACTTCGAATCTCTCGGGTCCACGCCACCGGCACCACGGCAGAGAGCATTCTTGGGCTGACCTCGCTTGCCTTTGTGCTGCAGGCCGGAATCGTGCCGGTTGCAACCACTGGGGAAAAAGGTAATAAGCCGCGAGATTAATTGTTCGGTAAGATGGACACGCCTATGCTGCCGCGACTCAGGAGAGGCTGATGATCGCTCTGACGACCACAACACTTGGTTTCGCTACCGCGCCAATGCGCTCGATCTTTTCGATGGTGTTGGTCGGCTGCCTCATCTGCGTCGCCTATGCTGGTGCGGCCTGGGTCTCATCCACATCCATTCTTGATCTTGCGGCCGCCATCGTCTGCTATGACGCTGGTCTCATGATCTGCCTGCTTGGCCTCTACGCCTTCGATCGCAGCCGGGACCGCCGACGCTTCATCTAGGCCTTACGAGCCGGTGGGAATGTAACGGAAGAGCCGGATGGGCGCGCCCCCGGGCGTCGGTATGGATTGCAGGTAAGCCGGAACGACGCCCTTCGCCAGTTGCGCATAGAGGCCGTCCGGCTTCATTTTCGTAAGCTCCCTGGTCTGCGGATTGTCGGCGCAATAGGCAAGGACCGTAGCCCCTACCCCCTTCAGGAAGGCCTCGGCTTCCTGCGGTTCTGCCAGGCCAATATGTATTTCTGTCAGCATGCCGCCCTGGTTTCGATGATACGGCGCCGCCAGTATGCGATTGCCGGTAAAGCGAAGGATCGACACACCGACGTCCGACGGCGCGACCACCAGGCCGGCCGGCAAATCGGCCAAAGGCGCGATCGACGACTTCGACGAGCAGGACGGTTTTGCCGGTGCGGTCTGCAGGATGCTTTCACCATTCCCCATCTGCATGCCGATAAGCCCCCCCGCTAACCCCCACACCGCCGCCACGCTTAAGAGAACCGTGGAAAGGTAGCAAAAGGCGGCCGCGACATCTTCGCTGTCACTGGCCGATAACCGGCGCATGTCGATGATCAGCAATGTCAGCGGCAGGATTGCAAGAAGATTGGAAAACGCGGTGCCGCGCACTTGCACCGCGGCGATTGTCCAACTGACGGCGAGAAGGGACAGCAGAACAAGATGGACCCGCACGCGATCGCCGTAAGCGAGGCGGAACACGCAGACGGCAAGCGCAAAAGCCCCAGTCGAATAGTAGAAGCCAAGCGTAAAAGGGTCCTGCCAATTGGCGCCAAGGATCGACTGTGCCTCCTGCACGCGGTCCAACCAGAGCTCGACAAGAAGCGGATCGAGGTCGGCCAGCGGACTATGAAGGCACTGCGGAGCGATCGTGACGGCGGAGACGAGCACGACCGCGCCGATCCCGCCGACGGCCGCAAATCGCAGCAGTCGGCTCCGTCCGCTCGCGAACGTGGCGGCAAAGAGCAACAGCCCGCCGCCGATGGCCGCAAGACTGTAATAGCCGAGCGACAGGTTATCGCAGGTCACGGCCGAATAAAGCCTTGGCGGAACGGTTCCGACGAAAAGCAGGCTGATGGACAGAGCCAGGGCGAGCCCGAAAGCCTTGGCAGCGCGCGCGAACGGCTCGCCTTCCCAAGCCCACGAAACGGCGACGACAACGCATACCACCGCCACGAACGGCGTCGTTTCGGCCCCAATCGCGATCGCCATCGCGGCCGCCAGCCCGGCGACGGCGTAGCTGAGCGGCCGATGGTTTTCGTCGAGCAACATCGCCGTCATGATGGCGACCAGTGCAAACTGGACGTTATGGTGGTCGATGGCGCCCGGCAGAAAGCGGTTGTTCGGAACCAGGAGCAGAGCGGTGAGCCCCAAGGCGACATGCATGCCGAACGTGCCGCCGATGCGGCGGCCGGCAAGTCCCATGGCCCACAGGCTCGGAACGATCAGCGACAGCGGCCAGACGGCCAGCGCAACCGCCTCTGCCCGCTCTTGCGGGAAAAAGAAGCCGAAAAACCGGATCAGCGTCGCGATCGGAAGGTCGATCAGCCGGGACCAGTGCATCAGCGTACCATCACCGAGTCCCATGCGGTATTGCATGAGGTCGAACCAGCCCTGCCCGTTCAGGAAATCACGCACTTCGACAAGCCGCATCCCGTCATCATTATCGGCGCCGACATAGTCGGTCGCGCTAGGCAGCTTCAGAGCGAGGATCGCGGCAATAAGGACAGCGCTGTAAAAAAGCACCGATGGCCATAACCGGGTCATCATGGCGCGCAGCTTGGCGATCGGCGATGCCGATGTGGAACCAGGGATCATCTGGGCTACATTCGTCATGAAGCGGATCTCACCGTTTGAGTGCCAAGATCCTACCGTTCGCCGGTCAAGAAACCGTAAAAGTCCTGCTCACGCGCAGTTTTCGCCGGCTCCATAGCCACTTGTTAACGCGCGCCGTCTATTCTTGTCGAGATTTCTTCGCCGCGGGTGTGATCATGACCGGATCGCGTATCGACAATCTGAATATTGCCGTGCTCCTGCCCTGCTACAACGAGGCCTCGACGATCGGCGCCGTTGTCCGGGGATTCAAGTCTGCGTTGCCGGGCGCCCCCATCCACGTCTACGACAACAACTCCACGGATGGCACGGCACTCCACGCGATGCTTGCCGGTGCCCACGTGGTGCGCGAACGTCGGCAGGGCAAAGGCCACGTTGTCCGGCGCATGTTCGCCGACATCGACGCCGACATCTACATCATGGCCGATGGCGACGGCACCTACTCGCCCGACGATGCTGAGGAACTGATCCGCACCCTGCTGACGGAGCGCGCCGACATGGTCGTCGGCACACGGCGCGGCGTCCATTCGGATGCCGGCAGGCAGGGGCATGCCTTCGGCAACAAGATCTTCAACATGATGTACCGGACGATCTTCGGTACCGATTTCACCGATATCTTCTCGGGCTACCGCGTCTTCTCGCGACGCTTCGTCAAGAGTTTCCCTGCCGTCTCGGAAGGCTTCGAGATCGAAACGGAAATGTCCGTGCATGCGTCGCGTCTGAAGCTGCCTGTCAGCGAGCTGGAACTGGATTACGGCCGTCGGCCGGAAGGTTCTCACTCGAAGCTTTCGACCTTCAAGGATGGCGCCAAGATCCTCTGGATGTTCGCGATGCTGATGAAGGAAACGCGGCCCTTCGTGTTCTTTGGCATCATCAGCGCGATTTTTATGTCAGGGAGTCTCGGATTCATGACGCCCGTCCTCTTCGAGTATTTTGAAACGGGTCTCGTGAGCCGAATGCCGACATGGGTCCTGTCTATGGCACTGATCATGGTGTCGTTCATGATGTTTACCGCCGGCGTGATCCTCGATTCCGTTTCGCGCGCCCGCGCAGAGCAGCTTCGCATCCACTATATGAGCCTTATGGCTCCGCGCCCGCGCGAGCAGACACCCTTGCTGGCTGATGATCTCGACGATTATCATCAACAGTCGGCCAAGATCAGCACCAGATGAAGAAGCTGCTCCGCTTCGGGATTGCTGGCGGCCTTGGCTTTATGGTCGATGCGGGCGTTCTTGCGCTCTTGCTGCATATCACGCCGCTTGGCCCATTCATTGCTCGCGTGATCGCGATCGCTCTGGCAATGGCAGCGACGTGGATCTTCAACAGAACATTCACCTTCGATCGCTCGGGACACTCGCTCGCCGTCGAGGGATTTCGCTACGGCTCCGTCGGGGTGACGGCGGCGCTGGTGAACTATGGGCTTTATTCGGCGCTGCTGCTGCGGCTACCTGACTTGCAGCCACTCGCGGCGATGGTTCTTTCCACCGCCGCGTCCACGGTCTTCAGCTTCGTCGGCTATTCCCGCTTCGTTTTTCGAGGCGACTGAGCTCAGACGGGCTCCCAGCCGTCCTTCTCGCTGGCGCGGTAGATCGCATCGATGAACTTCTGGCTGAGCTTCGAGCTCTCCAGCGTCACCACCTCTTCATTCTCACCCTTGGCAGCGCGCGCAAAGGCCTCGGCTTCGCGCTTGTACTGGCGGCTGTCGGGGAAGCGGAAGATCGTTGATTCATTGTGGCTGCGGTTGGTGAGTTCGATCTCCTCGGCGCCCCAGCGGTCAGCATTGAACGGTGACTTCACCTCGATGAAGCCGTCGGTGCCATGGAAAACCATGACCTGGCGGTTCGCCATCTGGGTAGCGATATAGAAGGTCAGTTCAAAATCGCCGAAATCGGCCTTGACGCTGGAATAGATGTCGGTGCCGAATTCCGGGTCGCGGCGGGTGACGGCCTGGACGCGCAGCGGCTCCTTGCCGGTAGAAAAGCGTGTGCCGATCGTCGGATAGACGCCGATATCAGGCAGCGCGCCGCCGCCGAGTTCGGGAATGTTGCGCATGTTGCCGGGGTCGCGGTTGAAATAGGTGAAGGCGCCCTGAACATGCAGGAGTGTGCCAATCGCGCCGTCCGTTATCAGCGAGCGAACCTTCCGCCAGACCGGTGCGTAGATGACCATGTAGGCTTCGGTGATGAGAACCTTGTTGCGGTCGCGGGCGGCAATCAGGCTGTCGATCTCGTCTGCCTTGAGCGCGATCGGCTTTTCGCAGAGCACGTGCTTGCCGGCATCGGCGGCCTTGATCGTCCACTCGACGTGCTGCGAGGTTGGCAGCGGAATATAGACGGCATCGATCTTGTCGGAAGCGAGCATCTCCTCGTAGGAGCCGAAGGCGTGCGGAACGGAAAAACGATCCGCCATCTCGCGAGCCCTCGCCAGATCGCGGCTCGCAACGGCCGTCACGACGCAGTTTTCCGCATCCTGAATGGCGGGTACGACGAGTTCACGGCCGATCTTTGCGGTCGAAAGAATACCAAAACGCAGCATAGCCTGGGTCCTTCTGGTTCGATTTTTGCGCACCTTAGTAAGCCGGCCACGGCGGCGCAATGGCGCGATCACAAATCGCGGAGTTGGTTTCCATTCGTTCGAAGCCACGCTAGGTTAGACTTCGGCGGTGTTCTGCCGCGTCAACGATTTCAATCAATCCTGCACTTTAGGAGAGCGCTATGGATATGCGCCGTCTTGGAAAAACCGGCCTTTCGATCGCCCCGATCGTCTTGGGCGGCAACGTCTTCAGCTGGACCGCCGACGAGAAGACGTCCTTCGATATTCTCGATGCCTTCTTCGACGCGGGCTTCAACACGATCGACACGGCCGACGTCTATGGAGCGTGGGTGCCGGGCAACAAGGGCGGCGAGTCCGAGGAGATCATCGGCAAGTGGCTGAAGCGCGGCAAGGTGTCCCGCCACAAGGCTGTCGTCGTCACCAAGGTCGGCTCCGACATGGGTCAGGGCAAGACGCTGAAGGAAACCTATATCCTGAAGGCGGTTGAGGATTCGCTGCGCCGGCTGCAGACCGACTATATCGACCTCTATCTCTCGCATTGGCCGGACGAGAACACGCCCTATGAGGAGACGCTCGGCGCCTTCGCCAAGCTGAAGCAGCAGGGCAAGATCCGCGCGATCGGCTGCTCCAATCTCGACGCCACGCAGCTTCAGGCGTCCTTCGATGCCGCCGAGAGGGCCGGCGTGCCGCGCTACGATGTCATCCAGCCGGAATACAATCTCTATGCACGCGCGAGCTTCGAGGGACCGCTGGCTGATCTCTGCGTCAAGGAAGATATCGGCGTCATCACCTATTTCAGCCTTGCCGCCGGCTTTCTCTCCGGAAAGTATCGCACGAAGGCCGATACGGAAGGCCGCGCCCGCGAAGGCCGGGTGGCGCAATATCTCGACGACAAGGGACTGCGCATTTTGGCAGCGCTCGACAAGGTCGTGGCGGAAACCGGCGCCAAGCCGGCAGAGATCGCGCTTGCCTGGCTGCTCAGAAAGAAGGGCGTGACGGCGCCGATCGCCAGTGCTACCAGCCTGTCGCAGCTTCAGAGCTTGACCAAGTCAGCGACGCTTTCACTCTCCGATGACGCGATGGCGCTGCTCGACAGGGCCGGCGCCGCCTGACGGGAGGGACCGATGACCGTGACGATCCGCGATGCGAAGCCCGAGGACGAAGCGCGCTGGCGCGAGCTTTGGGCCGGCTATCTCGCCTTCTACGAGGTCACGGTCGATCCCGACATCACCGATGCGACATGGCGCCGGGTCTTCGATCCGGCGTCTGCGATCTTCATGCGTGTCGCCGAGGTGGACGGCAAGATGATGGGTTTCACCCTCAGCCTGACGCATGAGGGCACCTGGATCCGTGGCAAGGACTGCTATCTCGAAGACCTCTTCGTCGATCCGGCCGCACGCGGAAAGGGTGCGGGCCGCGCCTTGATGGACGATCTCGTTTCGCTCTGCAAGAAGAACGGCTGGTCGCGGCTCTACTGGCACACCAGCGAACAGAACAAGACGGCGCGGGCGCTCTACGACAGCTATGTCGAGAACGACGGGCACATCCGCTACCGCATCAATTTCTGAGCGGCGGGAAGCCCTCATACAAGCCGGCGTGGCTGCCCTCCCAGTTCCCCATGCCCGGCTTCGTCAGGATGCCGCGTGGCCTCACATAGCTCTGGATGACCCGGCGCGGGCGTTCGTGCCATTGGATGTTGAAGGCCCAGAGCTTCGGGAAGAAGCAGAGCGAGGCATAGGGCAGATGATCGTGGATCCACCATGCCAGCCTCTGCCAGTCCTCTTCGTTGCTGTAGTTGTCGACCATCCACGGGACGACGACACAGGCGGTGGCACCCATGCAGCCATCGAAATCGCGCAGGTCCCAGATGTGATCGGCGGCCGTCGCGGCATTTAACGAGCAGTTGAGGTTGTTGCGGTTGCCGAACTGGTTGACCTCAGGCGAGCGATAGCCGGAACGGATGTGCAGCCGGCCGAACGTCGCCTGCAGCGGTTCCAGCAACTCCTCGCAGAGCCGCCTTCCCGCTTCGATCGCCAGATCGGGATTTTCGGGGATATTCGGAATGCGATAGAAATCGGCGATTTCGGAATGCAGGAAATCACGGAGGAAGAAATTCTTCGAAAGGCGCGCACGCCCGAGTTCCTCCAGGCCCTTCATCGATCCAGGTTTCTTCACGAAAAGCTCCCGTTGGTTGAACGTCTCACTCTGCCTCCCCCGGCGATCAACGCAACCCGAAAACGACCGGAACAATTAGCTACCTCTTGTCTTTCCCTAGCGTCCGTAGCTCCCCACCAAGGAAGCGCGGATCCCCCACACCCAGGAAGGTAGAGACAATGGCCAAAGAAAAGACCCTCGACGATCTATTCTACGATACGCTCAAGGACATCTATTTTGCCGAACGGCAAATCCTGCGCACCCTGCCGAAAATGGCGCGGGCGGCTCAATCGCAAGAGCTGAAGGCCGGCTTCGAAAAGCATCGCGAGCAGACCGAGGGACATGTCGAGCGCCTGCAGCAGGTCTTTGACCTCGTCGGCAAGCGCGCCCAGGGCAAGACCTGCGAGGCGATCCAGGGCATCATTGCCGAGGGCGAAGAGATCATCGATGAGTTCAAGGGCTCGCCGGCTATCGATGCCGGTCTCATCTCCTCTGCGCAGGCAGTGGAGCACTACGAGATCGCCCGCTACGGCACGCTGAAGACCTGGGCGCAGACCCTCGGCAAGAAGGACGTCGTTGCCCTGCTCGACAAGACGCTGCAGGAAGAAGCGGCAACCGACAGGACTTTGTCGAAGCTGGCCATGACGGCTGCCAACCAGAAGGCCGCGGCCTGACCGTCGATCCGGCGGGATGCCCAACGGCATCCCTCCGCTTCACCCGACATAACGGAAGAAGTCGATGAAGGCACGCAGAGCTGGCCGCATCTGGCGCCGGCTCGGATAGTAGATGAATGGCCCCGGATAGGGCGAACACCAGTCCTCCAGCACACGGACGAGCTTGCCGCTTGCCAGTTCGTGCTCGACGCGCAGGTCGAACAGATAGGCGAGCCCCACGCCATTCAGCGCCGCGATCAATCCCAGCCTGTCCTCACTGACGATCAGGGGACCATCGACTCCCACAACCAGCTCCTGGCCGTCCTTTTCGAATTCCCAGCGATAGATCGTGCCGTTTGTAAAACGCCGCTTGATGCAGCGGTGGTGAACCAGATCGGAGGGGTGCAAGGGTTTCGGGTGCCGCTCAAAATAGTCGGGAGAACCCGCAATCACCGTGGTCAGATTCGGCGAGGCCCGCACGGCGATCATGTCCGCCTCGAGGCTCTCCTCCAGGCGAATGCCGGCGTCGAAACCTTCCCGAACGATATCGGTGAACCCATCCTCGTTGGCGATTTCGAGGGTGATATCAGGATAGCGGTTCAGGAATTCGCCAAGCCGCGGCGCAAGCAGGATATCCGAGGCAAAACGCGGCGCGGAGATGCGCAGATTTCCGGCCGGCCTTCCACCCGCCTCGGTGACCGCTTCTAGCGCGATCCCGATTTCATCAAGCGCCGGCTTCAGGCGCTGCAGCAGCAGACGCCCCTCCTCCGTCGGCGCGACACTGCGCGTCGTCCGTGCCAGCAGCCGGACGCCGAGGCTTTCTTCCAGGCGCGAGATCGCGTGGCTGACGGCGGATGGCGCAATTTCCAGCTCCTTGGCGGCCGCGCGAAAACTTCGTCGTTCGGAAACGGCGGCGAGAACGACGAGTTGGGCAAGCTGCGTGCGGTTCATTGATCGAATAATTAGAACAGCCTGTTACGGATTGCACCTATTTTTTGAAGGCTGATGGGGCGCTAGGTTTCATCAGTACCCGGCATCGACCGTGGTTTGACCTTTCGCTCACAAAGGAGCCCCGCATGAAAACCCGCAAACTCGGAAACGACCTTGAAGTCTCTGCCGTCGGCCTCGGCTGCATGGGCATGAGCTTCGCCTATGGCGCCAGTGACGAAAACGAGTCGATCAGGACGCTGAACCGTGCCGTCGATCTCGGTATCACCTTCTTCGACACGGCCGAAATGTACGGCCCCTACACCAATGAAGAGCTCCTCGGCCGGGCATTGAAGCCCGTGCGCGATCGCGTCGTCATCGCCACCAAGTTCGGCTTCAAGCTGGATCCGAATAAATCCGGCGCCGCAGCCCTGACCGGGGTCGACAGCCGCCCGGAAAACGTGAAGCGAGTGGCAGAAGCCTCTCTGAAACGGCTCGGCGTCGAAACGATCGACCTTTTCTACCAGCATCGTGTCGACCCCAATGTGCCGATCGAGGAGACCGTCGGCGCGATGGCCGAGCTGGTACGCGAAGGCAAGGTTCGCGCACTCGGCCTTTCGGAAGCCGGCAGCGCCACGATCCGCCGCGCCCATGCCGTCCACCCCATCGCAGCACTGCAGAGCGAATATTCGCTCTGGACCCGCGACCCGGAAAACGGCGTTCTCCACACCTGCCGCGAACTCGGGATCGGCTTCGTGCCCTATAGCCCGCTTGGCCGTGGCTTTCTGACGGGCGCGATCCAGAAGCCGGAGGATCTTGGCGCCGACGATTTCCGGCGCCAGCTGCCGCGCTTCCAGTCGGACAATTTCGACGCCAATGTCGCGCTCGTGGCCAAGCTCGAGGCACTTGCTAAGGAGAAGGGCGTGACCACCGCACAGCTGGCGCTCGCCTGGGTCCTGCACCAGGGCGACGACATCGTGCCGATCCCGGGCGCTCGCAAGGTGAACCATCTCGAGCAGAACGCCGCCGCAGCCGATATCGTGCTGAGCAAGACGGAGCTGACCGAACTGACAGAGACCATCTCGCTCGATAAGATTGCCGGCAAGCGCTACTCCGACGCGTCGCTCGCGATGACCAACCTCTAGCCGAAAGGCGGAGGCATCGATTGCCCCCTGCCGCATCCGGCGATCTTGCCGCACCCATTCGCTGCACTATGCTATTGGGCATGTTCCTGGCGAGGTGAGACATGTCGGACCAGCAGGCAATCGAAGCAGTCGTCCATCTCTACGTCGAGGGCATGACCTTCGCCAACGAAGCTGCATTGCGGAAGGCCTTCCATCCGCAGTGCGACATCATCGGGCACTACGAGAACGCGGTCGAGTGGCTGAACCGGGAAGAATTCATTGCCGCGATCGTCGCCGAAGGTTCGGCACCACCCACAACCCAGCCGCACATGGACATCCAGATGCTTGACATCGTCGGCGATGCGGCGTGCGTGAAGGTCAGCGACGATTTCGCCGGCATGCGCTTCACCGATTACCTCTCGATGCTGAAAATCGACGGCCGCTGGACGATCGTCAACAAGCTCTACTATCTCCACACATAGAAAAGCCGGCGAGACGATCGCCGGCCCAGCTTGCTGACAAAGCCTTATAGCATATTGGGATGGAAGCTCTCTCTCTCGTCACCCCGGCCGATGAGCCGGGGTCCAGCGCGCGCAAGTCCTTGCGCGCAAAAGGCCTTTCGCACCGCAGACGCGGTGCCGCTGGATGCCGGCACAAGGCCGGCATGACGGAGAAACCGAATGTTCCGCAAAAAGAACACTTCGTCAGCAGTCGGAGCCGGCGAAATGATCGCCGGCCCTTTGCTTCGGGAGATCTTGGCCTCAGGCTCTGAGAACGCCACCGGTGAACTTCGTCACGCTGGCAACGATCTTCTCAGTCAGCGCCTCGAAATCCTCGTCGGTCAGCGTGCGCTCGACCGGCTGGATCTGCACTTCGATCGCTACCGACTTCTTGCCTTCACCGAGTGACGGACCCTCGAAGATGTCGAAGACATTGACTGATGTGACCAGCTTGCGGTCGGCACCGGTCGCGGCCTTGATGATCGCGCCGGCTTCCACCGACTTGTCGACGACGAAGGCAAAGTCGCGCTTGACGGCCTGGAAGGCAGACAGTTCCAGCGCCGGCTTGGTGCGGGTGGCTTTCTTCTTCGGCTCGGGCATGGCGTCGACATAGACCTCGAAGCCGCAGAGCGCGCCCGAGACATCGAGCGCTTCCAGCGTCGAGGGATGGAACTCGCCGAAATAGCCGAGCACGACCTTCGGACCCATCTTGATCGTACCGGACCGGCCGGGGTGGAACCATTCGGGACCGCCCTGCTCGATCTGGATGTTGCCCATCGGCAGGCCGCAGGCTTCGATCACGGCCAGCGCATCGGCCTTGGCGTCGAAGACGTCCACCGGCTTGCCGCCGCCCTTGGCAGCGTTCGACCACATGCGGCCGGAGCCTGACATCGATGCCGTGCCGCGACGGACGCCGCCGGCAACGCGGCGCTGGCCTTCCGGCCGGTCGTTCTCATAGGTGCCGGACACCTCGAAGATCGCAACGTCGCCATAGCCCTTGTCGCCATTCCGCTGGGCAGCCGTCAGCAGGCCGGGGAGCAGCGAGGGGCGCATGTCGGACATATCGGCAGCAATAGGATTGGCAAGCTTGAGTGCCGGCAAGCCGCCGCCGAAGAGCTTTGCCTGATCCTCTGAGATGAACGACCAATTGACGGCTTCCAGCATGCCGCGCGAGGCAAGCGCGCGCTTGGCGATGCGAGTGCGGATCTGCAGCGTCGTCAGGATCCTGCCGTTGACGGCTGCATGGCTTTCCAACGGCGCCGGCTTGATGTTGTCGACGCCGTGGATGCGCATGACCTCTTCGACGAGGTCGGCCTTGCCATCGACATCGGGACGCCAGGAGGGAACGGCGACGGAAACGCGTTCGCCCGAACCGGTAACCTTGAAGCCGAGGCGCGTCAGGATCTCGGTGCTTTCCTGCGTGGAAACCTCAAGACCCGTCAGGCGCTTGACCTCGGAGAAGGGGAAGTCGACGATCTTTGCGTCATAACCCTTGTAGCCGACGACCTCTGCCTTGGCGGCCGTGCCGCCGCAGAATTCGAGCACCAGCTCGGTGGTGCGCTCGAGACCGGGAACCATATACTCCGGATCGACCCCGCGCTCGAAGCGGTAGCGGGCATCGGTGATGATGCCGAGGCCGCGGCCTGATTTCGCGATGTTCATTGGATCCCAGAGAGCGCTCTCGATCAAGACGTCGGTGGTGTTCTCGTCGCAGCCGGAATGCTCGCCGCCCATGATGCCGCCGATCGACTCGATGCCATCGGCATCGGCGATCACGACATTATTCGGCCCAAGCTTGTACTCGCGCTGATCGAGCGCAAGCACCGTCTCGCCGTCCTTGGCGCGACGGACGGTCAGGTTGCCCTTGACCTTGGCGGCGTCGAAGACGTGCATCGGGCGACCCTGGTCGAAGGTCATGTAGTTGGTGATATCGACGAGCGCGTTGATCGGGCGAAGACCGATAGCGAGCAGACGCTGTTGCACCCATTTCGGGCTCGGGCCGTTCTTGACGCCGCGTACGAGACGCAGCGCAAAGCCCGGGCAGAGCTTCGGATCGTCAAGGTCGAGCGTCAGCCTCACCGGCGTCTCGCCTTCAACAGTGAAGGACGGTGCCGGGCGTGTCTTCAGCGTGCCGAGGCCGGAAGCAGCCAGGTCACGCGCGATGCCGTAGATCGAAGTGCAATCCGGACGGTTCGGCGTCAGGTTGATCTCGATCATGGGATCGTCGAGATGCGCGTAGGCGGCGTAGCTTTCACCAACCGGCGCATCCTCGGGGAGATCGATGATGCCATCGTGGCTGTCGGAGATCTGCAGCTCCTTCTCCGAACACATCATGCCGTGGCTTTCGACGCCGCGGATGTTGCCGACGGCTAGCGTCACGTCGATGCCGGGAACATAGGTGCCGGGGGCCGCGAAGGCGCCGATCAAGCCGGCGCGCGCATTGGGAGCGCCGCAGACGACCTGAATGGGGGCGCCCTTGCCGGTATCGACGGAGAGAACCTTGAGGCGATCGGCCTGTGGGTGTTTCTCGGCGGTCAGGATCTTGGCGATGACGAAGGGCTTGAACGCCGCCTTGTCATCGACGTCCTCGACCTCGAGCCCGATCTCGGTCAGGCGGGTGCAGATTTCATCGAGGGTCGCATCCGTTTCCAGATGATCCTTCAGCCAGGAGAGTGTGAACTTCATAATCTCTATCCTCCCTTACGCGCTCAGGCCGCCGAACAGCGTCGGCATGTCGAGCGGGCGGAAGCCGTAATGGGTCATCCAGCGGACGTCGGCGTTGAAGAAGTCGCGCAGATCAGGCATGCCGTATTTCAGCATGGCGATGCGGTCGAGGCCCATGCCCCAGGCAAAGCCCTGGTATTCATCGGGATCGAGACCGCCGGCGCGGAGCACGTTCGGATGCACCATGCCGCAGCCAAGGATCTCCATCCAGTCGGTGCCTTCGCCGAACTTGACGATCGGACCGGAGCGGTCGCACTGGATGTCGACTTCGAAGGACGGCTCGGTGAACGGGAAGAAGGACGGGCGGAAGCGCATCGTCACACTGTCGACCTCGAAGAAGGACTTGCAGAACTCTTCGAGCACCCAGCGGATGTTGGCGACATTCGCCTTCTTGTCGACGACCAAGCCTTCGACCTGGTGGAACATCGGCGAGTGCGTGGCGTCCGAATCCTGGCGGTAGGTCTTGCCGGGGATGATGATGCGGATCGGCGGCTTCTGCGCTTCCATGGTGCGCACTTGTACCGGCGAGGTGTGCGTGCGCAGCACCTTCCGCTCACCGTTCTCATCCGGATTGAAGAAGAAGGTGTCGTGCATCTCGCGGGCCGGGTGGCCTTCCGGGAAGTTCAGCGCCGTGAAATTGTAGTAGTCGGTCTCGACATCCGGACCTTCGGCGATCGAGAAACCCATGTCGCCGAAGATCGCGGTGATTTCGTCGATGATCTGGCTGATCGGATGGATACGGCCGCGCTCGGCTGGCGAAGAGCGTACCGGCAGGCTGACGTCGACCGTCTCGGCCTTCAGGCGCGCATCGATCGCGGCCTTCTTCAGCTCCGCCTTGCGGTCGGTGATTGCGTCGGTGACGGCGTTCTTCAGTGCGTTGATGGCAGCGCCGCGCGTCTGGCGCTCTTCCGGCGTCATTGCACCGAGCGTCTTCAGGAGCTCGGAGACCGAACCCTTCTTGCCGAGCGCGCCAACACGCACGGCTTCAATCGCCGGCTCGTCGGCAGCGGCTGCCACATCAGACAGAAGTTGCTTTTCCAGGGTTTCGAGTTCGGTCATCTTTTCCTGCCTCACAGGGCGTCAGTCTTGTCGATAATTCACGAAAACATGCATCGAATAGCTCAAGCGCCACGATGAAGCGTCGCAGATCACTACCCATGTGCACGCGGCCAATCAACCGGGCACACCACAAAAAGCCCGCGACGTCGAGAGAGGAACGGCCCATCGCGGGCAATGCCGTCTCAATCGCCATCGCGCCGAATGCAAAGAACCCGCGCAAGCCTGGCCAGCGCGGGTTCTAAATCATCGAAGCAAAAGCTCTGACAGCGCCGGCTTAGTTGACGGCTGCTTCAAACTCGTTCTTCGTACCGGCGTCCTTCAGGTACTCGAGAGCCTTCTTGGAGGCAGCAACGAGTGCACCGAATGCTTCCGGCTCATGGATTGCCATGTCGGAGAGAACCTTACGGTCGACTTCGATGCCAGCCTTGTTCAGGCCGTCGATGAAGCGGCCGTAGGTCAGGCCGAATTCGCGGACAGCGGCGTTGATGCGCTGGATCCAGAGGGCGCGGAAGTTGCGCTTGTTGATCTTGCGGTCGCGGTAAGCGTACTGCTTCGAACGATCGACAGCAGCCTTCGCAGCGCGGATGGTGTTCTTGCGACGGCCGTAAAAGCCCTTAGCGGCCTTCAGAACCTTCTTGTGCTTGGCGTGGGCGGTAACGCCTCTTTTTACACGTGCCATTTCATGATCTCCTTAATCTAAAGCGTTCGCGGAATAGTCTTAGAGACCGTTCGGCAGGTAGTTCTTCACGACCTTGCGGCCATCGGGTTCTGCGAGAACCATCGTGCCACGTGCATCGCGGATGAACTTGTTGGTACGCTTGATCATGCCATGGCGCTTGCCAGCAGCTGCAGCCTTGACCTTGCCGGTCGCGGTGATCTTGAACCGCTTCTTGGCAGCAGACTTCGTCTTCATCTTGGGCATTTTGCTACTCCGTTTCTGGACCCCCTGCTCTTCATCAAAGAAGCCTTCTCGCGATGCCCGGTTTCCGGCCGTCGCAACAAGGTGCGGGAGCGTTTGTTGTTGATCTGCGGCTCCGGTGATGAACCGTTCCGCAAGCATTCGAAACCGCCACGGCATGCCCTGCCGGTCAGTTCGGACGCGCGCTTATAACCGCAGCGTCATAAAAGTGCAACGGGGCGGCCAATGAATCTTCTAAGCAATGGCGGGAAGCCGGCTCGCCATGGCCGGAAGCATCAGTTTCACCTGCAGACCGCCCCACCGCGAGGCGGAAAGATCGAGCCGGCCGCCGTAAGCCTCAAGGATATCGCCCGAGATCGCCAGCCCTAACCCAGTTCCTGCCGTGCCTTCATCGATCCTGACACCGCGCTTCAGCATCAGATCGTATTTACCAGGATCGGCGCCGGGTCCATCGTCGGAAACGCTGAGCACGACATCATCCTGCAAGCGACCGGCGGAAAGATCGATGCGCGTCCTGGCAAAGCGCACGGCATTGTCGAGTACGTTGCCGAGTGCCTCGGCGATGTCCGCGGGGTCCGCCTGAACCGTCAGGGCGGGGTCGATATCGAGATGCCAGTCGATTCCTTTCTCTTCGGTGAAAGGCGTCAGCACATTGACGAGCTTTCCTGCAATGCCGAGCAGCGACGTCGTGGCCATTTGCTCCACTCCCATGCGGGCGGCCTGCAGTTGTCGGTCGGCGCGCTGGCGGACCAGCTCGATCTGTTGCAGAGCCGTTTCGCGCTGGTCCTCGGGCAAGGCTTCAACCAGGTGAGACAGCACCGTGAGAGGCGTTTTCAAACCATGGGCGAGGTCGCTGGCACGCGCGCGGGCGCGCTCGATCGCCGTCTCCCGCTCGCTGAGCAGCAGGTTGATTTCACGAACCAGCGGCTTGACCTCGCTCGGCCCCTGCGTGCCGATATGTGAGCTGCGGCCGGCCCTGATATCCGCAACGCGCTCGCGAAGCCGCACCAGCGGGCGCAAGCCCACCCACCCCTGCAAGAACGCCGCGAGGAGCAGCATGCCGCCGGTCGAAAGCAGCATCAGCCGCAACGGCCGGTGATAGCTTTCAAGCGCCGCTTCCATCTCGGGCTTGGAGAAAGCCGCATAGACGGTGAAATTCTTCTTTGCGGCGCCTTCGCCAAGCGCCATCGTCTTCATCGACACCAGCAGCGGCGAGCCATCCGGCCCGTCCGTTTCCCGGAACCCGCAATACATGTCCTTCGACAGGTCATCCGCGGTGATCTCCTCGTCCCACAGCGAGCGAGACCGCAGCGGCTCCTCGTTGCCATCGGGAGAGATCTGCCAGTAGCGGCCGCCGGCGGGGATCTGGAAGCGCGAGTCGGCAGGCTCGTTCTTCAATTCAAGAGCGCCATTCTCCACGCTGAGCCGCGCCGCCAGCGAATCCATCACCGACGTCATTTCGTTGGAATACTGGTCGGCCAGATAATCCGCGAACAGGTGGCTAAGCACCGCCCAGACGAGCATCAACGCCAGCGCGATCGCGACAAGCGCTCCGGCAGCGAGGCGAAAATGCAGCGAGTGGATCACCGAGGTCGCCCCGGAAGAACATAGCCGAAGCCGCGCCGGGTCTCGATGGCGTCGCTGTCCGTCTTCTTGCGCAGCCGCGCCACCATAGCTTCCACGGCATTCTTGGCGGCATCGTCATCACGGCCCTGAACCTGGCTCGCCAGTTCGGTCGGGCTCAGGACCTCACCGGGCTTGCCGATGAAAAGCGCTATCATCCGGTATTCGAGCGGACTGAGATCAAGTTCGCGTCCATCGAAGGTGACGCGCCTTGCGCTTTCATCGAGAGTGAAGCGGTTGGCGGATTTGACGCGCGATGCGATGGCGCCGGTGCGCCGCAGGAGCGCTCTCAGGCGAGCCAGCAGCTCCTCGGTACGAAACGGCTTCGGCAGATAGTCATCGGCTCCCGCATCAAAGCCGTCGACACGCTCCATCCACGAGCCGCGGGCAGTGAGAACAAGAACCGGCGTGTTGATGCCCGCGCCGCGCCAGCGTTTCAGGATCGACAGGCCATCCATGCCGGGCAATCCGAGGTCTAGGATGATGGCTGAGTAATCGCCCGTCTCGCCCTCTTCCCATACAGCAGGCCCGCTTGCAAATACCTCGACGCGATAGCCTTCCCGCCCAAGCTGTTCGACCACATGGCCGGAAATATTGGGATCGTCCTCCGCCAACAGGATACGCATAGCCCCTACCCTCCCAGCAATGCTCCGTTGCGGGCGTCGACTCGCAATGTCCTGATCGCGCCCGTCCCGTCGCGAACTTTCACTTGATACACATCGCCGAACATGGATCGATGGAGATTGACGTCGATGACCCGACCGTAGCGTTTTGCGTCGATCCGCTGCAGAACGGTCTTCAGCGGCAGGATCCGGCCCTCGCGAACGGCGTCGCGCGCGCGATCGGAATCGGTGTTCCGGCCGCCACTGCCGCGGCCGCTGCTACCGCCGCCTCCGCCGTGGTCGTCGCCGCCGTCATCATCCCCGTGATCGTCGCGGCCGCCACGACCGGAATTGGAACTGCCGCTGCCCGAGTTGGAACCCGAGGATCCGGGCGAACCAGAGCCCGACGAGCCGCTGCCTCCGCTCGAACCGCTCCCACCGCTGCTGCCGCCGCCATCATCGCTGCCACCATCCTTGGCCTCAGCATGGGAAACGAACATCGGGCCGGCCGCAGAGAGCGCTATGGCCAGCATCAAGATCGTCATGAAACTGCGACGGCTTCTATTCATTGAACTTCAATGTACCTCAATGCTTCTGCAATCGCGGAACCTACACTGAACACTTTATCGCGACCAGACAAGGCTCCGATAAACCAGGAACTCCGCCGGGGCGCGGCGGAGTTCCTTCTTCCGAAGGGGTGGCCGGAAGACCGCGCCGGGCAGATTATTGCGCCGAAGCGGGAAGTATGTTGACGCTGGTGATTGCGCCAGGATTTCGAATAAAGTCACCTCTGTGAGGATGCGCGATCACCTCGTGTGCCCCATGCTCAAGCTCAACCTCGACCTCGAGGCGCCGGCCGAGTTGATCGACGGCGACAAGCGAACCGTTCAGCAGTCCCGTCAGGCTCGCTTCGGACACCGAAAGGGTCACTTCCGGGCGATTGTCGTTGCGGCCGCCGCGGTGCTCGCCAGGATTGTCGTCGTTGGCGTCATGGTTGGCTCCGTCATCGCGTCCACGTCCACGGCCGTGATCGTCATCGCCGTCGTCATGACCGCTGCGACCGCTATGATCATCACCGCCACGCCCGCTGCCGCTGTTGTCATCACTGCCACCGCTATGGCTGGATCCACTGTTGCCGCTGCTGCTGCTTCCACCGCCATCATCGCTGCCGCCGCGAGCGAATGCCAACGACGAAAAATGGCCTGACGTGAACGTCTGCATTGTCGGGAGCGACAAGGTCACCGTGATTGCGGCGACGGAAGCCAATAACGCGTGTGAAATGGTCTTCTTCATGATCTTTGCCTTCTGCTCTCTTCTTGTTGAGAACAGATTGCCAAAGTCTCTCTGACAGACTGTTGAGTGCGTTTGTCAGCATCCTGTCAGATTGGTCCGACCACAGCCCCAAAATACAAAAGCCGCCCTTACGGACGGCTTTGATTGGAGAGTGGCGACGCGCCTCACTTCGGCGCGAGTACCATCATCATCTGGCGGCCTTCGAGCTTGGGCTCGGCTTCGACCTTGGCATATTCGGTCGTGTCGGCCTTCACCTGCTGCAGCAGCTTCATACCAAGTTCCTGGTGCGCCATTTCACGGCCGCGGAACTTCAATGTCACCTTGACCTTGTCACCGTCTTCAAAGAAACGGCCCATCGCCTTCATCTTCACCTCATAGTCATGGGTGTCGATGTTAGGGCGCATCTTGATCTCTTTAACTTCGACAATCTTCTGCTTCTTGCGCGCCTCGGCAGCCTTCTTCTGGTTGGCATATTTCAGCTTGCCCAGATCGAGGATCTTGCATACAGGCGGTTCGGCATTGGGGGAGATTTCCACCAGATCGAGGCCGGCTTCCTCAGCCATTTTCAGGGCCTGGTCGGTGGGCACAACACCCAAGTTCTGTCCTTCAGCATCAATCAGCTGAACTCGGGGGATGCGAATTTCCCGGTTCGAGCGCGGCCCTTCCTTTACGGGCGCGTCGGCTTTAAAGGGTCTGCGAATGGTCGTATTCTCCTCGCGTTGTTTCGGATCGCTGCAGCCCGGGCACTCCCGATGACGGAAGTACAAATGTCGTTTCACCATTGCTGCAACGGAGTCGGTACCATCCTTTAGCGGAAAAATCACCTGCTGTCAGCCTGTCAAGAATCTGTTTTATAGGCCAAAACAACTGGAGTTCCGCGATGTCCGACGCAAATCTCACTTACAACCAACAATATCTTACCGTCGGACAGGGCGAAGCTGCGCGCGAGATCGCCTATATTGCGCGTAGCCAACCTGGCCAAACGGCCGGCCCAACCCTCGTCTGGCTCTCCGGATACCGCTCTGACATGAGCGGCAGCAAGGCGGTGGAGCTGGACAGCTTCGCGGCCGAAAACGGCCTTGCCTGCCTGCGCCTCGACTATTCCGGCCACGGCCTGTCCGGCGGCAAATTCACCGACGGGACGATCTCGCGCTGGCTCGAGGAGGCGCTTGCGGTAATCCTCCACGCGGCGCCCGAGCGCATCCTCGTCGTCGGCTCGTCGATGGGCGGATGGATTGCGCTCAGGCTGGCGCAGGAACTCGCCAAGCGGCAGGACGGGCCGAAGCTCGCGGGCATGGTGCTGATTGCGCCGGCTCCCGACTTCACCTCCGATCTGATCGAGCCGAACCTCACGAAGAAGGAGAAGGCCTCGCTGGCCGAGCGCGGCTACTTCGAAGAGCGGTCGGCCTACAGCCCCGAGCCAAACATCTATACGCGAACCCTGATAGAGGACGGGCGCGACAACAGCGTGCTCAACGGCATCATCGAGACCGGCTGCCCGGTCCATATCCTGCAGGGGATGAAGGATCCGGACGTTCCCTATCAGCACGCTATGAAGCTCGTGGAGCATCTCCCCGCCGACGACGTCGTGCTGACCTTCGTGCGTGATGGCGATCACCGGCTGTCGCGGCCCCAGGACATCGAGCGCATGCTCGCCGCCGTCAAAGGGCTTATCCGCTAGGCCAAACGATCCATGTGTGCCAAATCCTAACGGATTTTAACCATATTGGCGGGTAGTGGCACCTTCCCCAGAAGTAACGATTGACTCTCCGAGCCTCCGTCCGTTAACTTTTTGTTAACAATACATGGGCGATGCAAGGGAACAGCGGGCGTGCGGATCAAGGGTTTCGTCGTGGCCATGATGGCCATGTTTGCTATGTCTACAGCCGCAACGCCGGCTTCCACCAACAATCTCTCGATGGTTACCGGCGCTGCGACGTCCCAGCCGATCGGCCATTACGACTTCTGCCAGAGCCATCGCAATGAATGCGGCCCAAACCGCAACGTCTCGCCGGCCGAGATGTCGGAAGGGAAATGGGGAATGGTGCGGTCCGTCAACACGATGGTCAACAACAACATCACGCCGATGACCGACAAGGAAATCTACGGCAAGGATGAGGTCTGGGCTTATCCGACGACCGCAGGCGACTGCGAGGACTTCGCCCTGCTGAAGCGCCGCATCCTGATACAGCGCGGAATTTCGCCGGCTAATCTTCTTCTCACGGTGGTCCGCAAGCCCGATGGCGAAGGTCATGCCGTGCTGACGCTGCGCACCAGCAACGGCGACTTCGTGCTCGACAACCTGGCGTCCAACATCAAGCCATGGTTCGACACGCCCTACTCCTTCATCAAGCGCCAGTCGAGCAACAATGCCGGTCGCTGGGTCACCATCGAAAATGGCCGCGACGTTCTGGTCGGTGCTTTGCGATAAGCGATAGTAGATTGAACGAAAAAGGCCGGCGAAACGCCGGCCTTTTTTATGCACGACGCCAGTTAGTCTAGCCCGTCATTCCGGCGCATCGCCTGTGCATTCGCGCGCCAGATCAATTCACCGCGTCGATCGCTCCGTAGTGCCGGAGCTCGCTTTATCCATTGCCGATCAGAATGCCGGCACCGAGAACGAGACCGCCGCCCACGACCACCTGGAAAGCAGCGCGCAGGAATGGCGTTTCCATAAATCTGTTCTGGATGAAGGCAATCGCCCAGAGTTCGAAGATCGCGATGATCACGGCCATCGTCGTTGCGATCCAGAAGTACGGGATGAGATAGGGCAAGGTGTGGCCGAGACCGCCAAGCGCGGTCATGACGCCGCAGGCGATGCCGCGCTTGATCGGCGATCCGCGGCCTGAAATCTTGCCGTCGTCATGTGCCGCTTCTGTGAAGCCCATCGAGATGCCGGCGCCAACCGAGGCGGACATGCCGACAAGGAAGGTCTGCCAGGTGTTCTGGGTCGCAAAGGCGGCTGCGAAGATCGGCGCCAAGGTCGATACCGAGCCATCCATCAAGCCGGCAAGGCCGGGTTGCACATAGGTGAGCACCAGTTGGCGGCGGGCAGCGTGATCTTCCTCCGCCTTGACGTCGGCCGGCGTGTGCTTGTCGACAAGCATGTGAGTAATGTCCTCATGGCCCTGCTCCGCCAAGGCGAGGTCACCGAGCAACTGCCGGGTCTGCGCGTCCGTGACGCGCCGTGCCGCTTCGACATAGAAGCGATAGGCCTGCTGCTCCATCGCTTCGGCTTCACCGCGGATTTTCTCGAGCGACAGGTTGCGTCGCAGCCAGTCGGGTTTGCGCTCATAGAAACCCTGAACATGTTCCCGGCGAATGAGCGTGATGCGTTCACCGAACCGCTGGCGATAGATTTCGATCAGGGACTTGCGATGGGTGTCCTCGACCTCGGCCATCTCTTCGAAAATTTTAGCGGACGCGGGATAGTTGCTGCGCAGCATGTCGGCGTAGGCGAGATAGATGCGCGCGTCCTCCTCTTCGGCCCCAATGGCGAGTGCGAGTATTTCCTGTTCCGACAAAGAATCGAACGAGCGCTTGGATGACCAAAAAAGCCTGGACAGCATGACAACCTCAATTTTAGAATTATTCTAAAATAGAGGTTGCCGGCGCGTCGGTCAAGTTTTCACAGGCATGGAAACCAGTGAATTGACGCATGGCCGCGGCAAGTAAAACGACGCACAGCTTCGCGTACGTGCACCGCCTTTAGCTGGCATCGGAAATAACGTGCACGCTACAGTCTACATCTACGCCGAAAGTGTATGATTATTGGGCAAAAAACCATAACAAAAGCGGGTTGAAATTTACAACTCATGGGATTGAGATATTATGGAAGGCGGGCATAGTACTATGCGTATTGATTGCATTTATAAGGGAACATAACGGTGCCAGATCCGGTAGATATTATTGTTGGTAAAAATGTACGGACACTGAGGGCCAAGCGACGCATATCGCAGCTGGAACTGGGAGAGGCGCTGGGGCTGACTTTTCAACAAATTCAGAAATACGAGAAAGGCACCAACCGCGTATCCGCAAGCAAGCTTCACCAGATCGCGGTTTTTCTGGGCGTTGATATTTCGGAACTGTTCGAGGGCGCCAACCCGTCTGACGGATCAGCGCGGCCAGGGCTGAGCCCCGAAGCCTATGAGCTTGCCCTGCACTATGACAAGCTTCGCTCTGCGGCAGGCAAGGAGGCCGTCAAGACCATCTTGTCGATCATGACCGGTGAAAGCTACATCGAGGCTTTGCGCTGAACCCTGTCGGTCAGTGCAACTCGCACGCGTGAAGCGCGATGAGCAAGTCGTCCTGCGTCCGATGGCCAGCATGGTAGAGATCGATCGCGATGCTCGCGATGGAAAGTCCCTGCTGGCTGCGCAGCTTGATGTTGCGCTCGGCACACCAGGAATAGAGCGCGCCGGCGAGCACATCGACATCATCGGACTGCAAAGACAAAGAAGTGGCTGCTGCCGTCATGGAAGTTGCCCTTGTTTTTGGTTTATCCCCGAAAGGATACTGGCCGCTTTGCTTCTATTTGCAAAGCGGCATTCACTGCCTGCGTTAACGCAAGGCAGACGTGCATTTTTGCTTGTTTCATAATGGAACACCCAGCAAGCGCCGGCGCTATTCTGACGCGACCCGGTACTCCAGCGAGGCCGAGCATGCCGCGATCGCATCCAGCATTTTCTCGAACCGCGGGTGATCGCGCACCGAATCGAGGTCCGAATCATGCTTGAACCATAGGATGTGATAGCAGGACGATTGCGGCAGCAGTTCTTCCAACAGATCGAGTGCGGCGTCGCATTCGTCCAACAAAGCATAGACACACGCGATGTTGTATTGAGCAACGATGTCATCCGGATCAATCATCTGCGCGCGCTTGACCCACTCCTTAGCGCGTTCCGCATCGCCCATGTGAGCCAATGCGAGCGCACCGCGATGGGCCGGCCCCGAGTTTTCCGGATGCCGCTCCAAGGCCTCTTCCGCACGCTCGATGCAGACGCGCGCCCAATGCGCTCGCTCCTCCTCGAGACCAAGCGACCGGCATGCGCTCATCAGATGAATGGGCGAGAGATAGTCGTCGGGGCGGATCTCGGCCGCCCTAGTGAAGAAGGTGATAGCCCCCTCGAACTTGCCCTCCATGAAAAGGAAGCGACCATAGTGGAAATTCGCTTCATAGAGATCGGGCTCCAGCGCCAGCGCCTTTTCGAACTCGACAAGAGCCTCCTCGTCTCGCCCGTCCTGGTGCAGCGCCAGTCCGCGCGACGCATGCGCCTCGGCAAGATTCGGATCGAGCGCCAGCGCCTTGGCACTCAGATTGAGTATCCCCTGCAGTGTAAACTCACCCGCATGCCAATCGCGCAGCGCCGACTCGCAATCCGCCATGCCGGCATAGGCACGGGCATATTCCGGATCCAACGCAACGGCCGTTGCAAACATGCGCCGGGCCAGAAGTAGATAGGGCCTTGTCCAGGTGTGAGACAGCTGTCGTCCACGCAGATAATAGGTGTAGGCCTCGACATTGCTTGTCGGCTCAGCTGCGATCGCCTGCCTCTCCTCGGGTAGCAGCTTGATCTTGAGTTGATCGACGATTGCGTGGGTGATCTCGTCCTGGATCGCGAAAATATCGGTGAGGTCGCGATCGAAGCGGTCCGCCCAAAGGTGCCCGCCATTTCTCGCATCGATCAGCTGTCCGGTGATGCGGACGCGCTGGCCGACCTTGCGCACGCTCCCCTCGAGAACGAAGTCGACACCGAGTTCCGACGCCACCTGCTTCACCTGCACGGACTTGCCCTTGTAGGTGAAGGCGGTGTTGCGGGCGACCACGTAGAGGTTCGACACCTTCGAGAGGTCGGTGATGATGTCCTCGGTGATGCCGTCGGAAAAATACTCCTGCTCGGCATCGCCGCTCATGTTAGTGAAGGGCAGCACGGCGACAAGCTGCTTGTGCTTTTTTCGGGCTGCGGTCAAAGCCGCCTTGTTCACTTTCAGTGGCAGCGCCCGCTGCGGCGAAATCATATAGACCCGGACCGGTTCCTTGATGTTCTTGAGGCGGTGTTCCCCGCGATCCTCGAAGGACAGGTCGAGCCGTGAGCCGACATGGTCCTTGACGGTGGCCGAAACGGCAATGCCTCCTGGCTCAGCAAGCGCCTCCAGCCGCGCAGCGACATTGACGCCGTCCCCGAAGATATCGCCCTCCTCGACAATGACGTCGCCGAGATGGATGCCGATCCGAAATTCGATACGTTTGTCTTCGAGCACCGACAGGTTTCGTTGCGCGGCCTCTCGCTGCACCTCATCGGCGCAGGCAACAGCATTCACGATGCTGGAGAATTCCGCCAGCATGCCATCGCCGGTCAGCTTGACGATGCGTCCGCGGTGCTGTGCAATCTTCGGATTGAGCAGCTCCGTGCGGCAGGTTTTCACCGCACTTAGCGTTCCGGATTCATCTATGCCCATCAACCGGCCATAGCCGACGATGTCGATTGCGAGGATGGCTGCGAGACGGCGTTCCAAGTGTCCCTCGACGCTATACAGTTTTCGTCACGCTAATTTAGCCTTTTATTATCTTAATGTCCCACCATTCATTCGGTCGACCCGGGATAATAAGGTGTTTTTGACGTTCGAACGTTGAGACAACCCTGCGTAGGCGACCTGACAAAGCAAACAACAAAGGCCCGGCTGCAGCAGCAACCGGGCCTTTGTTACATTTCATATAGGGTCGATCAGCCCTCGAAGAATTCCTTCATGCGCGCGAAGAACCCGGTCGATTCCGGATTGTTCTCCTTCGAGGAGAGCTGCTCGAACTCCTGGAGAAGTTCGCGCTGGCGCTTTGTCAGCTTCTGCGGAGTCTCGATCTGGATCTGGATATAGAGGTCGCCCGTCTGCGGCGAACGCAGCACCGGCATGCCCTTGCCCTTCAGGCGGAACTGCTTGCCGGCCTGCGTGCCTTCGGGCACCGTCACACGCGACTTCGTGCCATCGAGCGTCGCCACGTCAAAGGTGCCGCCGAGTGCCGCCGTCGTCATCGAGATCGGAATGGTGCAGTAGAGGTCGGCGCCGTCACGTTGGTAAAACTCATGCGGCTTCACCGACAGGAAGATGTAAAGATCGCCCGCCGGACCGCCGCGCATGCCGGCTTCGCCCTCGCCCTGCAGGCGGATGCGGGTGCCGTCTTCGATACCGGCCGGAATGTTCACGGACAGCGAACGCTCTTCGGTGACGCGGCCCTGGCCATGGCACTTCGTGCACGGATCGGGAATGATCGTGCCACGACCATGACAGGTCGGGCAGGTCCGTTCGATCGAGAAGAAGCCCTGGGCAGCGCGCACGCGACCCGAGCCCTGGCAAGTGCCGCAGGTCTTCGGCTGCGTGCCGGGTTTCGCACCCGAGCCGGAGCAGACGTCGCAAGTGATCGAAGTTGGCACGCGGATCTGCGCCGTCTTGCTGGAGAAGGACTCCTCCAGCGAAATTTCCATGTTGTAGCGAAGATCGGCGCCACGCTCGCGGCCGCCCGAAGAGCGCTGCCGCTGGCGGCCGCCGCCCATCATCTCGCCGAAGATATCCTCGAAAATGTCGGAAAATCCGCCGCCGCCAAAGCCGCCGCCCATGCCGCCGCCGCCCATGCCGCCATGCTCGAAGGCAGCGTGACCATATCGGTCATAGGCCGCACGCTTCTGCGGATCCTTGAGCATTTCGTAGGCTTCGTTGATTTCCTTGAACTTGCGCTCGGCGTCGTGGTCGCCCGGATTCTTGTCCGGATGGTACTTCATGGCGAGTTTGCGGAAGGCGCTTTTCAGCTCTTTTTCGTCCGCCGTCTTGGCGACACCCAGCGTTTCGTAAAAATCGGCTTTTGCCATTAAGGATTAGACCCCGGAAATGGTTTTCCGGCTGCCGTGGTGGGCAGCCGGAACGTCAGTTTCAAGCTAGACCGTCTCGTCTCGCTTAGGCGGACTTCTTGCGGTCGTCGTCCTTGACTTCTTCGTAGTCGGCATCGACGACATTGTCGTCGCCGGCTTCCGCGGATGCGTCTGCTGCCGCACCGCCTTCAGCCTGCTGTGCTTCGTAGATCGCCTGACCGAGCTTCATGGAGACTTCCATGAGGGTCTGGGTCTTTGCCTTGATGTCTTCAGCATCCGGCTCGGTTGCTTCGACGGCAGACTTCAGAGCAGCGATCGCATCGGAGATCGCGGTGCGGTCGGCCTCGGAAACCTTGTCACCATAATCCTTCAGCGACTTTTCCGTGGAGTGGATCAGGCTTTCAGCCTGGTTCTTGGCTTCCACGGCCTCGCGGCGCTTCTTGTCGGCTTCGGCATTGGCTTCGGCGTCCTTGACCATCTTTTCGATGTCGGCGTCGGAGAGACCACCAGAAGCCTGGATACGGATCTGCTGTTCCTTGCCGGTGCCCTTGTCCTTGGCCGAAACCTGCACGATGCCGTTCGCGTCGATGTCGAAGGTGACTTCGATCTGCGGAACGCCACGCGGTGCCGGCGGCAGGCCAACGAGGTCAAACTGACCGAGCAGCTTGTTGTCGGCAGCCATTTCGCGCTCGCCCTGCGAAACGCGGATGGTGACGGCCTGCTGGTTGTCGTCGGCGGTCGAGAAGGTCTGCGACTTCTTCGTCGGGATCGTCGTGTTACGCTCGATCAGACGGGTGAAGACGCCACCGAGGGTCTCGATGCCGAGGGACAGCGGGGTTACGTCGAGAAGCAGAACGTCCTTGACGTCGCCCTGCAGAACGCCAGCCTGGATGGCTGCGCCGAGTGCCACGACTTCGTCAGGGTTGACGCCCTTGTGTGGCTCCTTGCCGAACAGCTGCTTGACGACTTCCTGGACCTTCGGCATGCGGCTCATGCCACCGACGAGAACGACTTCGTCGATCTCGGCTGGCGTGACGCCGGCATCCTTGAGAGCAGCCTTGCACGGTGCGATCGTGCGCTGGATCAGATCCTCGACCAGGCTTTCGAGCTTGGCGCGGGTCAGCTTCAGCGTCAGGTGCTTCGGGCCGGTTGCATCAGCGGTGATGAACGGCAGGTTGATTTCGGTCTGCTGCGAGGACGACAGTTCGATCTTTGCCTTTTCGGCAGCTTCCTTGAGGCGCTGCAGAGCCAGCTTGTCGCCCTTGAGGTCGATGCCGTTGTCCTTCTTGAACTCGGCAACGAGGTATTCGACGAGACGCATGTCGAAGTCTTCACCGCCGAGGAAGGTATCGCCGTTGGTGGACTTCACTTCGAAGACGCCGTCGCCGATTTCGAGGATCGAGATATCGAAGGTACCGCCACCCAAGTCGTAAACGGCGATGGTCTTGCCGTCCTTCTTGTCGAGACCGTAGGCAAGGGCTGCCGCCGTCGGCTCGTTGATGATGCGCAGAACTTCGAGGCCAGCGATCTTGCCGGCATCCTTGGTTGCCTGGCGTTGTGCGTCGTTGAAGTATGCGGGAACGGTGATGACGGCCTTTTCGACCTTTTCACCGAGATAGGATTCAGCGGTTTCCTTCATCTTCTGAAGGATCATCGCGGAGATCTGGGCAGGCGAATAGCCGGTGCCGCGGGCCTTGACCCATGCGTCGCCGTTGTCGCCCTTGGTGATCTCGAAAGGAACGAGAGCCTTGTCCTTTTCAACCGTCGGATCGTCGTAGCGGCGGCCGATGAGGCGCTTCACTGCGAACAGCGTATCCGTGGGGTTGGTGACTGCCTGGCGCTTGGCCGGCTGACCGACGAGGCGTTCGCCATCTTCGGAAAATGCTACGATCGAAGGCGTCGTGCGCGCACCTTCGGCGTTCTCAATGACCTTCGCGTCCTTGCCGTCCATGACAGCGACGCAGGAATTTGTCGTTCCGAGGTCGATACCAATTACTTTTGCCATGTCATTCTCTCCTTGAAGCAAGCTGTCGGAACCCCGAGAAGGCATTTCCCTGACAGCCCCTTACGGGATGGGTCTTTAAGATTAACGCAATCGTGATTGCGGTGATGCCGCGTATATAAGGAGCGGTTTTCGGGACTGCAAGGCGAGAACTAGCCAGAAAACCGGCAAAAAAAGCGCCCAACAGCTAATTTTGGCACGCACAGGACGATGGCGTTTTTCTGGCCAAAACCCGTCGACTATTGTCCCATGATCAAGTCAAGCAAGGTCGTCCGTTTCCGATGGTGCGCCGGCGACGGTTCAGGCTCGCCAATATCACCCGGCGGCAGCGCATCACCGTAGCCATAACCACCGTCATCGGCGATGTCGGCGGGCGGCACCGGACCGCCATTGACCGGGGCGATCGGCTGGCGTCTTGGCCGGTCATTCGCCTGTGGATAGCGCTCGGCGCTTTCACCAAAGACACCGGAGAGAATGCTGCCGATTGTCGTCGGCTCTTCAAGCGGCGGCGCCATACCGGGCTCCGCAGACGCCATCGGCTGGTCGCCGAAGCCGGGATTGGCTGCCGGATCAGCCATGAATTGCCCGTTGCCGAACAGTGGCGCCGGCGACAGTCCCTTGTGCGCGGCGACCATGAATTCCTGCCAGGCCTTGGCCGGCAAGCCGCCGCCCGTCACCTTCTTCATCGGCTTGCCATCGTCGTTGCCAAACCAGACGCCGGTTGTGAGGTTGCTGGTGAAGCCGACGAAGAGCGCGTCGCGCGAATTCTGGGTCGTGCCGGTCTTGCCCGCGGCCTGCCAACCGGAAAGCTTGGCGCTCTTGCCCGTTCCCTGGTTGATGACGCCCATCATCATCGTGTTCATGTTGGCAGCAATCGCCTCCGACAGGACACGGGGCGGGTTGTCGTAGGTATTTTCGTAGAGCACCTTGCTGCCGTCAGCCGTCGTTACGCGTCGGATCACATGCGGCGTCGCCTTGTAGCCGCCATTCATGAAGGCGGCATAGGCGCCGGTGAGCTCGGTCAGCGACACTTCCGACGTACCAAGAGCGATCGAGGCATTGGGCTGCAGTTCCGATTCGATGCCGAGGCGGTGCGCGAGCTTGATCACCTGGTCCGGCCCGTCATACATGACCAACTGGGCCGCGACGGTGTTCAGCGACTTTGCAAGCGCCGTCGCGAGCGTCACTTCGCCATTGTACTTCTTCTCGTAGTTCTCAGGCGTCCAATCGCCGATGCGGATCGGCGCGTCGTTGAACACCGAAAACGGCGTCAGACCTTTTTCCAACGCCGCTGCATAGACGAACGGCTTGAAGGACGAGCCCGGCTGGCGCTTGGCGGTGACGGCGCGGTTGAACTGGCTGTCGGCATAATCCCTGCCGCCGACGAGCGCGCGGATTGCGCCGGTGCCATCGAGTGAAACCAGGGCTGCCTGCGACGTATCGAGCTTGGCGCCGTCCTTGCCGAGCACATCGTTCAGCGACTGCTCCGCGCGCTTCTCCAGCGTCTTGTCGATCGTCGTATCGACGACGATGTCTTCCTTGACGTCGCCGATCAGGCCAGGGAGCTGGTCCATGACCATATCCGCGACATAGTGGCCGGCGCCCGACCAGTAGCGCTTCGCCTTGGCTGGCGTCTGCGACATCGCGGTCTTCACCTCGTCGTCGGTGATATAGCCTTGCTCGCGCATCGTCTGCAGGACCACCTGCGCGCGGGCATTGGCGGCCTCGGGATCGCGCGCCGGCGACAGCCGCGACGGCGCCTTGACGAGTCCGGCAAGAAGGGCTGCTTCACCGAGGTTCACGTCGCGTGCGGACTTGTTGAAGTAGCGACGCGAGGCCGCTTCGACGCCATAGGCGTTCGAGCCGAAGAAGACGCGGTTGAGGTACATCGCAAGGATCTGGTCCTTGGTGTATTTCTGCTCCAGCCATAGCGCGAGCAGGACTTCCTGCACCTTACGCTCAAGCGTGCGGTCCGGCGACAGGAAAAGGTTCTTTGCAAGCTGCTGTGTCAGCGTCGAGCCGCCCTGAACCATGTGGCCGGTCGTCAGGTTGGTGACGAGGGCGCGTGCGAGGCCAAGGGGATCCACGCCGAAATGCGAATAGAAGCGGCGGTCTTCAATGGCGACGATCGCTTCCGGGATGTAGGGCGACATGTCTTCGAGCGCGAGCGCTTCGCCGCCCGTCGTGCCGCGATTGGCGATGACGCTGCCATCGACGGCAGTTATCTTGACGTTCGGCGGGCGATCCGGAATGGCCCAGGTGCTGGCGCTCGGCATACGCGACCCGTAATAGACGACGAGGCCAGCCACGCCGATCCCGGCCCAGATGCCGAAAACGATGCACCAGTAGAGGATGCGACGAATGAAGCCGAAGAAGCTTCCACCCTCGCGTTCGCGACGACCACGTCTGCGTCTTTCGGGTTGGCGCGCGCGAGACGATTTTGACGGCGATCGCTTGGTCGAACGTCCCCTGACGACACGGTCATCGGCGTCGAGCGAAAAATCGTCATCATCGTCGCGGTCGTCGCGACCGCCGAAGGAAGGTTCGATCCTGTCGCGTGATTTGCCTCTGCCCGCCATCTAGTACCGGTACGCCCCTTCTTCGCTCCTTGCGCGGCGACGCCGCAGAAACCGTGCTTTGCCAAACGGTTCTCCGCCCGGTTGAACTTTAAATGCGGCGATTTAAGGGGTGGTTAAGAAGTGGCTAGACCGGCCCGCCCTTGCCCCAACAATGTCAAATTTGGTTCAGCCCCCGTTCACCGAACCGGCTCTCTAATCCATGTGCAAGGGACTTGCATAACAGAGGTGCAGAGATGCGTATTAGAATGATTGCAGCTGCGATCGCCATGTGTGGATTTGGCGTTACCGCGGCTGAAGCGATGCCGGTCGCGCCGCTGAACGGCGTTGCGGCCAAGAATACGGTACTCGTCGATTACGCCTGCGGGCGCGGCTATCACCTGACCCGGTGGGGCAATTGCCGGCCGAACTGGGACCGACCGCCACCGCCGCGTTACGGCTGGCGCGCCGATCGCCGCTACGGATGGGGCGGCCCGCCGCGCCATGACTGGCGCTATGAGCGATCCTACGGATGGGATCGCCCGCCACCGTGGGTGCGCGGACGCGATTGGCGCTGATTAAGACAGCAAGGCCCGGGCCGCTCAGCCTGGGCTTTGTTATAATTCGTTTACCAAGCCCCGCTTTTTTGGCATGGCTGCCATTCGTTGCGACTGTCACAAATCTGACGTATAGCACGCCGGATTGCGCCTGAGATTAGCGCAGCATGCGCAATATGTAGGCATTCATGACCATCGACATTACCAAAAGCGAAGAATTCAAGCTGCGTGAAGTTTGGGACGTGCACGAGTTTGCACGCCGCTACCGGCTGACAAAAATGGAAGAGAGCCGCCTGAAGATGCTTCACGGCCCGTTCGCGGAATTGCGCGACCTCCTCGCCGGTCGGCAGCGTTCCGTTTCTCTCTGGTAACAGGGAACCATTAGCGAGCTGGTGGATTAACGCCCTAGCGAAACACGCCCTACACGTTTCGCTAAAGGTCGGCCGTCTCCCCCTCAAACGCGCCGATCGCGATCAGGCCCGGTGTCTCTCCCAGAGCGCCGGGCCTTCTCATCTCCCCAATATAAAGGGCGGTCTCGCGGCCGCCCCGATGCGTCACTGCTGGTTGCCGCAGGCCGGATCACGCGGCGGGCAGCGTGGAGGCCCACGACGGCCCTCACCGCCGCGACGCCAGTTCCCATCGTCGTTGCCCTGCGGCGGGCGCTGGAAGTCCGGACGATTGTCATGGGGCCGTCCCTGGAAATCCTGGCGGCCGGGGCCGCGGTCGAAATTCGGTTGCTCGGGACGACGGTCCGGTCCGCGGTTTCCATCGAGCGTCCGATCGGGACCGCGATCAAAATCGGGTCGCGGACGCCCGGGGCCAGGGTTTCCGTCGAATTCTGGCGGCCGCACCACAGCGGGCGGGCGATCGTAAACAGGATTGCGACGCCAACGATCGCGCTCCCGATAGAAATCGCGACCGCGGTAATAGCGGTCCCAGTAATTTCCGACGCTGAAGACCACGGTCGGGATTCCGAGGGGACGGTAATATTCCGGACCCACATAGACGCGACGGCTCTGGTAGAGCGCCTGCACATAGCGACCTGCGACCCAGCCGCGCCCACCGTAGAACTCCACGTCGCACCAAGGCACATCGGCGAGGCAGCCATGGATTTCCACCGATTCACCGGCCGGAATGACGGTTACAGCGGGATATTGCGTGCTTGGTCCGGCCCGCATGTTGACGTTGGCTGTCGCATATCCCTCTGCCGCCTCGGCGATCGCCGGCGCGAGCAAGAGGGCGGCCGCTGCAGCGGCCTTCATCAAGATGGACTTCACGTTTCAACTCCTCTGACGACGCTGGCGACCGCGCCGCTTGTGTTTTCCGAGAAGGTGCGCAAGCGCCCGGGCACGGCTTCGGCGTTCGCCGCCTCGCGCCGATTTCAGCTCAATCACCTTTTCTTTCAATGATTTGTAGTCCGCGCCGATGAACCTGACTTGAACGCGTGGGCGCTTCAAAATTCAAAAATGCAACACATCTACTTGAAACGCGCGCTCGGCATTCCGACGTGCGAACCAACATATTGCAGCCGATGGAAAGCTGTGCGCGCCAGCAACGTTGCCGCTTCCACCGTCCTGATCGAGGCTCAGCGTTAACCGTTGGTTAACCTTTCCCGATCAGTCTGGCTGCAACATTCGCTTCCTCCTTGACCACGGATGTACTGGCATCGAAGTGAAGCGGATGACGAAAGGCCGGCTCGTTCCGGCCTTTTTGTTTTTCTGGCGTTCAAAGACGAACGCTTTTCCAGCCTATTTGGCCAACGCTTCCAGGATGCGGATCCAAGAACGGATGCCCTTGTGGTAGGAAGCGAGTTCGTACTTCTCGTTCGGCGAGTGAATGCGATCATCGCTGAGACCGAAGCCGACAAGCAGCGACTCCATGCCGAGCATCTTCTGGAAGTCGCCGACGATCGGGATCGATCCGCCCATGCCGATCACCACGGCCGGTTTCGGCCACTCGTCGGAGAGCGCATTCTTGGCCTTCGTCAGCACCGGCGAATCATAAGAGAGGTGGATGGCCGGCGAACCGCCATGCGGATGGAAGTCGACCGAGCAGTCCGCCGGGATTTTCGAGCGGACGTAGCTGCGGAAGCTTTCGCGGATGGCGTTCGGATCCTGGGTCCCGACGAGGCGGAAGGAAACCTTGGCCGAAGCCTTGGCTGCGATCACCGTCTTGAAGCCCTCACCGGTGTAGCCGCCCCAGATGCCGTTGATCTCGGCGGTCGGACGCGCCCATGTGAGCTCGAGAACCGACCGGTCCTTTTCGCCCGACGGGATCGACAGGCCGACCTCGCCCAGGAAGGTTTCCGCCGTTTTGCCGAGCGTTTCCCAGGATGCCTTGATATTGGCAGGCGTTTCCTCGACGCCGTCATAGAAGCCTTCAAGGGTGATGCGGCCGGTCTCATCGTGCAGTCCGGCAAGCGCGGCAGTCAGGATATGGATCGGGTTCGCCGCGGCACCGCCGAACAGGCCGGAATGCAGATCGCGGTCGGCGGCCGTCACGACGATTTCCTCGCCGACAAGACCACGAAGGGCTGCTGCGATTGCCGGTGTATCGCGATCCCACATGCTGGTGTCACACACGAGCGCATAGTCCGCCTTCAATTCCGCGGCGTTGGCCTCAAGAAAAGGCTTCAACGACGGCGAACCCGATTCCTCTTCGCCTTCGAAGAGGATGGTGATGCGGCAAGGCAGTGCACCCTTGACTTCCTTGTAGGCACGGCAGGCCTCGACGAAAGTCATCAACTGGCCTTTGTCGTCGGCGGTGCCGCGGCCCGTCAGGATCTTCCGGCCGTTGCCGACATCCTTGATCGACGGTTCGAAGGGATCATTCTCCCAGAGCTCGATCGGATCGACTGGCTGCACGTCGTAGTGGCCGTAGAACAGCACATGCGGCGCATCAGCGCTTGCGCCGGCGTGATGGGCCACGACCATGGGGTGGCCGGGCGTGTTACGCACGGACGCCTCGAAACCCAGGGTCTCGAGATAGGAAACCAGCCATTCAGCCGCCTTGCGGCACTCGGCCTTGTAGGCCGGGTCGGTGGAAATGGACTTGATGCGCAACAGCTCGAACAGCTTGTCGAGGCTCGATGTCAAATTCTGGTCCGCACGCGACAGCACCGGCATTACGTCAGTCATTTTCGACTCCTTTTGAAATTCGGCGGGACGATAGACCAAAGGCCGGTCGCTTTCGAGACGAAAAAGCAGGCAGGGAGAGCCAATGGCGAGAGATGGGCGCGTCAGACACGCCCGGGGGACGAGAGCACGAATAGCTGGCGGCGGGCGAGAGCTTGTTTTCAGCGCATGCGGAGGAGTTCGACCATAACGGCGGCGGAACAGTGTCGATTACAGCTTCTTGGCATTGTCGAGCAGGCGGCGGATGTACTCGAGCGTCAGTTCGCGCTCGAAGCTCTTGAAGCCCTGAAACAGGGCCAGGTCCGCTTCACGCGCCGCCTCGATGGCGTCGTCTTCCATGCCTTTGGCCTTGTCCGTGAGAAAGATCAGCTGCGCGCGCTTGTCGGACGGATGCGGACGACGATCGATCAACCCGTCGCGCGCCATGCGCGCAAGCGTGTTCGCCATCGTCGCCTGTTCGATGTCGACGCGGGCCAGCAACTGCTTCTGCGTCAGCCCGTCCTCGGCCCAGAGTTCGAGAAGAACGGGGAATTGCCCGGGCGAAAAGCCGAGCCGCGCCGCGCGCTGCTGGAGCGAACGAGCGAAGCCCTTGGCCAGCTGGCTGGCAAGGTAAGCTCCCGAGTCCATTCGATTAATTCCCATCTTCTCAATTAGTCGCAGAAAACTCGATGAAACAATGCAACAAATCGCATACGACGCATCACAAATGCTTCATCGCAGGCTATGCTCGAAAGATAGAGCAGCAAAACAAAGCCGCCATAGCCTGGAGGTCTGGCTATGGCGGCTTTAAAATGGGGACAAAGGCCCGGAGAGGGGATAAGGCCTTTGTCCAAGTCCGAAGCGGCGGGGGACAAGCCAGCTATCAGACCCTCGACGCGATCAAACACGATCAAACGCCGGTAGTAATCATTTGTGATCGGGAATGTGGCTTTTCAAGGGAAAGCCGAGGATTGACTATTACAAATTAGTAACACTTTGGTGAGCCAGAAACTTTTCACCCTCGGAACTTTATATGGACCTTCCAAGGTCGCCGCGCTATCCATGACGCCATGAAAAAAGGCGATCATCTCTTCCTAATCGACGGCTCCGGTTTTATCTTTCGAGCCTTTCACGCACTTCCCCCTTTGACCCGCAAATCCGACGGTTTGCCGGTGGGCGCCGTGTCGGGTTTCTGCAACATGCTGTGGAAACTCCTGACCGATGCGCGCGACACATCGGTTGGCGCGACCCCGACGCATCTGGCCGTCATCTTCGACTATTCGGCAAAGACGTTCCGCAAGGATCTCTACGACGCCTATAAGGCGAACCGCTCGACACCGCCCGACGAACTCATCCCTCAGTTCGGTCTCATCCGTCACGCCACACGGGCCTTCAACCTGCCGTGCATCGAGACGGAGGGCTTCGAGGCCGACGACATCATTGCAACCTATGCTCGCCAGGCCGAGGCGCTCGGCGCCGACGTGACGATCGTGTCTTCGGACAAGGATCTGATGCAGCTGGTGACGACCAACGTCCACATGTACGACAGCATGAAGGACAAGCAGATCGGCATTCCTGATGTCATCGAGAAGTGGGGCGTTCCACCCGAGAAGATGATCGATCTCCAGGCGATGACCGGCGACTCGGTCGACAACGTGCCTGGCATCCCCGGCATCGGCCCGAAGACGGCGGCGCAACTGCTTGCCGATTACGGCGATCTCGACACGCTTCTCGAACGCGCGACCGAGATCAAGCAGGAGAAGCGCCGGCAGACGATCATCGAGAATGCCGACAAGGCCCGCCTGTCGCGCGAGCTCGTGCGGCTGCGCACTGATGTTCCGCTTGAACTCAAGGTCGAAGACCTGATCCTTGAGCCGCAGAACGGACCGAAGCTGATCGGCTTCTTGAAGGCAATGCAGTTTACCTCGCTGACGCGGCGCGTGGCCGAGGCTTGCGATTGCGATGCCAGCGCGATCGAAGCCGTGGATGTTCCGGTCCAGTGGGGTGCGGCAGCGCGCGGGCCGGATCTCGACGCCGCAGAGCCCGAGCCAGTTGCCGGCGGCATTCCCGACGTTGCCGGCGAGGCCGTGCCCGTTCCGGCAAAGGCGAACGGCGCGAATGGTCGCGAGGGTACCTTCCGGCCGGGCGATCTTGCCAAGGCGCGCGCCGAGGCCTTTGCCTCCCTGCCCTTCGACCACTCGCGCTATGTCACCATTCGCGACATCGCGACGCTCGACAAATGGATTGCCGATGCGCGAGAAACCGGACTGGTTGGCTTCGACACCGAGACCACGTCGCTCGATGCGATGCAGGCGGAGCTCGTCGGCTTCTCGATGGCGATTGCCGACAACGACAGGAACGCCACCGGCACCAGCATTCGCGCCGCCTACGTCCCGATCGCCCACAAGACGGGCGTCGGCGATCTGCTCGGCGGCGGGCTTGCGGACAACCAGATCCCAATGCGAGATGCCCTGCCCCGGCTGAAGGCACTGCTGGAAGACGAGTCGATCCTGAAGGTCGCCCAGAACCTCAAATACGACTACCTGCTGATGAAGCGCTACGGGGTCGAAACCAAGAACTTCGACGATACGATGCTGATCTCCTACGTGCTCGACGCAGGCACCGGCGCGCACGGCATGGACCCGTTGTCGGAGAAGTTCCTCGGCCACACGCCGATCGCCTACAAGGATGTGGCCGGCAGCGGTAAGTCGAACGTTACATTCGACCTCGTCGATATCGATCGCGCGACGCACTACGCCGCCGAGGATGCGGAGATCACGCTCAGGCTCTGGCTGGTGCTGAAACCGCGCCTTGCCGCCGAGAAGCTGACCACGGTTTACGAACGCCTCGAGCGGCCCCTGCTTCCGGTCCTGGCACACATGGAAGAACGCGGCATCACCGTCGACAGGCAGATCCTCTCGCGCCTGTCCGGCGATCTCGCACAAGGCGCCGCGGCACTCGAGGACGAAATTTTCAAGCTTGCAGGCGGTCGCTTTACCATCGGCTCGCCGAAGCAGCTGGGCGACATCCTGTTCGGCAAGATGGGACTTGCAGGCGGTACGAAGACGAAGACCGGCCAATGGTCGACCTCGGCAAGCGTTCTCGAAGACCTCGCCGCCGCGGGCTTCGAACTGCCGCGCAAGATCGTCGACTGGCGCCAGCTGACTAAGCTCAAGTCCACCTACACGGATGCGCTGCCGGGATACGTGCACCCCCAGACGAAGCGAGTTCACACCTCGTATTCGCTGGCCTCGACGACGACAGGTCGCCTGTCCTCCTCGGAACCAAACCTGCAAAACATTCCGGTTCGGACGGCGGAAGGCCGCAAGATCCGTACTGCCTTCATCTCGTCGCCGGGCCATAAGCTGATTTCGGCCGACTACAGCCAGATCGAGCTGCGCGTGCTCGCCCACGTCGCCGAGATTCCGCAGCTGACGCAGGCCTTCGCCGACGGCGTCGACATTCATACGATGACCGCATCGGAGATGTTCGGCGTGCCTGTCGAGGGCATGCCGTCAGAAGTGCGACGTCGCGCCAAGGCCATCAACTTCGGCATCATCTACGGTATCTCAGCCTTCGGCCTTGCCAATCAGCTCTCGATCGAGCGCTCGGAAGCGGGCGACTACATCAAGAAGTATTTCGAGCGCTTCCCCGGCATCCGCGACTACATGGACAGCCGCAAGCAGATGGCGCGTGACAAGGGTTACGTCGAAACGATCTTCGGGCGGCGAATCAACTATCCGGAGATTCGCTCGTCCAACCCGTCGGTTCGCGCCTTCAACGAGCGCGCCGCGATCAACGCGCCGATCCAGGGATCAGCCGCCGATATCATTCGCCGGGCCATGATCAAGATGGAGCCGGCGCTGGCCGAAGCAGGGCTTGGCGACCGCGTGCGCATGCTCCTACAGGTGCACGACGAACTGATCTTCGAAGTCGAGGACGCACACGTCGACAAGGCGACGCCGATCATCGTTTCGGTGATGGAGAACGCCACCATGCCGGCGCTCGAAATGCGGGTGCCGCTGAGAGTCGACGCGCGTTCGGCCACCAACTGGGACGAAGCGCACTGAGCGCTTCGTCGAAAATTCATTAAAATTTTCATTGCCTTCCAAGCCATTGATATAAAATGATTTTCCTTTTGTTTTTCGCCGAATGACCGCGCGGATGGAAGGAACTTATTAACCTTCATTTCCTAATTCGAAAGCCGATATTAGTTGCTAATCATGAGTGAGTAGCGGTCGTATGCGCTTTCCGAGAACCAATCTGACAGGGGCCGAGGAGATTTCCGCGGAAGTCGAAGGTGAACAGCTGCAGGAACACGCAGGCGAGAAGCCTACGGCACCAATCTGGCAGAGCAATTTTTCACTGGCTCCGAATGTGCGGTTCACCCGCACGCCCGAGAATCTGATCAATCCGAAGCGCGTACCGGCGCCGCCCTTTCGCACGCCGCCGCTTGCGCTGCAGGAACGCGTTGCGGCGGAAATCGGCGCGAGCGTGGAACAGCAGGCACCTGTTGTCGCGAACGCTCCGGTCGAGGTCTACGAAGCGGAGATCGCGCCGGCGATCGAGGTGCAGTCGACGGCCACCGCATTGCCGTTGATGTCGGTCGAGCCCGAGACTCACACCGTTGTCCGCGCAGCCACGGAACTGGCTGCCATCTCGGACTTCGCATTCTGGGAGGTCATGGCCTTCGAAGAAGCGGCAGCCGAACCGATCCTGTTGCCGCCGGTCTCCATGCCGAAGGCAGAGGTCAGCCCCGAATCGATCATCAGCCGGTTCCGCGTCATGGAGTGGCGGCCTGGTCGGCAACAGCCCGCAATGGCCGTAGCTTCGGTGCCTCAGCCGGTCGCCCCAGCCGCTGTCGCGCCTTCTCCCGGTTTGACGCGTGGCCGCGCCGCGCAAAACCCGGTCGCGACCGAACACAGCCGCGTGGAAGAAGCGGCGCAAGTCGAGCCGAAAGTGCAGCCTATCGCTCCGCTGCCAGTTCGCGCTTTGGCGCCGCAGCCGCTCGCACCGGCACCGCGTTTTGCCGCACCGAAGGTCGTCGCCTCGAGGGTCGATGCCTCAGGCTACGAATTCCCGTCGCACTCGCTGCTGCAGGAGCCGCCTGAACGTGTCGGCGAGATCATGTCGCAGGAGACGCTGGAGCAGAATGCCGGCCTTCTGGAAAGTGTTCTCGAGGATTTCGGCATCAAGGGCGAGATCATCCATGTCCGCCCCGGCCCTGTTGTCACGCTTTACGAGTTCGAGCCGGCACCGGGCGTCAAGTCTTCCCGCGTCATCGGCCTCGCCGACGATATTGCCCGCTCGATGTCGGCCCTGTCGGCGCGTGTCGCGGTGGTTCCCGGCCGCAACGTCATCGGTATCGAATTGCCGAACGCGCTGCGCGAGACCGTCTACTTCCGTGAGATGATCGAAAGCCAGGATTTCGAGAAGAGCGGCTTCAAGCTGGCGCTCGGCCTCGGCAAGACGATCGGCGGCGAACCCGTCATCGCCGAGCTCGCAAAGATGCCCCACCTGCTCGTTGCCGGCACCACCGGTTCGGGTAAGTCGGTCGCCATCAACACCATGATCCTGTCGCTGCTTTACCGGATGTCGCCCGAGCAGTGCCGCCTGATCATGGTCGATCCGAAGATGCTGGAACTCTCCGTCTATGACGGCATCCCGCACCTCTTGACGCCCGTCGTCACCGACCCCAAGAAGGCCGTCATGGCGCTGAAGTGGGCGGTGCGCGAGATGGAGGATCGGTATCGCAAGATGTCACGCCTCGGCGTGCGCAACATCGACGGCTACAACGGCCGCGTGGCGCAGGCGCGCGACAAGGGCGAGACCATCCATGTCATGGTCCAGACCGGCTTCGACAGAAGCACGGGCGCTCCGATCGAAGAGAGCCAGGAGATGGACCTGACGCCGATGCCCTATATCGTCGTCATCGTTGACGAAATGGCCGACCTGATGATGGTCGCCGGCAAGGAAATCGAAGGGGCGATCCAGCGCCTGGCGCAGATGGCGCGTGCTGCCGGTATCCACCTGATCATGGCGACGCAGCGCCCGTCGGTCGACGTCATCACCGGCACGATCAAGGCGAACTTCCCGACCCGTATCTCCTTCCAGGTGACGTCGAAGATCGACAGCCGCACTATTCTTGGCGAACAGGGCGCGGAACAACTGCTCGGCCAGGGCGATATGCTGCACATGCAGGGCGGCGGGCGGATTTCGCGCGTGCACGGACCGTTCGTTTCCGATGCCGAAGTCGAGAAGGTCGTCGCGCATCTGAAGACGCAGGGTCGGCCGGAATATCTCGACACCGTCACCGCTGACGAGGAAGAAGAGGACGGGGAAGAAGAGGACAGCGCAGTCTTCGACAAGAGCGCCATGGGCTCCGAAGACGGCGACGAGCTTTACCAGCAGGCGGTCAAGGTCGTGATGCGCGACAAGAAGTGCTCGACCTCCTACATCCAGCGCCGGCTCGGCATCGGCTACAACCGCGCGGCTTCGCTCGTCGAGCGCATGGAGAAGGAAGGTCTCGTCGGCCCGGCAAATCATGTCGGCAAGCGCGAGATCGTCGCTGGACGCGGCGAAGGCGAATAACGCAGTGGCAGCGGCATCCCACAAGGGGTGCCGCTGCCAGAAGTAATGTCCGCGCCGGAGAATGCTCCGGTACGGCTTGGCCTGGCTGGGAATGGGCAGGCAGCGGTTGTGGTCTATGTGGATTGTCAGGCGGTACCGCCTGCCCGATTGCATCGAGGTTCCCGCGCTTCCAGGCCGACAGGAGCGTCTCTCGGCTTTCCGTTGCGGTTGATCGCCGGTCCTGACGCCTGCGATCCTCCTCCTGCAAACATCATCGAACGCTGGACTTTCAACCCGTTTTGTCAGATCCGGCTCGCGACCCGGCTCCCTGTCCAATGACGTCATCAGTGTGCGCCAGATCGTTGGCGCGGGGATCGACGGGGAAGATCAGTTCGTCCAAATCACTGAAAGTTCATTCGATTTTTTCCACGCACAACAAAATTGCGCCGTGACATCAGTCCACTTTGCCAGCCGCGAGACGTAAGGTCTCGCGTACGAAGTCGGTCTTGCCGCCTGTGTAATAGGCCCAATCGTCGTTCGCCTGGCTCATCAGGCGAAGCTTCAGTGCCGCGTATGCTTGCGCCCGCTGGGGATGGGCCCGCAAGTAATCGCGGAAAACGGTGCGATCGCGGAGCACACGGTTATCGGATGAACAGAGATAGAGCCGCGCGCCATAGGAGCCCTTGCCGCAGGTGAAGGTCCAGCTCTGGTCGTTGTATTTGTCACCGTGAAACGCGTAGGCGGAGAGGCCTTTTACCCGCTCGATCGCGGTCAGCAACCCATCCTCGTTGCCGAAAGCAGCGTGCAGATCGATCTTGGGCTTCGCGGCAAGGCCCGGAACCGATGTGCTGCCGACATGATGAAACACCGGTGCCAAGTCGGATAGCACCGGCTGCAGCTCTGCTTTGACCTCGTTGAAAAGCCGTGGCCACTCGGGATCGTAAGGAACGACAACGATTGCCATCGTACCTCCCGATCCTAAGCCACTTCGGTGAGGAAGCCGTTCAGCGCATCCACGATCCTGCGCTCGCCGTCTTCAAGCGAGCCGCTGTTATCGACGTCGGTCACGTCGTAGTCGCCACGCACCGTCAGCGGGCCGCGGGCGAGCCGCGCCATGATGTCTTCATGCGTCTCGCGACCGCGCGCCTCGAGTCGGCTTGCCAGAACCTCGGCAGTCGCCGTCACATTGATGACCTTGAGCCGCGGGAAAACAGCCTTGAAATGGTGAAGCGCCGAGCGCGAGCCATTGGCGATGACCAGATTTCCCTGCGCGAGCGACACCGACACTTCGGCTGGAATGCCATATTTCAAGCCGTGCGCTTCCCACCAGACCGCGAAGCTCCCGGCCTGCTCCATCGACGCAAAGCCCTGGTCGGACACGGCGAGATGCTGCTCGCCGCCGGCATGGGTGTGGCGCGTAATGACGCGTCGGACGAAATGCACCTCAGGACGACCCCGAAAGTGCTTGGCGGCGAGCGCCATCAGCGTGTCCTTGCCGGCGCCACTCGGGCCGACGACGACGACCATGATGCCGTGCTCTGTGCCGGGAACGATGTGAGGTTCGTGCGACGGGTTCATGCGACACGGCGCCCTTCACGCCAAACAGCACGGGTGACCGGCACGCCGTGATCACGGAAAACGCGGACGAGATCGGCGCGCAGGCCAGTGGCGATGCGACCGCGATCGTTGAGGCTAACGGTGCGAGCCGGCGTCGCGGTGACCATGGCGATCGCCTTCGGTAGCGAAATGCTCTCCACCTCGTCGGCAATCAGGAAGGGTGCGTAGAGCAGGCTGAGCGGGACGTAGTCAGAGGACAGAACGTCGAGCACGCCGCATTCGGCGAGATCGCGGGCGGCGATATTGCCGGAATGCGACTTGCCACGAACGATGTTCGGGGCGCCCATCAGAACGCTCATGCCATGCTCGTGCGACGCCTTGGCGGCGTCGAAGCTGGTCGGGAATTCGGCAAGGCGAACGCCGTTCTCGATAGCCTCGTCGACATGGGCGAGCGTCGCGTCGTCGTGGCTGGCGACGGTGATGCCGCGCTCGGCGCAGACCTTGGAAATGGCCGTGCGGTGCGGCGTGGAATTGCGGTCAGATTCGGACACGCGACGATCGACGAACTTGGCGAACTCCGCATCGGAGAGACCGCGCTTCTTCTGGTAGTAGAAGATGTACTGGTCCATCGTCTGGAACTGCCGCTGTCCGGGCGCGTGGTCCATCAGCGAGACAAGACGGACATAGGGATCGTTCTCGAAATCGGCGAAGTGCTGCAGCACGTTGTCGGCAGAGACCTCGCAGCGCAGGTGAAGCAGGTGCTCTGCACGCAGGCGGCCCTCCTGCTCGGCCTTCTGGATCGCATCGGCCATCTCGCGCATCTCGCCATGCTCGAAGCCGCCGTCCTCGTCAGCGCCCATGCGCAGGCAGTCGAAAACCGTGGTGATGCCTGAGGTGACGATCTGTGCGTCGTGCGCCTGGATCGCCGCCGTCTTGTGCCAGCGCAGGCCGGGACGCGGCGAATAGTGACCTTCCAGATGGTCGGTGTGCAGTTCGACGAGACCCGGGATCAGATAATCGCCTTCGAAATCCTCACCCACGCGGGAACTGCCCGTCGAGATATCGGCGATCTTGCCATCGCGGACGAGGACCGATCCTTCAACGATCTCATTCTCGAGAACGATGCGGGCATTTGAGAAGACTGTTTCTTTGGTCATCGAATATGGTCTTTCAATTTTTAGCGCCGGCGAGCGGCCACCAGGAATGGGCTTTGAACGGCGCGCCCCGCGCCTCCTCGACGAAAACGGCAAGGCCACTAATGGGGAGCGGGCGGCCGATAAAGGCGGCGAAACGCTCCGCCAGAATGGCCTTCATCACGCCTGCACGCTCCTGCGGCACCTGGCCGGTCAGCGTCATGTGGAACCCGAAATCATCCATCACATAGGGATAGCCCCAGCGCAACAGATTGGCCCTCTGGCTTTCGCTCAGTTTCTCCGGGTTGCGGCGCGCTATATCCGCATCCGACAACGCGGCGCGAAACGGTTCGAAGGATTTTACCACCGTGGCGGCGAAATCCTGAAGCGGCGGATGCAGAAAAGCGGGCACCAGCGCAAAGAATTTACCCAACTGCCCAAGCACCAGCTCGGGAATCTCAAAGGCGGACGTGCGGGCGGCGAAATCCTCGACCACCTGGATCAGGTCCTTTTCGGTGACGGAGGCGGCCAGATGGAACGGTGCCTTGATCGTCGCGTGGAAAGCGTAGCGGCGAGGATCGGCTGTCAGTTCGAACTGCTCGGCGGCTGGCAGGTCCGGACAATCGGGAGCCGGATAAATTTCACCGGTGAAGGCATCGCGGCCGAGCCAGAGCGCGGCCGTGCCGTTCAAGGGGTCATCCTTCGGCGGTGTGAAATAGAGTGCGTAGCGCAAGGCTCGTATCCTGGGAATCGCTCGGAGTGCGGTCGCAGTCTTCAGTGATTTGACCACGACCGCAAGCTGGCTTCCGGCTAAAAGATTTCCGTGACAGAATGATGATGGTCCTGAACGATCCCGCGCTTTTTTCAGTGGGCCTTGGTCCCCATCAGACGGTGACGCAGGGCGTTCGACGCCATGTCGAACAGGAACACGACGATCAGGATCAGCAGCACCATGTAGGCGACGTTTTCCCAGTTCGCGTTGGTGCGCATCGCTTCCCACAGCTTGAGACCGATGCCGCCAGCGCCAACCGCGCCGATGATCGTTGCGCCGCGGACGTTCGATTCCCACTGGTAGAGCGTCTGGCTGACGAAGACCGGGACGATCTGCGGGATGATGCCGTAGCGATGGGTGAGCACGGTGGAGGCACCGGTCGACTTGATGCCTTCGCGCGGCTTGTTGTCGACGTTTTCCAGACCCTCGGAATAGAGCTTGCCGAGCGTGCCCGTTTCCGTGAGGAAAATCGCGCCGGAGCCGGCCAAGGGACCGGGACCGAAGGCGCGGGTCAGAAAGAGCGCCCAGATCAACATGTCGACAGAGCGCAGGAAATCAAAGAACCGCTTCAGGACCTGGTTCAGGACCTTGTTCGGGGTGATATTGCGCGCAGCCAGAAAGGCCAGCGGGAAAGCAAGCGACGCGCCGAGCAGCGTTCCCAAAAAGGCCATCACGATGGTCTGGAACAGCTTGGTCCAGACGTCGCCGTGCTGCCAGGCGCTGTTGTGCCAGATATTATCGAAGGCAAGCGACAGGTTGGACTGGCCGGGCTTCAGGTCCGGACCCGAAACGATCAGGCTGATAACCTCGGTCGCCGGCTTGTCGAAGAACGGCGACTGCGTGTCGAAGACGAAATTCGCCCAACCGAGGAAGCGCTTGCGGACTTTCACGCGATCGACCGAGATGCTGACATCGCCGGCAAATCCGAGATCGGCAAGAACGTTGTCATCGTAGACCGTCATCCAGGCAGGGACCGGGCCGACGACCTTCGGGGCGCCGCTGGAGACGTCCACCGGCACGCTGATGCCATGAGCCGTGAGAACCGTTTCCTTGCTGGAGATCGTGACTGTGCGGCTTGTGCCCATGACGGAGGCTGTGACGCTGCCATCGGGATTGTTCACAACCCAGTCGGGATGCGGATCGTCGCCGAGCGGCGAGAAGCGCGGATACTTGACCGTGATGCCATCATCACCGATGCGGAACTCCGGCTGCACGTCATAGCTGACCCACTGGCTGAGATAGAGGCCGACGCGCTCCCAGTGAGCTTCGGCAAGCAGCTTCGGCAGGTCGAAGAACCAGGTCGCGTAAAGCGCATAGACGAGAGTCGCGATCACGATCATCAGGCCGCCGAAGCGCTGCTTGAAGGACCGCTTGAAATATTCCGGATAGCGCTGCTCGATCTCGTGCATCCGGTTGGCGTCGATCACCGTCATGGCGGACCTCAATGCTGCAAAAGGAAGGCGTGCTCGCCGACGAGGCGGCGGCGCAGCCATGCGGAGAACTGGTCGACCGCAACGATTGTGATGAAAAGCAGGAGAACGAGCGCCATCGTCTTGGCGCCGAATCCACGCGAGATGGAGAGCTTCAGCTCCTCGCCGATACCGCCGCCGCCGACGGCACCGATGATGGTGGAGGCGCGGACGTTGATCTCGAGGCGCAGCAGTGCGTAGGAGACGAAGTTCGGCATGACCTGCGGCATCGCGGCGAAGCGGACGCGCTCCGACCAGCTGGCACCGACGGCTTTCATGCCTTCATCCGGCTTCATGTCGATGTTTTCGACGACCTCATAGAAGAGTTTGCCGAGCGCCCCGATAGTGTGCAGGCTGACCGCGATGATCGCGGCAACCGGACCGATCGATAGGATGGCCGAAAACAGGCCGGCGATGACGATCTCGGGGAAGGCACGCAGGAATTCCGTCAGACGCTTGGCGACGATGCGCAGCGGATTGGATGGTGCCAGATTGCGGGCCACGAGAAAGCTCAGCGGCACGGCGAAGATGAAGCCGATGAGAGTCGAGACCAGCGCGACGTTGATCGTGATGATCATCAAATGGAAATATTCGGGAATATAGAAACCGCCCCAGACATAAACCCGGCCCTCGGCGAAATTGTACTCCTCGCCGGTCTTCTGGATCGGGCTTGCGACATCGAACAGGGCGCGCCAGACATCATTCCAATCCTTGGGAATGAGCCAGCTCAGAAAATCGAAGAGATGCGGCAGGCGCTCGAAGAAATGGCCGGCATTGCTTTCGTCCGCGAACCGTACCGAGGCGACAAAGGCAGCCAGCAGGATCACCAGCCCGAGACCGGTATAGAGGCGACGGCGGGCCACCATCTTGCTCCAGGCGTCACCGATTTCACTTGCGCTTTGCTGGACGGCGGGCGCTTGGGCGTTGGGATCGGCAAAAGTCATGAAGGGTGTCCGCTTTCTTCGCAGGAAAAAGGGCGGCTTGTGACGGCCGCCCTCCAACTGTCAGCATCGATCAACCGCCGATGGCAGCCTTACGAGCGTCGATGATGGCGTTGTAGAAGTCAGCCTGAACCTTGGTGTAGCCCTGGTAGTCGCCGCCTTCGATGGCTGCGAAGCACTTGGCATCCTTTTCCGGGAGCTTCATGAAGAAGTCGGTGAGCTTGGCCTGCCAATCAGCGCCGAGTTCGTTGCGAACGACGAGCGGGCCGTTCGGGATCAGCGGCGAACGCCAGACTTCAACCAGCTTGTTCGGGTCTACGGTGCCCTTGTCGACAGCCTTGCGGAAGGTGCCGGAGGTGTAGCCGTCCTTGAAATCGCCGATGCCCGAGGAGTCATCAACAGCGATGTCGACCTTGCCGTCGTAAGCGGCGAGAAGGTTGTTCTCGTGGCCGCCGTTGAACTGCGTGGACGCGAAGTACTGGTCGTTCGGCATGCCAGTGTCCTTCGGGATCTGCGTCAGCGGGATCAGGTAGCCCGAGGTGGAGTCCGGATCGGCGTAGCCGAGCTTCTTGCCCTTTGCGTCCTTGATGTCCTTGATGCCGGAGGACTTCAGGGCGAGACCGATCGAGTGGTAGCCCGTCGAGCCGTCCTTCTGAACCGTCGTCAGGATCGGCGTAACGGCCTTGTCGTCCTTGATGGCGATGGCGGCGTAGCCGGAAGCGCCGAGCTCCGCGAAGTCGAGCGTGCCGCCGAGCAGACCCTGGATAACGCCGTCATAGTCAGCAGCCGGGAAGAGCGAAACCTTCTCGAAGCCGAACTCGGTCTTCAGGTGGTCAGCCAGGCAAGCGTAGTTGCGCAGGCGGTCGGCTTCGTTTTCGCCGCCGAGGATGCCGACGCGGAATTCCTTGAGGTCTGCGGCATGCGAGACGCCGGCAAGCGCAAACAGCGCCGTCGCGGCAAAGAGTGCTTTCTTCAACATGGTACTCTCCTGATTGACCGGTGTCCCCGGCGATCTCTGGTTAGAAGAAGGTGCCCATAACGCGGGCTTACGATCGAGGCCGCCCCTCTCAGAGACCGGCCAGCGCCAGCGGTTGCAAGCCGGCGGATTGATTGGCGGCAACGGCCGCGGGAATGTTGATCGAGGTCGAGGTCATCGTCTCGTCGATGCTGGCGCCATCCTTGTCGGTGCCGTAGATCTGCTTGACGGCATCGGCGGTCAATTCGGAAGGCCTGCCATCGAACACGACGCGGCCAGCGGCCATCCCGACGATGCGTTCGCAATAGTTGCGGGCCGTATCGAGCGTATGAAGGTTGGTGATGACGGTGATGCCTTCGCGCTCGTTGATATCGCGCAGCGCGTCCATGACGATCTTCGCATTGAGCGGGTCGAGCGAGGCGATCGGCTCGTCGGCAAGCACCATCTTCGGGTTCTGCATCAGGGCGCGGGCAATCGCCACGCGCTGCTGCTGGCCGCCCGACAGAGTGCCGGCCATCTGCAAAGCCGTCTGCTCGATGCCGAGACGCTCAAGGGCAGCGATGGCGTGGATGCGCTCTTCGCGGCTAAAAAGACCGAGCAGGCTCATCGTGGTCGAACGATGGTTGAGACGACCGAGCATGACGTTGGTCAGAACGTCGAGACGCGGAACGAGATTGAACTGCTGGAAGATCATCGCGCAATCACGCTGCCAGTTGCGCAGCGCCTGGCCACGGAGACTGGAAACCTCGACGCCGGCGAAATGGATCGAGCCCGACGTCGGCTCCTGCAGGCGGTTGATCATCCGCAGAAGCGTGGACTTGCCGGCGCCGGACCGGCCGATGATGCCGACCATCTGGCCCTGAGGAATGTCGAGCGTCACGGAATCAACAGCTGTCTTCTTTCCGAAACGGCGGGTGACATTCTTCAGTTCGAACATCATGCTCTTCCTCATAGTCCAGATGCGATATGAGGGAGTGCATTAGTCCCGGTTCATGAACCTCCAATGTCAGTTTTATGTAAGGACTGTCATAATCGAGTTTTGGGGCATAACGAAACCCGGCCGGTTTGCCTGAAGATAAGAGCCTGCCGGTCGGCGTCTCGCCTCGCGATTTCAACCCCCGGCCTGTCGCCATTGACGGTTGACCGGACCGCCAGTCGATGGCAGGCAATCCGGGACCCGACGATAGTGGAGTAAAGCGATGGACCAGACACTCTTCAAAAGCCTGTGCAAAGACGGGAAGTTCAAAGAGGCCCTCGCTCTCGCCATCCGCGGACACGAGGACGAGAAGTTCACGCCCAGCCGCTTTTCCATGGACAAGAAGACCGGACTGCCGATCTTCTACCGCGGCAACAAGCGCGTCGAACCTGACGAGACCGGTGAATGGCAGCTGGCGAAGAACCCATGGGCGTGAGGGCCGAAGCCAAGAGTTGATTGCGGCAACGGCGACGGCGGCGCGTGCAGCCACCTGGCCTCAAGGCGTTTCGGACAGCTGCGAGCGATATACGTGCCGGCGGCGCCTATCGGAAACCTGCACTTCCGCGCGCGGGCCGACTTGGGTCAACTTTCATCGGATACCCTTGCCACGCCGTGACAGGCGGCCGCGCTCGGCGAGTTCATCCGCGCGCTCGTTGCCGGCAAGGCCCGAATGGCCCTTGCACCAGGCGATCGTCAGCAGGCGATTGCGCGAGAGTTGAGCGTCAATCGCCTTCCAAAAATCCGGATTTGCGATGGTGCGGCTTCGGACCTTCGCGTTGGCGCTTATCTTCTTCCAGCCGTTGTTCTTCCAGATGTGGCGCCAGTGATTGCAGCCTTTGACGGCGTAAACGGAGTCGGACCAGACGACGGCTGTTTCCCCCGCTGCATTGCTGTTGATCCACGCCACCGCTTCGAGCAGCGCGATCAGTTCGGTCGCATTGCTGGCGGTGTCCCTGACACAGCCAAAACCGGAGGCGACTTCGGCATCGTCGCGAAAGACCACAAATGCCCAGCCGCCCTCCCCTGAATCGGGTTCGTAACAACCGTCGGCGAAGACGTGGAGATCGTGCCTGGAGCCAATATTTTCAGCAAGGAGAATAGTGTCGGTGTTGTCGGTCATTTGCGCCTTGTGAAATCCATCCGCGAGGACGGATCGCGGGAGGCTCGGTCTTATACCGAACCACCAGGAACGCCAGACCTATTCGGCAGCCGCCAGAAACACCGTGTTCTCTGACGAAGACGCAAGGGCGCGAACCTTGGCTTCCGTCTTGGCGATCAACCGGTAGAACTCGTCCTGCGCGTCGACATCGAGCTGGATGACGGCATTTACGTCGTCCGGCGTATCGCAGACGCAGGCGACCGCCGATATCGGACAGATACCACCCGGATAGCGCTTGCCGGTTCCCGTGTAGGCGCGGCGGCCCCAATGCTCGGAATAGACCGTTTCCTCACGATCAAGCTCCAGGATCGTGCCCTTGCAGGCGGTCACGATCGCAGCCTTGCCGTAGGCGAACCAATGATAGTTGAGCTTGCGCAGAATATACTTACCAGTGATATCTTCGCCGGCCAATTCCGCCGGATCTTCAATCATTCTGATCATGATGACTTCCTCAAGACCAGTCTAATATCCATGAAGTAGGTTTACGAGACAAGTCGGAAAAGGGTAGCTTTTGTAAAGACTTAGTCACAATGTGTTTCCGATTCTTACAGGAATTGGCATTCACGCAAGCTCATCCACGCCCAAGACGCGTGGTTATCCTTGCGGCAAACAGGGGTCGTCTCCTGTTCTTTCTTAGCAGAGACAGGCGCGACTATTGTGACAATGGGGTGAGCCGATGCTTCGTCGGCTGCAAGTTTTAGGCACCCAGGCGTGCCGCGAGCAACGGCGGTCGGCCGGCCGATTTTGGGCCGGTCAAGCTCCGGGCAGAATGAGCGCCCCAGTCTGGGGCGCCCGATCATGCTTCGTAGCGGGCGAGGAAATCTTCGGCGCTCAGCGCGCGGAAATCGGCCAGCGCGACCCGCAGGCGGTCGTGCTCCCAATCCCACCAGGCGAGCTTGTCCATCCGTTCGCCGACCTCCTTCGGGAAGCGTTCGCGGATCAGCTTGGCGGGGACGCCGCCGACGATGGTGTAAGGGGCAACATCCTTGGAGACGACGGCACCGGCGCCGATGACCGCGCCATTGCCGACCGTAACACCGGGCAGGATGGTCACACCGTGGCCGATCCAGACGTCATGCCCGATGACGACGCGGTTGGAGCGACGCCATTCGAAGAAATCGGTCTCCATATCGGCATCCGGCCAATAGTCGGCGGCGCGATAGGTGAAGTGGTGCAGCGTTGCGCGCCAGGTCGGGTGGTTGGTGGCGTTGATGCGCACCGAGGCGGCGATGTTGACGAACTTGCCGATCGTCGCGCACCAGATGGCGCCGTCCTGCATGACATAGGAATAGTCGCCGAACTCGACTTCCTCGATGCGGCAACGCTCCGAGACCTCCGTGAAGCGGCCGAAGGTGGCGTTCTTTACGGATGCCGTTTCATGGAAATAGGGCTCGAGGCCAATCCTGCGGCTCATGCGGCGATTGCCTTTCGCGGCGAGAACTTCTGAACGTCGATAATGCGGTCGGCGACGGCCTCGCGCACTTCCTCATCGTGGAAGATGCCGAGAAGGGCGACGCCCGCCTTCTTCTTTTCCTCGATCATGCCGACGACGACGGCGCGGTTCCTGGCGTCGAGCGAGGCCGTCGGCTCGTCGAGGAGCAGGACGGTATGCTCGGTGATGAAGCCGCGGGCGATGTTGACGCGCTGCTGCTCGCCGCCGGAGAAAGTGGCGGGCGGGAGCTGCCAGAGCGCTTCCGGCAGGTTCAGCTTCGAGAGAAGGTTTGCCGCCTTCTCCCGCGCCGTTTCCGCCTTCTCGCCGCGGGCGACCAGCGGCTCGGCAACAACGTCAATCGCCGCGACACGCGGCACGGTGCGCAGGAACTGGCTGACATAGCCGAGTGTGTGGCGACGAACGTCGATGATCGTGCGCGGGTCAGCGGTCGCCAGATCGACGATCTTGTCATGATGCTTGATGAGGATCTGGCCGCTATCGACGGCATAGTTGCCATAGGTCATCTTCAGGAGCGAGCTCTTGCCGATGCCCGAAGGGCCGCCGAGGACCACGCATCCCCCGGATGCCACGGAAAAGGATACGTCCGAAACGACCGGCAGCTTGATGCCGTCGCGCAGGTGCATGGTGAAGCCCTTGACGACTTCAGAAACAACGAGTGGCGTTGCCATGATTTCTTTCCTTAGTTTCGCTTGCCACGGACACCTGGAGCCGGAGTCCGAACAGCATTCGCGATCAGACCTGCAGGATGGAGGAAACGAGGAGCTGCGTGTATGGCTCGCGCGGATCGTCGAGGACGCGATCGGTCAGCCCATGCTCGATGACATGGCCATCCTTCATCACCATCATGCGGTGCGACAGCAGGCGCGCGACGGCGAGGTCGTGGGTGACGATGATCGCGGCAAGGCCTAGATCGTTGACGAGACCACGCACGAGATCGAGCAAGCGTGCCTGCACCGACACGTCGAGGCCGCCGGTCGGCTCGTCCATGAACACCAGACGCGGGCCGGTCACCAGATTGCGGGCGATCTGCAGACGCTGGCGCATGCCGCCGGAGAAGGCGCGCGGCTGGTCATCGATACGGCCTTCGTCGATCTCGACGCGCTGCAGCCAGTCGATAGCTGTGGAGCGGATGTTGCCGTAGTGGCGGTCGCCGATCGCCATCAGGCGTTCGCCGACATTGGCACCCGCAGACACCGTCATGCGCAGACCGTCAGCCGGATTCTGATGCACGAAACCCCAGTCCGTGCGCATCAGGAAGCGGCGCTCGGCCTCGTTCATGCGGTAGAGGTCGCGATAGGCGCCGTCGCGCATGTGGTATTCGACGCTGCCGGCGGTCGGCATCAACCGCGTCGAGATGCAATTGAGCAGCGTCGTCTTGCCTGAGCCGGATTCACCGACGATGGCGAGCACTTCGCCGGGCCAGAGCTCGAAGGAGACCTTCCGGCAGCCGATACGGTTGCCGTAGAACTTCGAGACGTCGTTGACTTTGAGAAGCGGGGTGTCGCTCATTCGGCGGCCTCCTGATTGGGTGCCAACATCTCGCCGGCATGCCCATGGGCGCGGCGATCTTCGCAATGGTCAGTGTCGGAGCAGACGAACATGCGCCCGCCCTTGTCATCGAGGATGACCTCGTCGAGATAGACCTCTTCCGCGCCGCAGAGCGCACAGGGCTTGCCGAAGCGCTGGATCTCGAAGGGATAGTCGTCGAAATCGAGGCTGACGACTTCGGTATAGGGCGGAACGGCATAGATGCGCTTCTCGCGCCCTGCCCCGAAGAGCTGCAGCGCGTCCGACATGTGCATTTTCGGATTGTCGAACTTCGGCGTCGGCGACGGGTCCATGACGTAGCGGCCGGCGACCTTGACCGGATAGGCATAGGTCTTGGAGATGCGGCCGTTATGCGCGATGTCCTCATAGAGCTTCACATGCATGAGACCGTATTCCTCAAGCGCGTGCATCTTGCGGGTTTCGGTCTCGCGCGGCTCGAGGAAGCGCAGCGGTTCCGGGATCGGAACCTGGTAGACCAGCACCTGGTTGGCGGCGAGCTTTTCTTCCGGGATACGGTGGCGGGTCTGGATGATCGTTGCATCCTTGGTATGCGTCGTCACTGCCACGCTTGCGACCTTCTGGAAGAAGGCGCGGATCGAGACGGCGTTGGTCGTATCGTCGGCGCCCTGGTCGATGACCTTCAGCACGTCATCCGGCCCGACGATCGAGGCCGTGACCTGCACGCCGCCGGTGCCCCAGCCGTACGGCATTGGCATTTCGCGCGAGGCGAAGGGTACCTGGTAGCCGGGGACGGCGATCGCCTTCAAGATCGCGCGGCGGATCATGCGCTTCGTCTGTTCGTCGAGGTAAGCGAAATTGTAGCTGGCTAGATCGGTCATTCCGCAGCCTCCTTGATCGTGTCATCGCCGCCGATGCGGTTGGCTTCGAATTCGTTGCGCATGCGGCGCACCAAATCGAGTTCCGCCTGGAAGTCGACGTAGTGGGGCAACTTCAGGTGTTCGACGAAGCCGGTCGACTGCACATTGTCGGCATGCGAGATGACGAATTCCTCGTCCTGTGCCGGAGCCGTGATGTCCTCGCCGAGTTCTTCGGCGCGCAGCGCACGATCGACGAGCGACATGGACATCGCCTTGCGCTCGCTCTGGCCGAAGACCAGGCCATAGCCGCGGGTAAACTGCGGCGGCGCCTTGGACGAACCCTTGAACTGGTTAACCATCTGGCACTCCGTCACCTGGATGGTGCCGAGCGAGACGGCGAAGCCGAGTTCGGGAACGTCGAATTCGACGTCGACCTCACCGATGCGGATCTCGCCGGTGAACGGATGGTTGCGGCCGTAACCGCGCTGCGTGGAATAACCGAGCGCCAGCAGGAAACCTTCGTCGCCACGGGCGAGCGCCTGAAGGCGCAGATCGCGCGTCATCGGGAATTCCATCGGCTCGCGGGTCAGGTCGCCGATCTCGTGATCCTCGGGCATTTCGCCATCGCCCTCGATCAGGCCTTCCTGCGCCAGGATTTCCGAAACGCGCATGACGCGGCCGGTTTCTGCCTCGCGAAGCGTCGGTTCTTCGACGGCTTCGTCGGTCAGTAGCGAAGGGTCGAGAAGGCGATGCGTGTAGTCGAAGGTCGGGCCGAGCAGCTGGCCGCCGGGCAGATCCTTGTAGGTGGCGGAGACGCGACGCTCGATCTTCATGCGGGCGGTGTCAACAGGCTTGCTATAGCCGAAGCGCGGTAGCGTCGTGCGATAGGCGCGAAGCAGGAAGATCGCTTCGATCATGTCGCCGCGCGACTGGCGGACGGCAAGCGCTGCAAGCGTGCGATCGTAGAGCGAGGCTTCGGCCATGACACGGTCGACGGCCAGCGCCAGTTGCGCCACGATCTGGTCGATACCGATAGCCGGCAACGAACGGTTGCCGCGACGGCGATCCGCCAGCAGGCGATGGGCGTTGGCAATGGCGGCCTCGCCCCCTTTGACAGCAACATACATGGGTCACATCTCCGTCGCGGTGATCTTGGTGGTGCGCGGCAGGCAGACGAACCGGCTGCCCGAGGTCAGCACGATGTCGATGCCGCGCGGGAAGAGGGCGCGGTTCTCCGTCCAGAGGCGGAGGAAGGTATCTGGCAGGCCAAGCGGCGCGATGTCGGTGACCGTCTTGATGCCGGGGCCCATGAACGCCAGCTTGCGGCCGCCTTCGATATCCGCCAGTTCGATGACAACGGTCGTCGAACGGTCCGGATACTCCTGCGTGCCTGCGGCGAAGAGACCGAACGACGACAGAGGTGTTCCGGCTTCGACAAAGGCGAAGCGCGCTTCGGCCTTCTCCGGCGTCACCGGCGCACCGGTATAGAAGCCGAGCCATTGCGGCACAGCGGATTTTGCCAGCCCTGATGACAGCCAGACGGGCGTGTCATGGTCGCAGAGCGTGAGGGCGATCGCGCCTGATGCAACGCCGAGCGGGGCCGGCGGCAGAGCATCGGGGGCGACCGTCTGGATCGTGCCCGGACGCGCCATCGCATCCATCATCAGCTTGAACACGCTCTGGGCGTGGAAGACCGGCTCGGCGAAGCCTCCGGCCAATACGTCATTCTTAGGAACTTCCGTCTTGAGGCTCATCAGTCGTCTCCGCGAACCATGGTGAAGAAATCGACGCGCGTTGCCGCCGTCTCGTCGGCCTTGCGGCGATCGGCATCGGCGACGCGGGAAGCGATCGGCTGAAGAAGCGCCTGCTCGACAAGCGGCTGCGTTACCGGCTCCTGCCAGAGGGCGTCGAAGATGGCTGAAAGTCGGGCCTTCTCGCGATCGGTGCCGAGCGCCTGGGCGTGACCGACGGTGCCTGATGCGAGGCGCACGGTGGCGCGGGTGACCGTTACCTCGCCGAGGTTGAATGGCGCACCACCGCCACCCATCCGGCCGCGAATCATGACGAGGCCCGTTTCCGGTCCACGCACCGGCTGGACCGCAGGCTTTTCCGCCAGCTTGTCCCATGCCGCCAGCAATTCCTGCCGTTCCGCGCGAGCAAGCAGGTCGACGACGCGCTTGCGCCCACCTGCCGCCGTCTCATTCTTTTCCGCTAAGGTCATCGCCACATCCTTTAAATGTCTATTGATATAGACAACTATACAAGATATGTTTAGGCTTAAAACGCGGACGTGACAAGCGTGTGACATCGAGGAGCGAAATGGCTGGGCAGGTACAAAGACAGACGGGCGTGGCGCTCTGGCGGCAGATCGCCGATCGTATCCGCCAGGCGATCAGCGCCGGTGCCTATGACGAGACCGGCATGGTGCCGGCCGAGACGCTTCTGGCGCAGCAGTTCGGCGTCAACAGGCATACGGTCAGAAGCGCGATCGCAGCCCTTGCCCAGGAAGGGATCGTGCGCGCCGTGCAGGGACGCGGCACGCTGATTGAGCGCAAGGAGCGTCTGAACTTTCCGATCACCAGGCGGACGCGGTTCACGGCCGGGATCGGCGAGCAGGCGCGCGCGATGCGCGGGCTGCTGCTCAGTCACAGAGAGGAAAGAGCGGACGAAGAGGTGGCGCGCTGGCTGAAGCTGCGGGCGGGGGCGCCCGTGATCCGCATGGAGACGGTGCGCAAGGCCGACGACCGGCCGGTCTCGTGCGCAACGGCTTGGTTTCCGGCGGAACGCTTTACGGGCTTGCCCGCAGTCTACGAGAAGACGGAATCGATCACCCGCGCCTTTGCCGACCTCGGCCTCTCCGACTATGTCCGCGCGACGACGGAGATCACCGCCGCCCATGCCGATGCCGCCGACCTTGCCGCGCTCGAACTGACACCGGGAGCGATCGTGCTCATCACCAAGGCTGTCAACACCGATCTCGAGGGCGTTCCGGTGCAATACGCGATCACGCGGTTTTCAGCGGATCGCGTGCAGTTCACGATCGAGAACTAAGCGAAGGCGAGTCGTGTCGGGGACCCAGGGATTTCTGCCATAGCCCGCGAGCGAAAAGGCTATTTTCCCTCCCAAGGGAACTTTCCCGCACCCGCCCCGGGTTCGAAATCGGTGGAGACGCTGAGGTCGCGCCATTGCCGATGGGCCTCCGCCCTGACGGCATCGTTCTGTTCGACGCCGCGCACCGCATCGCTGCCGAGCAGTAAGCGCAGCGGCGGTTCGGCGAGGCTGGCGATGTAGACCACAGCAGCAGCCGCCTTCGCCGGGTCGCCCGGCTGCTTGCCGTTATAGTCGCGCTGGTAGCGAGCCATCTTGCCGACCGTGTCTTCGTATTCCGGGCGACCCTCGCGAAGTTGCGTGGACGCACCGGCGAAATCGGTCCGGAAGCCGCCCGGCTCGATGATCGTTACCTTGACGCCGAGCGGGCCAACCTCTCTGCTGAGAACTTCCGAGAAACCCTCGACGCCCCACTTGGCCGCGGCATAGGGCGCGCGACCGGCGGGGCCGATGCGGCCGCCGACGGAAGAAAACTGGATGATGTGGCCGAAGCCGTGCTCACGCATCAGCGGCAGGGCCGCCTTGGTGACGATGATCGTTCCGAACAGGTTGGTTTCGATCTGGGCGCGGAAATCGGCAAGGCTGGTGTCCTCGATCGATCCGACGTCGCCGTAGCCCGCATTGTTGACGAGCACGTCGAGGCGGCCGAACGTTTCTACCGCCGCCTTCACGGCGGAAGCAGCCGATTGTTCGTCGGTGACATCCAAAGATATCGTCAGGACGTTGTCCCCATAGCGCTCTCTAATGTCTTCAAGCTGCGAAGGATCGCGCGCTGTCGCGACCAGCTTGTGCCCTGCCGCCAGCACCGCCTCCGCAAGCGCCCTGCCGAGGCCGCGGGAACTGCCTGTAATCAACCAAACCTGTGACATCAGAAACCTCCTTGATCCGTCACGAGGGATATAGGCGAGGCAGTTTCATCTTGAAAGAAGGTACCCTGAGGATCTATACATACCTTATGGTAACCGTCCTGAACGATCATGCATTCGACTTCTGTGAAACGCTGACGGACGAGGAGGACGCGCTTGCGCGCGCGATGCTGGAGCGCGCCAGTGCCAAATGGCCGCTGCGCGTCATGCACATATTGGCTGAGGCAAAAGGCCCCTTGCGCTTTTCGCGCGTTCTGGAACGGGTGGAAGGGATCAGCCAGAAGGTGCTGACGCAGACGCTGCGGACGCTTGAGAGCGACGGCCTAGTGACGCGGACGCTCTACCCGCAGGTGCCGCCACGCGTGGAATACGAATTGACGCCGCTTGGCGGTGAGCTTCTGGTGGAGGTGGTGACGCTCTGGCAGTGGATCGCCAATCGTCTACCGGATTTCGAGGCTGCCCGGAAGAAGGCGCCTCAGGCGGAAAGCACGTCAGAAGGCTAAAAAGCCGGTGCCAACAAGTTGGAAAAGCGCCGCGCAGCAACAACAGATGCGCGGCGCCTTGATGTCAATGCGCGCCGGACATATCGCCGAGCACTTCCTTGGAAGCGACGGTCGAGTCGGCGTTGAGCTTGTAGACCATGGGAACGCCCGTCGCGAGATTGAGCGCGAGGATCTGTTCCTTGGACAGGCGGTCGAGCACCATGACAAGCGAACGCAGCGAGTTGCCATGGGCAGCGACCAGCACCTTTTCGCCGCGCAGGACCCTGGGCAGGATTTCCGTCAGGTAGTAAGGCCAGACGCGGGCACCGGTGTCGCGCAGGCTTTCGCCGCCCGGAGGCGGTACGTCGTAGGAGCGACGCCAGATGTGGACCTGCTCCTCACCCCACTTGGCGCGGGCGTCATCCTTGTTGAGGCCGGAAAGATCACCGTAATCGCGCTCGTTCAACGCCTGATCCTTGAAGGTCTTGAGGTCCGGCTGACCGACGTTGTCGAGAATGATCTTCAGGGTGTCCTGGGCGCGCTTCAGGTCCGAGGTGAAGGCGACGTCGAACTTGATGCCGTAATCGGCGAGCGCCTTGCCGCCGGTGTTGGCTTCCTGAATGCCGAGCTCGGTCAGTTCAGGGTCCTTCCAGCCGGTGAAAAGGTTCTTGAGGTTCCAGTCGCTCTGGCCGTGGCGAACAAGGACGAGAGTGCCGCTCATGAAAAATGCCTCCGAAATAGATTACTTTGAAGAAAGCCCGAGCACGTCGAGCATGGAATAGAGACCGGGCTTCTTGTCGCGCGCCCAGAGCGCTGCCTTGACGGCACCGCGGCCGAAGATCGAACGATCGGTGGCGCTGTGCGACATCGTCACCGTTTCGCCTTCTCCGGCAAATATCACCGAATGCTCGCCGACAACCGAGCCGCCGCGCAGCGTGGCAAACCCGATTGTGCCCTGCTCGCGCGGACCGGTGTGGCCGTCGCGCACCCGCACCGAATGCGAGGCGAGATCGACGCCCCTACCCTTGGCAGCCGCATCACCCAAGAGCAGCGCCGTGCCCGAAGGGGCATCGACCTTGCGCTTGTGGTGCATTTCAAGCACTTCGATATCCCAGTCTGCGGGATCCAGCGCACGAGCGGCCTGCTCGACAAGAACGCTGAGCAGGTTCACGCCGAGCCCCATATTGCCTGATTTGACGACACGGGCGTGACGCGCCGCAGCCGCGATCTTCGCATCGTCATCAGCAGAGCAGCCGGTCGTGCCGATGACATGGACAATGCGCGCCTGCGCAGCCAGCGCCGCGAACTCCACGGTGCCGGCGGGCGACGTGAAATCGAGGACGCCTTCGGCATGCAGAAAGGCCGCCAGCGGATCATCGCCGATGATAACGCCATTCGCGCCGAGACCGGCAATTTCGCCAGCATCCTTGCCGACGAAGGGAGAGCCCGGACGTTCGACCGCGGCATGCAGCGTCACGCCATCGATGGCGTGGATGAGACGGATAAGCGTCTGCCCCATGCGCCCTGCCGCGCCAACTACAACCAGTTTCATCGCAGCATCGGTCATGTCAGTCGATCATCCTATCAGCGGGCATCCGAGGCGGCTGGCCTCTGAAGATTGTTGAGGCGAGCGTAAAGACCGTCGCTACGCTGCGCAAGGCTATCGTGATTGCCTTCTTCGATGACGCGGCCCTGTTGCATGACGACGATCTTGTCGGCGCGGACAACGGTGGACAGGCGGTGGGCAATGACAACCACCGTGCGTCCGACCATGGCGCCATCGAGCGCCTTCTGCACCGCGGCTTCCGACTCCGTGTCCAGTGCCGAGGTCGCCTCATCCAGGAGCAGGATCGGCGCGTTGCGGACAAGGGCGCGGGCGATCGAAAGCCGTTGGCGCTGGCCGCCGGAAAGCGTCACGCCGTTCTCGCCGACCGGCGTGTCGTAGCCTTGCGGCTGCGCCAGGATGAACTCGTGCGCATAGGCAAGGCGCGCGGCGCGCTCAACATCCTCATCCGTCGCCTCCGGGCGGCCGTAGCGGATGTTGTCGCGGATCGAACCTTCAAAGAGATAGGGCTGCTGGGAGACATAGGCCAACTGCTCGCGCAGCGACCGTTTCGTCACATGCGCAATGTCCTGACCATCGATCAGGATCTGGCCTGCCTTCGGATCGTAGAAGCGCGGAATGAGCGTGATGATCGTCGATTTGCCGGCGCCCGACGGCCCGACGAGCGCCGTCGTCTTTCCGCCATCGGCAACAAGGCTGACATCGCGAAGAACTTCATCGTCGCCATAGGCGAAGGAGACGTTGCGGAACTCTATCTTGGCTTCCGTCACGACGAGCGGCTTTGCGCCGGGCACATCGCGCTGATGCGGCACCGTATCGAGGAATTCATAGATCATGCGGGCGTTGACGACAGCACGCTCCATCTGCACCTGAAGACGTGCGAGGCGGCGCGCCGGATCATAGGCGAGCAGCAATGCCGTTACGAAGGAGAAGAAGGCGCCCGGCGGAATGTTGTTATAGATCGTCCCGTAAGCGGCATAGGCAAGGACGCTCGCCACCGCCAGGCCGGCGAAGCTTTCGGTAAGTGGCGCCGTGCGTTCGGACAGGCGGGCGATGCGGTTGGCGCGCCATTCCGCGCTTTGGACAAGCTTGTCGACCTTCTGCTCGAGCTGGCGCTCCATGGTGAAGGCCTTGACGATGGCGATACCCTGGATGGTTTCCTGCATCGCACCGGCGACGTGGCTGTTGACGTTGATCGCCTCCTTGGTTGCCACGCGAAGCCGCTTCGACACGTATCGCAGTGCATAAAGAAGAGGCGGCGCCAGAACAAACACCGCCAGGCTGAGCAGCGGATCCTGAATGATCATAACGGCGAGCAGGGAGACGAACGTCAGGAGATCGCGCACCGTCGACGTGATCGTCAGGTTCATCACATCACGGATGCCGCCGATGTTCTGATTGAGCTGTGCAACGACGTGAGCCGAGCGTGTCTGGTTGAAGTATCCGAGCGACAGCTTCATCAGGTGCGCATAGGCACGCTGCTGGTACCGCGCCACGATGTTGTTGCCGATCTTCGACAGCACCACCGCCTGACCGTAGCTTGCAAAGCCGCGCAACACGAAGGCTACGAAGATGGTGAAACAGATCACCCAGACGATGTCGGCACGTCGGTGTTCGAACGCCTCGTTGATGACAGACTTCATGATCCAGGCGGTGTACGCCGTCGACAAGGCAACGATGACGAGGCAGCTGATCGCGAAAACATAGCCCCAGAGATGATCCCGGCCGTTCTCTGCGATGATGCGCTTCAAGATGCCGGTGATGCTGTCGCTGTTTACGGGCGTCTGCTTGGTGTCCGGTGCTTGCAAAAATCAGTCTTCCTGTGTGTCAGGACACGCATGTCCTCATGACTGCGTGCGCTCGCGCGGGTCTATAAAGAGTTGGCAGCCTTTTGACCAGAGTGTTACGCCCGCCAGCGGCGGCCGTCGGTCGAGACGCCGAAGCTCTCGGGGTTGCGGGCATAGGACGAGAGCCCTGCGACAGCCGCAAGCGGGTGGGTGACGACATAGGTCGGGATCGTCGAAAGCAGCTCGGAATGCGGCGCCTTGTCCTCGAACGCGGCACGGAATTCCGGCTTCTTCAGCGCCGGCAGGATCTTCTGCGAGATACCGCCGGAAAGGAAGACGCCGCCGCGGGCCATGAAGATCATCGCCATGTCGCCGGCGACACGGCCGAGATAGGTCGAGAACAGGCTGATCGTCTCGACGGCAACCGGGTCGGAGCCGGCGAGCGCGTGCGAGGTGATATCAGCAGGGTCGGCGTAAACGGGCTCGATGCCATCCGCCGTGCAGATCGCCAGGTAGAGATTGACGATACCACGGCCGCAAAGGATCTGCTCTGCCGAGACACGGCCCTCAATCGTTTCCACATGCGGGAAGATCTGCAGGTCTCGCGCGGTGCGTGGCCCGAGATCGACGTGACCACCCTCGCCCGGCACCGGAATCCATGAGCCGCGTGCATGGACGAGGCCGCCGACGCCGAGGCCGGTGCCGGGGCCGAGGACGACACGGGATGCGACCATTTTGCCCGACGCATCGCCAAGGCGCTCGCGGTTCTCGTCCGAGAGGTTGGCAATTGCCAGGGCCTGCGCCTCAAAGTCGTTGACAACGAGCACGTCCTCGATGCCGAGTCCAGCGATCATCGTGCGCGGGCGGACAACCCAGTCGCAGTTCGTCAGCGGGATCTCGTCCGCGCTGATCGGTCCGGCGACGGCGAGAATCGCCGAGCGCGGCCGCAGGCTGCTCTTTTCGAGAATGCAGCTTCGGATCGCATCGTCGATCGTCTCGAAATCGGCGGTGCGGACATTCGGAAAATGGATCTGCTCTGCCGTGGCGTCGGGGATGATCGCAAAACGGGCATTGGTGCCGCCGATATCGCCGATCAGGATCGGGAAGGGCATGGCGGTGTCGCGGGTATCGAGCTGGGGCATGGCAGGTTCCGTGCGTGCGCGCTATTCAAGCGCCGGTTACGCGTGAAGGGTGGCAATAAGCTTGTCGGCGGTCGCTTCGTTCAGCGCCATCGGGATATCGTAGACGATTGCAAGCCGCATCAAAGCCTTGACATCGACATCATGCGGCATCGGCGTCAGAGGATCGACAAAAAAGATCAACACGTCGACTTCGCCTGTGGCAATCAGGGCACCGATCTGCTGGTCGCCGCCGAGCGGGCCGCTCTTCAAGCGTGTCACGCCGAGGTCTGGAGCAGCCTCCAACACGCGGCCGCCGGTCGTGCCGGGGGCGACGATCTTCCAGTTCGCGAATGTCTCGCGGTGGCGGCGTGCGAACTCCGCCATGTCGTCTTTCTTCTGGTCATGCGCAATCAATGCAAGGCACTTGCCGCCGGCCATGAAAAGGACCTCCGCCTGAAAATTCAATCGATTTGGCTGCTTCTATACGAAGCGTCCGTCTTTTGAAAGACCGTCGCCCCCATGGCAACGCCTACTCACCGGACGGCTTGTCGTCCGGCACCGGGCCAATGTCAGGCAGTGCATCGTCGGATGCCGCTGCAGGCATCACCGCCATCGGCGCAATCGCCGGAGCGCCGGGGGTTCCACCAAACGTCGCGGCCTGAATGGAGTCGACGGATGGCGCTGCGAGAACAGACGAGCAGGCGTTCGGAAGATCGGAGACCATGACTTCGCGCGGCTTGACGGGCTTCGTGCCGGGCTTTGGCGGCTTCGGCGGCGCCCATGGTTCCTTCGTGAACCACCATGCGAGCGGCTTGCCGCATCCATCATCGGCGGGCACCGGCGCTTGCGGCTTGCAAGAGGTTGTGCCCGGCGGGCACTTGATGCGGATGTGGAAGTGTGAATCGTGACCGTAGATCGGCCGCAGCTTGCCGAGATTGGTGCGGTCGCCCGTCCAGGTGTCGCACATCTTCTTCTTGATGGCCGGATTGACGAAGATCCGCTCGACCTGCGGATAGCTCGCCGCGCGCATCAACAGGCGGGCGCGCGATTCGGTCCAGACATTGGGATTTATCGTCAGAAACGCATTCTTCTGCAGCATCGTCGTGAAAGGCAGCGTTTCACGTTCCTCGATGCTCAGGGGATGAGCGGGCATTGGCGTCAGCCAGACATCTGCATCAAGTCCGATCTGGTGCGAAGCGTGGCCGTTGAACATCGGCCCGCCGCGCGGCTGCGAGATGTCGCCGACGAGCAGGCCCGGCCATCCATCATACTGTGCCGCATCACGAGACAGCCGCTCCAGGAGCGAGATCATCGCCGGATTGCCCCAGCGGCGATTGCGCGAAAGCCGCATGGTCTGCCAGGTCGGCCCATCGACCGGCAGCGCGACAGCGCCGGACATGCAGCCTTTCGCATAGAAGCCGAAAGGCTGCGCCGCACCCTGGTTCGGCAGGGAGACGGAACCGAAAATCGCCTTGGCGCTCCCGGGACTCGGTTGCTTCTGTTCGGCGCCGGCTTCGCCGGCAACAAGGCTTGCGCCGAGCACGCCGGCGAATGCCAATTTCAAAAAAGTCTGGAAAGTGCTGGTGGTATGGAGAGCCATGCCATGTCCTGAGCGTCTGCGGGCCGCGGCCGAGTGATTTGCGATCGAATCTACCGTGAAAAGCAATTTTGGTGAATCGATGTTTTCGCCCATGCCCAGTCAGGCAGCATTGTGAGGCTCAGGCGTTAGCAAGAATGTCGGCGGTTTTGCGCACCCGGGCAAGGCGCGGGAAGATGCGCTCGCAGGCAAAGGCATGCATCTCGGCCGAGAACGTCGTCATCGCATCCTCGACGGCGATGACCGCATAATTGTGCGCGAAGGCATCGCGAATGGTGGCTTCGACACCGAAATTGGTGGCGATGCCGGTGAGAATCACGGTCTTGATGCCGCGGCGGCGCAGTTGCAGGTCGATTTCAGTCCCGTAGTAGGCGCTCCATTGATGCTTGGTGATGCGCACATCGGGCGTGAGCGCCGCGATCTCAGGCGGCTCGCGCAGGGCTTCGGCCGGCAGTCCACCCTGTGGGAAGACAATCGGCTCGTCAGTCGGCTGGTTGACAGCATCGGCATAGTCTGCGGAAAATCCGACGGTCACGAATATCGTAGTGCCGCCGGCGGATTTCAGCGACTTGGCGATTGCGGCGGTATTTTCGATTACCTGCTGGGCGGAATGGGGCGCGACAGGCCTGGAAATGATGAAGCCCTGCAGATCGATGGAGATCAGGGCCGTGGTCTTGGGATCGTAGAGGGACATGGAAGGCTCCAAAATAGATATGAGGATATCCTCACAATTGAAAGTATGAGGATGCCCTCACAAAAATCAAGCCTGGACCCGACGAAACGTTCGCCGAAGCAGAAGCGCGGGCGGGAGCGCGTTGCCGTTCTGACCGAGGCGGCAGCCAGGGTGTTTCTCGACAAAGGCTACGAAGCCGCGACGATGACCGAGATCGCTGCCGAGGCGAAGTCCTCGATCGGCTCGCTCTACCAGTTCTTCCCGACCAAGGTGCTTCTGGCGGAAGCGCTCCATCTCGAACGGCTGCGGCAGCTCAACGCGGCGCTGGTGGATCTGCAGGCGACCGTGGACGGCAAGCGTGCGGCGGAAATCGGCGACGCGATATTTGCCCGACTTGGCGCCTTTCTCGAGGAGCATCGCGAGTTCCCTGTGCTGGCGGCGCGCCGGGACATTCCCAAGGAACGCAAGGTGCAATCGCGGGCAGAACTGCGCGGCAATATCACCGCGCTGCTGCGCAAGGCCGCGCCGTCGATTGGCGACGACGTGGAGTTGCTTGCGGCACTGGTGCTTGAACTCCTTCGGATCATCGTGACCGCAGCGCACGATCCGGATCTCGGAGGCGACCCACGCATGACGGCGGAACTGCGTGGAATGCTGCGGAAACGACTGGAGGAAGCAACGAGCTGACGGGCCGCAGCCTTGGTCACGATCCCGCGAGCCGGACAAAAACTGTTCGCTCACCTGTTTTTCGCCTGTTTTTCGCCTATTGTCGGCGAAAGCAGAAAAACAATCGGGGTTGGCGAATGGCGCTTACGTGGTCGAAATTTGGTTTGGTGTTTTCTCTTCTCGGCGCAATGGCGCTGCCCTTGCAGGCCGTTGCCCAGGAGCCAAATTTCCAGATCGGCAGTTCCGTCATCAGCGCGCTGAAATACAAGCCGGGATTCAAGCATTTTGACTACGTCAATCCGGATGCGCCGAAGGGCGGTAACTTGCGACTTTCCGCCTCCGGCACGTACGACACCTTCAATCCGCTGCTTTCGAAGGGCGAAACGGCAGTCGGTCTGACGCTGCCTTTCGAAACGCTGATGAAATCGGCCGACGACGAGCTGCTCGCCTCCTACGGCCTGCTGGCGGAAGGGCTTTCCTTTCCCGACGACGTGTCGAGCGCGACATTCCGGCTGCGCACGGAAGCCAAGTGGGCCGACGGAAAGCCGGTGACGCCTGATGACGTCGTCTTCAGTTTCGACAAATCGAAGGAGCTCAATCCGCTCCTGTCCAACTACTACAAGCATGTCGTAAAGGCCGAGAAGACGGGCGAACGCGACGTGACCTTCACCTTCGACGAGAAGAACAACAAGGAGCTTCCCAATATCCTGGGACAGCTGACCGTGGTGCCGAAGCACTGGTGGGAGGGCGCGGGACCGGACGGCAAGCCGCGCGACATTTCCAGGACGACGCTCGAGCCGGTGATGGGATCCGGCCCCTACAAGATCGCTGCCTTCGCGCCGGGCGCGACGATCCGCTACGAGTTGCGCGACGACTACTGGGGCAAGGACCTCAATGTGAATGTTGGCCAGAACAATTTCGGCTCTATCACCTACACCTATTTCGGCGATCGGGACGTGGAGTTCGAGGCCTTCCGGGCCGGCAACAGTGACTATTGGCAGGAGACGCAGGCGGCACGCTGGGCAACCGGCTATGATTTCCCCGCCGTCAAGGACGGGCGCGTGAAGAAGGAGGACGTCCCCAACGCACTGCGCGCCACTGGCATCATGCAGGCTCTGGTGCCGAACACCCGTCGCGATATCTTCAAGGACGAAAAGGTTCGCGAGGCGCTGAATTACGGCTTCGACTTCGAGGAGCTGAACCGCACCGTCGCCTTCAACACCTACAAGCGCATCGACAGCTATTTCTGGAACACCGAGCTTGCCTCCTCGGGTCTGCCTGAGGGCCGCGAGTTGGAGATCCTTGGTGGCCTCAAGGACAAGCTGTCGCCCGCGGTCTTCACTGCGCCCTATACCAATCCGGTCGGCGGCGATCCGCAGAAGAGCCGCGACAACCTGCGCAAGGCGATCGGGCTGTTCAAGGAAGCGGGCTGGGAGATCAAGGGCAACCGCATGGTCAATACCAAGACCGGCAAGCCGATGAGCTTCGAGATCCTGCTGTCGAGCCCGATGCTGGAACGCTGGGCGGTGCCTTATACCAACAATCTGAAGAAGATCGGCATCGATGCGCGCGTCCGGACCGTGGATGCCTCGCAATACACCAACCGGGTGCGCAGCTTCGACTACGACATGATCTGGAATGTGTGGGCGCAGACGATGAACCCCGGCAACGAGCAGGCCGACTATTGGGGCTCGGGATCGGCCAACCAGCAGGGCTCCCGCAACTATGCGGGCATTGCCGATCCGGCGATCGACGCACTGATCCGCATGGTGATCTTCGCCCCCAACCGCGACGAGCAGGTTGCGGCGATCAAGGCGCTCGACCGCGTGCTCCTAGCGGGGCACTATGTCGTGCCGCTGTTTTATCGCGGCACGCAATCGATCGCCTATTGGAACACCGTCACGCGGCCGGCCGAATATCCGACCTATGCGACCGGCTTCCCCGATGTTTGGTGGTCATCCGCCGCGGCAAAATGAGCAGGCTTGCATTGGCCTGACGGCTGGGCTCCAAATGAACCATGCGAATCAGGACAAGGCGTAACGTGCCTGCCCACACCACGAGGAGACCGCACGGATTGAACGGCGATAGACTGGACAGCGCTCGACGCAAGCTTTCCCGGAAGGGTCCTTACTAATGGGCGCCTATATCTTTCGCCGCCTGCTTTTGATGATCCCGACGATCATCGGCATCATGGCCATCTCCTTTACTGTCATCCAGTTCGCACCCGGCGGTCCGGTCGAGCAGGTGATTGCGCAACTGACCGGCGATGCGCAGGGCGCGGACTCGCGGCTTTCCGGAGGCGGCGGCGACCTTCTCGGCGGCGGCGGTCTTGACGAAGGCGGCTCGAAATACCGCGGCGCCCAGGGGCTCGATCCGGAGCTCATCGCCAAGCTCGAAAAGCAGTTCGGCTTCGACAAGCCGCCGCTGACGCGCTTCGGCGAGATGATGTGGAACTACATCCGCTTCGACTTTGGCGAAAGCTTCTTCCGCAACACCTCCGTGCTGAACCTGATCAAGGAGAAGCTGCCGGTCTCGGCTTCGCTCGGCGTCTGGATCATGATCTTTTCCTACGGCATCTCGATCCCGCTCGGCATCCGCAAGGCGGTCAAGGACGGCTCGACCTTCGACGTCTGGACCTCTGGCGTCATCATCATCGGCTATGCGGTTCCGAGCTTCCTGTTCGGTATCCTGCTGATCGTGCTCTTTGCCGGCGGATCCTTCTATGACTGGTTCCCGCTGCGAGGCCTCGTCTCCGACAGTTTCGACCAGCTCGCCTGGTGGCAGAAACCACTCGACTATTTCTGGCACCTGACGCTGCCGCTGATTTCGCTTTCGCTGGCAGCCTTCGCGACAACGACGCTGCTCACCAAGAACTCCTTCATCGAGGAGATCAAGAAGCAGTATGTGGTGACCGCCCGGGCGAAGGGGCTGAACGAACGGCAGGTGCTCTACGGCCACGTTTTCCGCAACGCCATGCTGATCATCATCGCCGGCTTCCCCGGCGCCTTCATCTCCGCCTTCTTCACCGGCTCGCTGCTGATCGAGAACATCTTCTCGCTCGATGGCCTAGGGCGGCTCGGCTATCTCTCGGTCGTCAACCGCGACTATCCGATCGTGTTTGCGACGCTCTACATCTTCTCGCTGCTCGGCCTGTTCGTCAGCCTGATTTCCGACCTGATCTACACATGGATCGATCCGCGCATCGACTTCGAGCGGAGGGAGGTCTGATGGACACCGCCGCCAATCCGACGACCGCAACGCCGGTCAAGCCGCCGCGCAAGGGCCTGCTGTCGCCGACCAACATCCGCCGCTGGAAGAATTTCAAGGCCAACCGGCGCGGTTACTGGTCCTTGTGGCTGTTCCTTGTGCTGTTCGTGCTCAGCCTGTTTGCCGAGTTCATCGCCAACGACCGGCCGATCGTCGCCAGCTACAAGGGCGAGATCCTCTTCCCCGTCCTGGTCAACTATCCCGAAGAGAGGTTCGGCGGGTTCCTCGCCGAAACGGACTATCGCTCCGACGTCATCGCGGACGAAATCAATGCCAATGGCTGGATGATCTGGCCGCCGATCCGCTACTCCTATCGTTCGGTCAATTCGAACATCCCGCATTCTGCGCCGACTCCGCCCTTCTGGCTGATGAGCAAGGAAGAGCGCTGCTCCGGATATCCGCAGGGAGCGGCCGATCCCGGCTGCAATTTCGGCAATCTCAATTGGCTCGGCACGGACGATCAGGCACGAGACGTGCTTGCCCGCGTCATCTACGGCTTCCGCATCTCCGTGCTGTTCGGTCTGGTGCTGACCATCTGCTCGGCCGTCATCGGCGTCACCGCCGGCGCCATCCAGGGCTATTTCGGCGGCTGGACGGATCTGCTGCTGCAACGCTTCATCGAGATCTGGTCGTCGATGCCGGTGCTCTACATTCTCCTGATCATCGCGGCGATCCTGCCTCCCGGCTTCTTCGTGCTGCTCGGGATCATGCTGCTCTTCTCCTGGGTTGGCTTCGTCGGCGTCGTGCGCGCCGAGTTCCTGCGGGCTCGCAATTTCGAGTATGTCAGGGCGGCGCGAGCGCTGGGCGTCGGCAACCGGACGATCATGTGGCGCCACCTGCTGCCGAACGCGATGGTCGCGACGCTGACCTTCCTGCCGTTCATCCTGTCGGGCTCGATCACGACGCTGACCTCGCTCGACTTCCTCGGCTTCGGCATGCCGCCGGGCTCGCCGTCGCTCGGCGAGATGATCGCACAGGGCAAGGCCAACCTGCAGGCGCCGTGGCTCGGGCTGACCGCGTTCTTCACCATGTCGATCATGCTGTCGCTGTTGATCTTCATCGGCGAGGCGGTTCGCGATGCATTCGATCCCAGGAAGACGTTTCAATGAGTGACGCTGCCGAAACATTGCTGTCCGTTCGCGATCTCTCGGTGGCATTCCACCAGGGCGGCGACACGTCGCTGGCTGTCGATCACGTCTCCTTCGAGATCCGCAAGGGCGAGGTCCTGGCGTTGGTCGGCGAGTCCGGCTCGGGCAAATCCGTCTCCGCCAATTCGATCCTGCGGTTGCTCCCCTACCCCGCGGCCAGCCATCCCTCCGGCGAAATCCTGTTCAAGGGCAAGGACCTCCTGAAGGCATCCGACAAGGCGTTGCGCGAGGTGCGTGGCAACGACATCACGATGATCTTCCAGGAGCCGATGACCTCGCTCAACCCGCTGCACACGATCGAGAAGCAGATCGCCGAGATTCTCGAGTTGCATCAGGGTGTGAAGGGACAGGCCGCGCGCAAGCGGATTCTCGAACTCCTCAACCAGGTCGGCATTCGCGAACCGGAAAAACGGCTGAAGGCTTACCCACACGAACTTTCCGGCGGCCAGCGGCAACGCGTGATGATCGCCATGGCGCTCGCCAACCGGCCGGAGCTTTTGATCGCGGACGAGCCGACGACCGCGCTCGACGTCACCGTGCAGGCGCAGATCCTTGAACTGCTGCGGCAATTGAAGGGCCAGCATGGCATGTCCATGCTCTTCATCACCCACGACCTCGGCATCGTGCGCAAGTTCGCCGACCGGGTCTGCGTGATGACCAAGGGCAAGATCGTCGAGACCGGCACGGTGGAAGAGGTCTTCCGCAACCCGAAGCACGACTATACCCGGCATCTCCTGGCGTCCGAGCCGCGTGGCGAGCCACCGCGTACAGACTCCTCGAAGCCCATCGTGATGCAGGGATCGGATATCCGCGTCTGGTTCCCGATCAAGGCCGGGCTCATGCGCAAGGTCGTCGATCATGTGAAGGCCGTCGACGGCATCGATCTGCAGCTGCGCGCGGGCCAAACGCTCGGCGTCGTCGGCGAATCCGGTTCCGGCAAGACGACGCTCGGTCTCGCGCTGACGCGGCTGATCTCGTCGCAGGGCCGGATCAGCTTCGTCGGAAAGGATATAGCCAGCTATTCATTTACGGAAATGCGGCCGCTGCGCAACCAGTTGCAGGTCGTGTTCCAGGATCCCTACGGCTCGCTCAGCCCGCGCATGTCCGTCGGCGACATCATCGCCGAGGGGCTCAAGGTGCATGAACGGTCGCTCTCCTACGAAGAGCGCGACCAGCGTGTCTGCTGGGCGCTGGAGGAAGTGGGACTCGATCCACTCACTCGCTGGCGATATCCGCACGAATTCTCCGGCGGACAGCGTCAGCGCATCGCCATTGCCCGCGCCATGGTGCTGAAACCCCGCTTCGTGATGCTGGACGAGCCGACATCGGCGCTCGACATGAGCGTCCAGGCGCAGGTCGTCGACCTCCTGCGCGATCTGCAGAAGAAGCACGATCTCGCCTACCTCTTTATCAGCCACGACCTGAAGGTGGTGAAAGCGCTGGCGAACGACGTCATCGTCATGCGTTTCGGCAAGGTCGTCGAACAAGGATCGTCCGCCGACATCTTCGGTGCGCCGAAGGACGACTATACCAAGGCCCTGATGGCTGCCGCCTTCAACATCGAGGCGGTCCCGACGCCCGCCGTCCAACAGTGAAGATTATCATGCCCGCAAAGCCGCCCATTCTCGTCGATCTGAAGTTCGATCCAGACACCGTTGCCCGCATCCTAAAAACCGCCTTTGCAGATCGCGGCAGCATCAATCTCGCCGATCCCGCCAACAAGGATCGCGATCTGACCGGCATCGACTATGCGCTTCTCTGGAAGCCGGACCCGGATCTTTTCAACCGCGCCCCCAATCTCAAGGTCATCTTCTCGGGTGGCGCCGGCGTCGACAGCTTCATGAACCTGCCGGGCCTGCCCGATGTGCCGATCGTTCGCTTCTCCGACCGCAGCCTGACGACTCGCATGAGCGAATGGGTGGTGATGCAGTGCCTCATGCATCTCCGGCAGCAGCAGCAGCACGACAAGGATCAGCGGGCGCGCATCTGGGGCAGGCTGGTACCGCCGGAGGCGGCCGAAATCACCGTCGGCATCATGGGCCTTGGCGTGCTCGGCCAGGACGCGGCCTACAAGCTGAAAGTCATGGGCTTCAACGTCATCGGCTGGTCGCGCAGCCGCAAGGAGATCAAAGGCGTCGAGACGTTCAGCGCCGATCAGCTCGATGAGTTCCTGTCCAAGACGGACTTTCTCGTCGGGCTACTGCCGCTAACGCCCGAGACGACCGGCTTTTACAATGCAGCGCTGTTTTCAAAGCTGCGGCAGGGCGGCGCGCTCGGCAAGCCAGTGTTCATCAATGCCGGGCGCGGAAAGAGCCAGGTGCAGGCCGATATCGTCGCCGCGGTCGAAGGCGGCGTGCTCGGCGGCGCCTCGATCGACGTCTTCGCCGTCGAGCCCCTGCCCTCCGATGATCCGCTGTGGGGGCTGGAGAACGTGTTCATCACACCGCACGACGCGGCCGTATCCGACGAAACCGCCCTCTTCCGGCATGTCGAGCGCCAAATCGCCCGCTACGAGGGCGGCGAGCCGTTGCAATTCGTCGTCGACAGGCAGAGCGGTTACTGACGGCAGGAACCATGCCGCTTTCCATTCGTTTTTCTCCGAGATGAGGTGCCAGGCCGATGACGGCTCGCGCGACATCGGAAGGAGACAAGCATGGCTCAGCAGACGGAAACGCGCTGGGAAGAAGCGGATGGCAAGGTTCATACCGAGGAAACGATTTCGCCGGTCAAGGCGAAGCAAGGCCGCATGGGCACCCGTGTCCTGATGGTGTTGCTCGTCGCGCTGGTGCTCGCCTTCATCGTGTGGATCCCGGTCGAAATCTGGGGCAAGAAGGAAGCCGTGGAGGTTGCTCCGCAGCAGCCAGGACAGCAGATTCAGTCGCAGCAGCCAACACCGGCACCGTCTCAGCCGCCGGCATCGAACTCGGCACCGGCTACGCCGAATGCCCCCGCGCAATAGAAACGGGGCTGGTCAGGCGGTCACTACGAAGCATCCTGTCGGACGGGGCCGGCAGGTTGCGTTTGTTTGCGCTGGACTTTACCGGCTGATTTTTCGATAAGAAACGCACGAGCCGGTCTTCGTGCGTCGGCTTATGACGCGACGTGTCCGGTTTGGGAATGGGCGGAGTTCATGGCCAAGACCGATATCGCAAGGCGCGTTTACAATCACACCTGGAAGCTCGATCCGATTGTTCGCAGCCTGATCGACACAGACTTCTACAAGCTGCTCATGCTGCAGATGATCTGGAAGCTCTATCCAGACGTCGACGCGACGTTCACGGTGATCAACCGCACCAAACGCGTGCTGCTGGCCGAAGAGATCGACGAGGGCGAACTGCGGGAGCAACTCGACCATGCGCGTTCGCTCCGCCTCTCCAAGAAGGAGATGATCTGGCTCGCTGGCAACAGTTTCTATGGGCGCGCGCAGATCTTCGAGCCTGAATTCCTGGCCTGGCTCTCTCATTTCCAGCTTCCCGAATACGAGCTGTCGAAACGCGATGGTCAATATGTGCTCGACTTCCACGGATCGTGGAAGGACACGACCATGTGGGAAATTCCGGCACTTGCCATCATCAACGAGCTGCGCTCGCGCTCCGCGATGAAGGCGCTCGGACCGTTCACGCTCGATGTGCTCTACGCCCGCGCCAAGGCACGGATGTGGGAGAAGGTGGAGCGGCTGCGCGAATTGCCGGGGCTGCGGATCTCGGATTTCGGCACACGCCGCCGCCACAGCTTCCTGTGGCAGCGTTGGTGCGTCGAGGCTCTGAAGGAAGGCATTGGTCCTGCGTTCACCGGCACCAGCAACGTCCTGCTCGCCATGGACTCCGACCTCGAAGCCGTCGGGACGAACGCCCACGAGCTGCCGATGGTGGCGGCCGCATTGGCCAAGAACGATGCGGAGCTGCGCAACGCCCCCTACAAGGTTCTGCGCGACTGGAACAAGCTTTATGGCGGCAACCTGCTGATCGTGCTGCCGGATGCGTTCGGCACGGCCGCCTTCCTGCGCGACGCGCCCGAATGGGTCGCCGATTGGACGGGCTTCCGGCCGGATAGCGCCCCACCGATCGAGGGCGGCGAGAAGATCATCGACTGGTGGAAGAAGATGGGCCGCGATCCGCGCCAGAAGCTGCTGATCTTCTCGGACGGGCTCGATGTCGACGCGATTATCGACACCTACAAGCATTTCGAAGGCAAGGTGCGCATGAGCTTCGGCTGGGGCACCAACCTGACGAACGACTTCGCGGGCTGCGCGCCGACGGAGATCTCGGGGCTCAACCCGATCTCCATCGTCTGCAAGGTCAGCGACGCCAACGGCCGGCCGGCCGTAAAACTGTCGGACAATCCGCAGAAAGCGACCGGCGACCCTGCAGAGGTCCAGCGTTACCTGAAGTTCTTCGGAACCGAGGACCGCGTCGACCAGGCGGTGCTCGTCTAGCGCTGCCGCCTGGCTCTCTCCAAACACATTCCCTTGCGCTCCGGCCACATTGTCGCCCAACCGTGACTGATGCTCGGCGGGATGATTCCCGCTTATGGAGAAAGACTTTGAAGAAAGCCTCAGTTGCCGCAATCAGTATTGCCGCGGTGGCACTCGCGACACCGACCCTCGCTGCCGAGAAAGCCGCCACGTCTTCGCTGATTGGCACGCCGTGGATCGAGACCAAAGCCCAGTCCGACCTGCCAGGCCCGATGATGATCTTCCTGCCGAAAGGCAAATTGCTGATCGACTCCTGCTGGGAAACCTATGCTCTCAGGACTTGGAAACAGGCGTCTTCCAAGGAGATTTCATGGGATGAGGACGGCGCCATCATACACGCCAGGATCAAGGCCGCTTCAGCCGATGGCCTCACCCTTCAAATCACTGCCGGCAAGGATATCGTCGAGCGGACCTATGCTGCTGCAAAGGCTCCATATGTCTGTCCGGATATGAAGCGGTAGTTTTGAACCGCCAATCCTGAAACGGCGGCGGCGATACGCAGTCTGGCAAAATGCCACGCCAGTCCCCATTTAATGTCGCAAGAAATGGGTGCCGATGTTTACCGCCCATTGTTTGACTGGAAAGGACGTTTCCAATGACCGTAGAGCGTGCAGTACTGGCGGGCGGCTGCTTTTGGGGCATGCAGGACCTCATCAGGCGGTTCCCCGGCGTCGTATCCACTCGCGTGGGCTACACCGGTGGCGAGGTCGCCAATGCGACCTATCGCAATCACGGCAATCATGCCGAGGCGATCGAGATCCTGTTCGATCCCGCCAAGACCAGCTACCGCGACATCCTCGAGTTCTACTTCCAGATCCATGACCCGACAACGGTGAATCGGCAGGGCAATGATCTCGGCGCCAGCTACCGGTCGGCGATCTTCTACGCCAACGACGAACAGCGTGCGACCGCCGAGGACACGATCGCCGACGTAGACGCCTCGGGTCTATGGCCCGGAAAGGTCGTTACCGAGGTTGTTCCGGTCAGCGATTTCTGGGAAGCGGAACCCGAGCACCAGGACTATCTGGAACGCATCCCGAATGGCTATACCTGCCACTTTGTACGGCCAGGCTGGAAATTGCCGAAACGCGAGCAAAGGGCCGCGGCTGGCCAATGAGGCATTCCTCGATCCGCAGTGGGGATCGTATGCTCTAGACAAAATGAGGCCTTGCCGTCACGGCAGGGCCTTTTTTGTATGGACGTCGGTGAACAGCGGACAGCGACAGCACGCATTGAACCCGCGGCCGCAGGGTGCCACTTGACCACCGAACTGCAGCTTCGCATCGAGAATGAATCGGGTGGATCACTGTCGACAATCTGACGACATGATCGTATAGGCGGCTCACCATCCGGCTCCGCGAACAAGGAAACTCCGATATGTCCTGGTCCCATCCCGTTGCGAAGATCACCGATGACGAACGGCGCCAGCGCCTCGCGCGCCTGCAGGCCGCACTCGAAGATAAAGCTCTTGACGGCTGCCTGCTCGGCTCGACGGAGAGCCTCCGCTATTTCACGGGCCTCGACTGGCACCCAAGCGAACGATTGCTTGGCGCATTGGTGACGCCAAAGGGTGTACGCTACATCGCGCCGGGCTTCGAAAAGAGCAGGGTCGAGAGCCTGCCGCGTCTGCCGGGTGAAATTGTCATTTGGCAGGAAGATGAAGCGACCGCGGCGCTGATCGCCTCGCTGCTGCCGGCAAATGCCAGACTGGCGCTCGACGATGCCCTGCCGCTGTTCATCTACCACCAGCTTGCCGGCGCCTTCGGCGCCGACCGGCTCGTCGACGGCGGACGACTGATCCGCGACCTGCGGCTCAGGAAGTCCCAGACCGAAATCGCTCTTATCCAGTATGCCATGGGCCTGACGCTGGAGGTGCATCGCCGCGCGCATTCCTTCATCAAGCCGGGCGTCAGGTCTTCGGAAGTCGTGCGTCATATCGACGAACAGCACCGCGCACTGGGCGCCGAGGGCGGATCAAGCTTCTGCATCGTTTCCTTCGGACTAGCGACGTCGCTTCCTCATGGCGCCGATGGTGACCAGATCTATGCACCGGGCGACGTTGTTCTCGTCGATACGGGTTGCCGGCTCGACGGCTATCATTCGGATCTCACCCGAACCTACGTGCTGGAGGAGCCAACGACGGAATTCGCTGCCGCCTGGGCAATCGAGCGCGAGGCCCAGCAGGCGGTGTTCGAGGCCGCCCGGCTTGGCGCTTCTTGCGGCAGTCTCGACGATGCCGCCCGCCGTGTACTGGCCGAACATGGCCTCGGTCCGGATTACGCCCTACCCGGCCTGCCGCACCGCGCCGGACATGGTCTCGGGATGGAAATCCACGAAGAGCCCTATATCGTTCGCGGCAACGCCACCAGGCTGGAATCCGGCATGTGCTTCTCCAACGAACCGATGATCGTCTTCCCCGGTCGCTTCGGCATCCGGCTCGAAGACCACATCCACATGACCGAGACCGGAGCTGAGTGGTTCACGAAGCCGGCGAAGGGCCCGACCGAACCCTTTGCGTGATCTCTTGGTGCAGAGTTCGCAAGACTTGCACCTCGATAATTGCCTTTCTGTCGTCGGCACCTGGGATGCCTGGCGCGATCCGCGCTACCGGAATCGAGATTCAAAAACGCAATATGACGAAGCCACGTCGAGCGTCCGTCGAAAGGGTGACTGGCATGGCACGCCCTGATACGACTTGATAGAAATCCCGCGCGATTCCCGGATGGATCAAGGTAGCAACCCAATGAAGCGCAGACCCACGATCGCCGTCATCATGGACGAAAACACCAGTGCTGGTGGTGACCGGTATGATATTTCGAAACGCTACTTTGCAGCCATTGATCGTGCAGGGGGGTTTCCATACGGCATTCCCTACGTGCCAGACCTCGTAGACCAAGTGGTTGATGAATTCGATGGGTTTTTAAGTGTCGGAGGGCGCATCAACTTTCCGAAACAGTGGTACGTCGACGGCGATCAGTCTCGCTACCCGATCTCTGATCGTCTCGCAGTCGAGATAGCGCTGATGAAGGGGTTCCTTGCCCGCGATAAACCAGTGCTCGGCGTTTGCAACGGGATGCAGATGCTCGGGTGCCTACATGGTTGTCGCATGGTTTCGGATGTGCACTCCTCCTGGTCGGGTGCGATCAATCATGACCGCGGCAATCCGCTCCATGAGGTAACCATCCAAGCCGGCACAAGAATGGCTGATATCTTTGCTGCCGAGACATTCAGCGTAAACACCTTCCACAGGGAAGCAATCGTAGAGCTGTCCGACAGTGTCGTTGCTACTGCCCGTGGCTTGGACGGCGTTGTCGAAGCGATTGAGGTACCCTCGCTATCTTTCGCGATGGGGGTACAGTGGCATCCGGAATTGTTTGATCCCGCAGACCACCCTGGCTCTCGAATATTTGACGCGTTCGTCAAAGCGGCGAACCAGCGCTTGTAACGCTCCAGCAGAACAGCTCTTCTTCTGCGTACATCCATTTCAGCAACCGGCCTAACGCCATCGTCGCAGCTCTATACCGGTGATCTGCCACGGAGTTCCATGGATCAGCTTCCGGTTAGTCGAATGAAGAAGGCGAGGCTGGCGACGGCGGCCCGGTTATTTGACTGTTGTGCCGTGAGGTCGCGGACAACCGCGAAAATCAATTAGGGAAGCTCCACGAAGGAGCGAATTGTACTTCGGCTTGCATGGAATTGGAGAGCATACCCGAGCCGGCGCTCAGATGTTTTCAGGATAATACTCACCACGCGATTTCACGCAGTTTCACGTATCTGAGCGGTCACACACGCGTGAATTGACGGATGTCAAGCGCGACATATATCCCCTGAAAGATACAATATCATGAATGTTTTCATCATCTTATCCTGAAGATGGGCTTTTTCCTGTGGCTGCGCTTTCTGCCATCAGGGGAGCCGAGGAGCATTAAGTGAGATTGAAACATTTCCTATTCGGCCTGCTGGGTGTTGTGATCGTTGCCTGTGCGGGTTTCTTTGCAATTGCCTGGAAATCCGCGATAGCGCCGATCAGGCCGCCGGATCGCACATCCTTCGATCAGGCGCTAATCCACAAGGGCGCGATGCTGGCCGCGGTCGGCAACTGTACAGCCTGTCATACGCAACCGAGCGGCCGTTCCTTCGCTGGCAGTTTCGCCCTGCCGACCCCATTCGGCACCATCTATTCCAGCAATATTACGCCCGATCCGGAAACCGGCATTGGCACCTGGTCGGAGGCGGCCGCCGTGACGCTGATCGTGACGGGCTTCCAGGTCTCGCGACTGCTGCACCGACAAGAGGATGCTTCAACGATGGACGCGAACGATCGCATATCGAACAGCTTCAAGACGATAGCGACCTGGCTAGAGCGCATCCTGGCGCTGGTGATCCTTGGCGGGGTCGCCGTTTTTGGCCTGAGCAGCGCGCAGACTCTTTTAGCGATGAGTTGGGGGCAGACGGACACATTCTATGAGTTGATCTATCGGGTGTTGTTGCTGGTGATCGCCATAGAACTCGTCCGCACGCTCGTCACTCACGACCTCAGGGCGATACTGGAGCTGCTCGCGTTTGTCGTGGCCCGCAAAATGCTCAAGCCTGACTTGAACGTCATCGACATTGTCTTAAGCGTTCTGGCATTTGTAGCCCTGTTGGCAGCCAATTATTGGTGGCTCTCCCCTTCCTCGCCTCAAGGGAGCGACGGGTCCGATGTTGCGCCGTGAACTCAGAGCACTGCTTGAGGTCGAAGGGGCTTATTCTGGTGACCCAGAACGGGGACGAGCAAACGGAAGATTGGCGTGTACGCTTGCCCCGCCGTGTCCGTGCCCAGGTTCCCTCAAGACGTCATGATCGATAGGAATTCAGGATGACGGTTGTGTGTTTTCTCACGACCGATTTCAGGGCCTCGATCCTCTCGGGTGTGATCTCCTGCCAGCCCATCATGTCTTCCACATGCTCCCGAGCAAGATGGACGATAATCAGCTGCCCGTTGATCGTGGTACACACCATGCCGATCTCCTCGTCGGTTAGACGATTTCTGGAGACGCGAGCGACGATGGCAGCGCAACACTCCTGAATTCGCCTGCCCGTGGCACTTTTGCCGCTCGATTTACTGGTCGGCGAATTTGACGGCGAACGATGCTGGGCCACGAACAACGCGCGGCTGGCCGCATCCGGCATCGCGAACAGAAAATCCGCGAGAGCCTCCAGAATTCTGCAATAACCGTCGATGACCTTGTCCGCGTCCGCTTTGGCCGTGAGGAGTTCCTCGACCTCACACGTGACAGGTCCGATAGCTTCCCAAGCGGAGGCATGAATGTCCGCGATGCAGGCCTCGTAAAGACCTTCCTTGTTCTCAAAATAATACTGCAAGGACGGTGCCGGCACGCCTGCCGCGCTGGCGATCTCCCGGGCGGAAACGCCAGCAAATCCGTTCTCACCGAACAACGAGATTGCCGTCTTGATGATCCTCGCCTTGGTTTCGTCACCCCTTGGGTAGCCGCTCTCGGCATTGCGTCGTCTCAAACTCGTCATCAATCACTCCTTGTCCAGCGGACAATACCATGACGATAAAATTTATTCCATCTGTAAAAATTCTTCCAGTTGACAGAATTATTACGCGTGTAATAATTCACGCAATTCAACGAACACCAAGCGACTTGACCATGGACGCTATTGTCTCCCCAAAAACCGCTTCCTTGCCGGAAGCAAAAATACAAACGAAGCGCAGCCGCGCGCGATATGCGCTGGCCACCATTGGAGCCATTGTCGCCATCGGCGGCGGTTATTATGGCTACGACTGGCATAAGAACGGACGCTTTATCGAGAGCACCGACAATGCTTATCTTCGCGCCGATCAGGTCTCGATGGCCCCCGTGCTTTCCGGGCAGATCGCGGAGGTATATGTCTCCGATAACCAGACGGTCACGGCGGGCCAGCCGCTCGTCAAGATCGATCCCCGCCGCTACGAAATGGCGGTCCGCGAGGCCAAGGCCACCGTCAACGCCCGCCAGGCGGACGTCGCCAAGAGCGAGGCCGACATCAAGCAGCAGGACTCTGTGATTGCACAGGCTGCGGCCGACCTCGAAAACGCGACCGAGAATGCCGAACTCGCCCAGAAGGACTTCGACCGGACGTCGCCCCTCGCCGCCCGCGGCATCGAGAGCCAGCACAAGGGCGAGCAGGCGAGGAGCGCGCTCGAACAGGCGAAATCCGTTGTTCGTCTGAAGCAGGCTGTCCTTGCTGCGGCCCGGCAGCAGACGACCGCCCTGAAGGCGCAGGTCGAACAGGCCCATGCGCAACTGGTTGCCGCCCAAGAGAGCCTCGGCAAGGCAGAAATTGATCTCGACGACACGGTGCTTCGTAGTGCGATCTCCGGCAGGATCGGCGATCGCACGGTCCAGGTCGGACAGTTCGTCCAGCCGGGCACGCAGCTGATGACGGTCGTTCCAACCGACGACATCTACCTTGTGGCCAACTTCAAAGAAACGCAGATCGGGGACATGCGAGCAGGGCAACCCGCCACGATCACGATCGACGCCTATCCCAATTTCAAGGTCACAGGTGTCGTCGACAGCTTCGCGCCGGGAACAGGCGCGCAATTCGCCCTGCTGCCTCCGGAGAACGCGACGGGCAACTTCACAAAGATCGTCCAGCGTGTTCCGGTCCGCATCAAGCTGGAGACGGGACAGAAGATGCCGCCGCTGCTGCCCGGCCTCTCCATTGAAGTCTCGGTCAACACCAAGGTTTCGACCTTCGACAAGGTGGCGTCGGTGCAATGAGCGCGCAATCGATATCGGTCCAGGCGGCTGCGCCTCAGCCGGATGCCGCGAGCCTCACCGACTGGGTCGCCGTCGTCGCCGGCGCGATCGGCGCGCTGATGGCCACGCTCGACATCTCGATCACCAACACCGCGCTGCCGCAAATCCAGGGAGCCATCGGAGCCAGCGGCACAGAGGGGACCTGGATAGGCACGGGATACCTCGTTGCCGAGGTCATCATGATCCCCCTGACCGCATGGTTCACGCGTCTGTTGGGGCTGCGAACATTGCTTCTGGTGACGACCACGGCATTCGTTCTATTCTCCATGTTCTGCGGCCTGTCCGACAGCCTGCTCGCGATGATCATCGGGCGCGTCGGGCAAGGATTTTTCGGCGGCGCCTTGATACCGACCGCGCAGGTCATCGTCAGAACCCGGCTGCCGCCCCACCAGATGCCTGTCGGAATGAGCATCTTCGGCGTCATCGTGCTCATCGGGCCGATCCTCGGACCGGTGCTCGGAGGATATCTCGCCGAAGAGATCACCTGGAGATGGTGCTTCTTCCTCAATTTGCCTGTCGGCATCGCGCTCGCTGTTCTGCTGCTTGTCGGCCTGCCGCGCCAAAGTCCAAACCTTGGGCTGTTGGCCAAGGCGGATTGGTGGGGAATCGCGGGCATGACGTTGGCGTTCAGCTGCCTGACGGTCGTGTTCGAAGAGGGGCAACGCGAGGCCTGGTTCGAGTCTCCGATGATCGTGCAGCTGAGCCTCGCCTCGCTCCTCGGGTTCGTCGTGCTGTTCGTGACCCAGAAGACCAGTGTCGACCCGGTCATCAAGCTCTCGCTGCTCCGGAACGGTGCCTTCGCCAGCGCTACGCTGATCGCCCTCGCCGTGGGGGCAGCCACCTACGGCGCGACCTTCATCCTTCCGCAGTTCCTGAGCACGATCGCAGGATACAATCCAAGACAGGCGGGCGGCATCATGGCCTTGTCCGCAGTTCCAGTGCTGTTGCTCGTTCCGATCCTTCCCCGTGTCGTCGGCCGTTTCGACGCGCGGATCATGGTCGCGCTCGGCCTGGTCTTCTTCGCGGCAAGCTGCTTCGTCGACATCGGGCTTAGTCCGGATAGCGCCGGAGGTGATTTCACCATCTCGCAATTGCTGCGGGGCGTGGGACAGATCCTGGCTGCGATGCCGCTCAACCAGGTCTCCATGGCCGCTATCGGACGCGAAAATGCGGCCGACGGCGCGGGTATCTACAGCATGGCCCGCAATCTCGGGGGCTCGATGGGTCTTGCCTTGAGCGGCGTCGTCATCGACCAGCGCAGCGCTGCCCATTCGGACACCATACGCGAGGCGCTCACGGCAAATTCGATCGCCGGCCAAGCGCGCCTTGCAGTGAGCGGGGTCAGCCAAGGCATCGATGCGGCCACGGCGAAGCTTCGCGCAATATCGCAGCTGTCGAGCCTCATCGAACGCAACGCGCTCGTTATGACCTATAGCGATTGCTTCTGGCTGATGGGCGTTATGATCATCGCGATGACGCCTGTCGTCTTGCTGCTGCGGCAACCCAAGAAGACCGCTGCGGCGGGGCTCGTCGCTGGACACTGAATATGTCATGCGCGCGACATCGCAGTGTCGCGCCGATTGGCAAGCTCAAGACTGCGGTTCGATCCATCACAAGGATCGTACTCGGTGAATGGGCAAGGCAGAGGAAAAGGGGCGCCCAGTGGGCGCCCCTTCGTCATCGTATGTTCGCTTACTGTTGGGCGTTCTGGATCGCAGGCGGAACGTTGCGGATCGTCAGCGCCGGGTTGTGGGCGAAGAAGTTGTGCGGCTCGATGTGGATGGTCTTCCACTCGGTTGACATGACCGGCCAGTCTTCCATGCGCGGGATGTGGTGGAAGCCTGCAGTGAACCAGGTCACGACATCCTTGCCCATCAGGGGCTTGTTCGCCTTCACCCATTCCGGCAGCGTGTCGGAGCCGTCGCTCTGCATGGCAAACTTGCCGCCGGCATACTGCTGGTCCGCATTGTAGACCGTATTCCAAACCGAGTACTCGATGTAGGCATTGCGCTTCATCGGCGGGTCCTTGGCGAAATCGAAGGGACCGTAGGCCACGTCGCCGTGATGGACCATCCAGCCCGGTTCCTGGCCGAGATAGCCTTCGCGGGACGGATCGGAGATCATGAAATAGCGCGGCTTCATCGCCGAGAGCTGATAGCGAGCTTCCATCTCCGTCTTCGGCATGGTGTGTTGCACTTCCCACATCGACCGGCGCGGGTTCTTCGGGTCGACCTTGGAGGGAACGATGTCCATGGTGCCGAAGTGGTTGGCCGGCTGGTCGACGTCGAAGTCGATGCGGAAGTTGAAGTAGTGGTCGTGGTTGGCGGCCACAAGGTTGGGCGCGATCAGCGTGCCGTGGGCGGTGTCCGCAGCGGCGGTCGGATCGTTCATCGAGGTCGATGCGACACCCTTCACCGCATCAAGGCCGGTTGCGCCGATCATGATGCGGATCTGGCCGTCCTGCTGCAAGCGATAGTCCATCAGGTAGTCGTAGTTGCCGACTTCAGAAGCCGTACGCACGACCAGCTCGGTGGCCGGGCGGCCTTCAGCCGGAAGCGGCTTTTCGGGCGTCTGGGCGAAGACCTCGAAGTGACGCCAGGCCGGATCACCGATCGAGCGCTCGAAGACGCAGATCGCATCCGGGATCGTCAGTGGATTGCCCTTGTCGTCAGCAATCGTCGCCGGCAGGAAGGTAGCGTAGCTCGGGCAGTCGACGCCGGCACGCAGCGGGCTCAGGAACAGGCCGAATCCGTATTCCCCGCTATCCATGTAGGTGCGCCAGTACCAGCCTTCGGTCGGGTCCATGTAGGGCACGAAGACTTCCGACAGGTGCGACTGGTAGATAACCGAACGCCACTTGTCGCCGTCCTTGACGTCGAGGTTGGAAAGCACCAGGCCCGGACGCTTGTCGACGCGGAAGTTGAAGCGCCACAGGTCCCATTCGAGATGGCTGCCTGTGATCTTGTAGTTCGGGCCGCCTTCCTGGGAGAGCGTGGCCATGTTCATCTTCGGGCGCAGCGGCTCGCGAGCCTCCACTTCCTTCTCGGTATAACCCCAATTGTCCCTCGGGCCTTCGATGGCACCGTTGTCTATGACCTTCAGCACTTTCTTCTTGCCGATGTCGTAGACGGCGAAGAGACCTTCAATCGGCTTTGCGTAGTAGTTGGAGCCATCCGGCACACGATAGCAGGGCACCTTCATCAGGCGGGAATTCTTGTATTCCTCGGTGAAGAAGTTGCCGGCCGTCAGGGGCAGGCAGAAGGCCTGCTCCGGCGTCAGGCCGCGCTTCTTCAGGCCCGCCACCATGTCCGGATTCTGCAGCGCGCCGGCCAGCGCGTCCATGAATTCGGTGAAGAGGACCATCGGCTGGCCCTTGATCGGCGTCGTGCTTTCGACCTTGCCGGTGGTGATGTTGACGACGGCTTCCTTGAAGCCCTGCGGGCTCGTCAGCTGTACCTTCGCCTCGCGGTCGAGCGGCTTGTCGCCGTCCTTCCAGGAAAGCACGTCGGCCTTGGCCGGCTCCTTAAGCTCGATCAGCGGGTAGAGCGTATTGTCGTCCACCACCTTCTCGTCGCGCAGGATCTTGTTGATCTTCTGGTATTCCTCCGCCGTCAGGCCATCCAGCGGATGGGCGAAGGCAGCGGGTGCGCCAAGCGCCAGCACGAGGCTGGCCGAAGCCAGATATCGCTTCATTGTCATAATCTCCTCCCTTGTTATCTCAGGACTTGCATGCTCAAGCGAACACCACCTGGATGTCCGTGTATTCCTCTAGCCCCTCTACGGCGAACTCGACGCCGAAGCCGGAGGCCTTGACGCCGCCGAAGGGCGCGTTCGGCTGGATTGCGCCATGCTTGTTGATCCAGACCGAACCGCATTCCATGCGAGCCGCGACCTTCTTGGCGGCGGTGAGGTCGGAGGACCAGACCGAGCCGCCGAGGCCGTTCGGGCTGTCATTGGCCATACGGATCGCATCCTCGATGTCCGAATACTTGATCACCGGCAGCGCCGGGCCGAACTGCTCCTCGTCGACCAGCGCATCGCCGTTCGAAAGGCCCGAGACGATGGTCGGCGGGAAGAACAGGCCCTCGCCCGCTTCACCGCCGAGCAGCACCTTGCCGCGGCCCTTGGCGTCGGCGACGAGGCGGCTCACCTTGTCGAACTGCATGCGGTTCTGGATCGGCCCGAGAACGCTCGTTTCTTCAAGGCCGTTACCGACCGGGATATTCTTCGCATAGGCGACCAGCGCCTCGCAGACGGCGTCGTGGATGGACTCATGCACATAGAGGCGCTTCATGGCGGCGCAGGTCTGGCCGTTGTTGATGAAGGCGCCCCAGAACAGACCTTCGGCGATTGCCGCCGGATCGGCGTCCGGCAGCACGATGCCGGCGTCGTTGCCGCCAAGTTCCAGCGTCAGGCGCTTCATCGTTTCGGCAGCCGAGCGCATGACCTTCTGGCCGGTGGCGCAGGAGCCGGTGAAGACGACTTTGCGGATGTCCGAATGGGCTGCCATGGCGCCGCCGAGGTTGAATTCGCCCGTATCGTCGCCGGTAACGACGTTGAGCACGCCGGCCGGCAGCACTTCGTTCATGATCTCGACGAGGCGCAGCGTCGAAAGTGGGGTCAGCGGCGACGGCTTGACAACCACCGTGTTGCCGGTGCGCAGCGCCGGCATGATATGCCAGATCGCGATCATGACAGGGAAGTTCCATGGCGTGATGGACCCCACGACACCGAGGGGCTTGCGGTGCAGCTCCACGCGGCCCTGCTCGTTGTCCTGAAGCACCTTGACGGGCAGCGAAAGCCCGGTCGTGTAGCCGGCCCAAGCAACCGTGCCGCCGAGTTCCCAGCGCGAGCCCAGGCCGTTCAGCGGCTTGCCCTGTTCGCGGGTCAGAAGTTCCGCGAGTTCTCCGGCATGCGCTTCGATGCGGGCGGTGACGGCGGCACAGGCGGCCTGCAATTCTTCGTCGCTCTTGACCGACCAGGCCGGAAACGCGGCCTTGGCGGCGGAGACGGCGGCGTCAAGCTCGGCCGCACCCATGTTCGGCGCGCGACCCACTTCCTCGCCCGTCGCCGGGTTCAATACGCTGAAAGTCTTTTGGCCGTTGACCGGCTTACCGTTGATCGTCGCGCTGTGCAGCGTCATGATCGCCTCCTCCCTTCAAGCCCCACCTCATGCAGGACTATTGGCGGGATAGCCTATACGAAGTGCTCGAGCCCCACTTGGACGGGGCCGTCCAGCGCATTGGACAAATCCGTCAATGGCAGCGCTCGACAGGGCTGCGGACAACTGCGCCCGGCGTGATGCCGTATTTTTTGCGGAACTCGCGGTAGAAGTAGGAAAGGTCGTTAAAGCCGGCATCGAAGGCGATGCCCGCGATCCCCTGCCCGCCCTGGCCTTGCTGCGGCGCGCCAAGGCGCGCACGCGCAAGCTCCAGCCGGCGACCGAGCAGCCGGTGGCCGGGCGTCTCGCCGAGCGTCTGGAAATGCCGCTGCAGCATGCGTTCGGAGACATTGAGGCGGCGGGCAAGTTCGCTCGGGCCGAAACCAGGATCGGCGCAGTGGCGATCGATCAGGGCGAGCGCCCGCGACAGCAGCGTTTCGGCCGGCCGCGCTTTCTCCTGGGTCCGGATACCCTGGAGATACGCGCCCATCAGGCAGAAGAAGGCTTCGCCGAGCTGCGTCGTCGCGCCCGGCTCGGCGAGCATTTTCGTCAGCACCGCGCGCATGGCGACCCACAGCGGGTCGTCGCGGCTGATCGCGACGCCACCGGTGCATTCCTTGCCAAAGCGGTGCAGCATTTCGTGGCGCGGCATGTGCAGCGACACCTGGCTGGAGCGTACGCCGTCATAGACAAAGGAGGACGGCAGTACGGAATCGACAAGGAACATATCGCCGGGCAAAAGTGTGGCCGTCTTTTCGCTCTGCTCGACGCGGCAGTGGCCCTCGTCCTGGATCAGAAGGAAGAGATGCTCGCCTGGGTCCTGCCGGATCGAGCGGGTGCTGCGGCTGACATGGCGCGCGTCGAGCCCGACCACGGCCGTCTCGAAGTAGCCGATGCGGCGGCTCGCAACATCACCGGCCATGGTACCGTCGCGGCCCATCGGCTCGAGATCGAAGGCACCGCAAACCTTGCGCAGCTCCGCCTGCAGAATTTCCACCGGAACCGGTTTATGGACTGGTGTTATCAGTGACTGCATCATGCCCTCCCTGGCCTTTGCAGATGGCTTGCATGGGATCGTATCACGTTACCCGTCGCGGGCGCTGGATATGCCTCCACCCCCTGCCGGCCATCTCCGCCAGAAGCCACGCCCAAGCGGCCGGCAATGCCGCTTCCAGCGGCGCCCGGTGACGGTAGAACATAGTCTCGATGCGGATTTCCTCCCGCGTACGGCCCATAATTGACTGACCGGTCGGTTGATGCAAGTACTTTCTACTGGAGCCGGCTTTCGAATGTGATTGATGCTCACCCTTGGGTACGGCCGCGACTCTCCCACTTTCACCCCCTTCGATCGTGTCGGGACTGGATGGCCTCTTTTGGGTGGACACGGTGGCCAGGCGAGACGGCAGTGCAACCGGCTGGCAGCACTCCTGGGCACGCCTTAGCAGCCGCCGTGTTTAAGCTATTGCAACTTCAGCGATCTACAGGAATATTAGTGTCTACTTCGCCGGGGGAGATACTGGTCGTTCATAGGCGAGGCGCACGTGCATTACAGCTGAGGCGTTGAAGCGGTTGAGGCGGCAAAATGCGTGGTAAATTGTATCGAAGCCTACAATTATCGATCACGCTTGCTGCAACGGCAGCACTATCCGCGTGTGACGGCAGCAAGAACGAATACGTTCCGCCACCACCGCCGGTGGTCCATGTGGCCCAGCCGCTGGTGCAGCCGGTAACCACCTATTTCGAGCTGACCGGCAATACCGCTGCCTTTAACAGCGTCGACATCGAGGCACGCGTCCAAGGGTTCCTCGACACGATCGACTACCGTGATGGCGCGTCGGTCAAACAGGGTGATCAGCTCTTCTCGATCCAGAGCAATACCTATACGGCGCAGCGCGATCAGGCGCAGGCATCGCTGACTTCCGCGAAAGCCTCCCAGGTCGGGCGTCAGCAGGAGTACCAACGACAGCTGGCGCTCATAAAGCAGCAGGCCACCACCCAGACCAATGTGGACACCGCGACGGCCGCCTATGATGAAGCGAACGCGAACATCCTCAACGCCCAGGCGAGCCTGCAACTGGCGGAGATCAATCTCGGCTATACCCGTGTTCTGGCGCCTTTCGACGGCGTGGTGAGCGCTCATCTCGTGGATGTCGGCGCGCTTGTCGGCGTTGCCGGACCGACCAAGCTTGCCACGATCGTCCAGCTAGATCCGATTTATGTCTATTTCAACGTCAGCGAACCGCAGGTCCTGGCGATCAAGCAGGATTTGGCACGGCAGGGCAAGACATTCCGCGAAGTCGACCTTCCGAATGTTCCTGTCGAGATCGGCCTGCAGGGCGAAGACGGCTATCCGCATAAGGGTCGCCTTGATTATGCGGCGCCACAGGTCGATGCCTCGACAGGTACGCTGCAGGTCCGCGGCTTGCTCGACAACAAGGACCGCGCCCTGCTGCCTGGCTTTTTCGCCCGCGTGCGGGTCCCGGTCGGCCATCGCGACGGCGGCATATACGTCCGCGACGAATCGATCGGTTCCAACCAGCAGGGCAGCTACGTGCTGGTTCTCGGCAAGGATGACGTCATCGAGCAACGCCAAGTCAAGACTGGCCAGCGGCAGGGAAGATTACGGGTGATCGAGGAGGGTCTCGATCCCGGTGACTGGGTGGTCGCCGAAGGTATTCAGCGGGCAATTCCAGGCGCGAAAGTCGCGCCGGAGAAGGTCAAACTGGATCCCGGCGAGGACGCAACCTCTGCTCCCCATGCAACAGTCGTGCCCCGGACCGATACGCCTGCACCCTCTGCTGCGGAAGCAGCCAAGCCATGATCTCGCGCTTTTTCATCGAGCGGCCGGTACTGGCCAACGTTCTCGCTCTGGTCATGGTGCTGATCGGCGCCGTGGCGTTGATCCAGCTGCCCGTCGCGCAATATCCGAACGTCGTTCCGCCGACCGTATCGGTGACGACGCGCTATCCCGGCGCCAGCGCCAAGACGCTCGTCGATACCGTCGCATTGCCGATCGAGCAGCAGGTGAACGGCGTTCAAGACATGATCTACATGCAATCGACGAGCGCCAGCGACGGCACCTACTCGTTGAACGTCACCTTTGCCATCGGCACCGATCCAGACCAGGCGCAGGTGCTCGTCCAAAACCGCGTGGCAATCGCCATGTCGTCGCTGCCGCAGGCCGTGCAGCTGCAGGGTGTAACCACGCAGAAGAAATCGACGTCCATCCTCGGCTTCGTCACTCTGACCTCGCCGGACAACCGCTTCGACAGTCTCTTCCTCTCCAACTATGCGGTCATCAACCTGCAAAGCGAGCTCTCGCGTCTACCGGGCGTCGGCAGCGTCACGGTTTTCGGCGCGGGCCAGTACGCGATGCGCATCTGGATGGATCCCAATCTTCTGCAGGCACGGGGCCTGACGCCGAACGACGTGATCTCCGTCGTGCAGCAACAGAGCCAGGAGGTGGCGGCCGGCCAGATCGGCATACCGCCGGTGCCGACCGGCCAGGATTTCCAATACACGCTGAACGTCAATGGCCGCCTCAGCGAGGCGCCCGACTTCGAAAACATCATCGTCAAGGTCGATGCCGAGAACGGTGGCCGCATTACGCGCATCCGGGACATCGGTCGGGTCGAGCTGGGTGCCCAGACCTACAGCCAGACCTTCATGCAGAACGGTCATCCCGCGACCGGCATCGGCATATTCCAGCTGCCGGAAGCCAATGCTCTTACCGTCGCCCAGGAGGTGGGCGTCAAGATGGCCGAGCTCTCCAAGAGCTTTCCGCCGGGATTGCAATACCAGATGCCCTTCGACACCACAAAGTTCGTCACTGCCTCGATCGACGAAGTCTACAAGACGCTTATCGAGGCGGGTGTTCTGGTGCTGATCGTCATTCTCGTTTTCCTGCAGGACTGGCGGGCGACGCTTGTGCCGGCAACCACGGTGCCGGTGACGATCATCGGCGCCTTCGCGGCCATGGCCGCCCTCGGCTTCACCGTCAATCTGTCGACCCTCTTTGCCATCGTCCTTGCCATCGGCATCGTCGTCGACGACGCCATCGTTATCGTCGAAGGCGTCGCTCGCCACGTCGAGAGGGGCCTGCCGGGTCGCGAAGCCGCCGAGAAAGCGATGGATGAGCTGTTAGGGCCGGTGATCGGCATCACGCTGGTGCTGATGTCGGTCTTCATTCCCGCAGCGTTCCTGCCGGGTCTAACCGGGCAGCTCTATCGGCAATTCGCCCTTGTAATTGCCGCCACCGCCCTGATCAGCGCCATCAACGCCATGACGCTGAAGCCGACGCAGTGTGCCCTTTGGCTGCGGCCACCCGTCCCGCCGGAACAGCGCAACTTCCTCTACCGGGCCTTCAACCGCGCCTACGATCCGATCGAGCGCCGTTACGCCGGCCTGATCGGCCGGATGGTGCACCGCAGCGGCCTGATGGTCGTGATAGCGCTCGCGCTAATCGCGGTGGCTGGCTGGGGTCTGGCCCGCCTGCCGACCGCCTTCCTGCCGGTCGAGGATCAGGGCTATGTGCTCATCGGCGCTCAGTTGCCCGACGGAGCCTCCAAGGAGCGGACCGATCAAGTCATGCAACAGGTCGGCACGATCGCCGCGGCGACACCGGGGGTCGAAAACGTACTGACCATCAGCGGCATTTCGGTGCTCGATAACAATGCCAGCCTGCCGAACGCAGGCGTTGTCTATGTCGTACTGAAGGATTGGGGCGCGCGCGAGAAGGAGAGGGGGCAGGACCTACTGTCGATCTACGAGCATCTGAACGGCGCGCTGAAGGAGGTGCTCAACGCCAATACACTTGTGCTCGTGCCGCCCCCCATCCAGGGCATCGGCAATGCCAGCGGCTTCACCATGCAGGTGGAGATCCGCAATGGCGATTTCGACTACCCCCTCCTCGAATCTCTGGCCAACAGCATCGTCAGCAACGGCAACAGCCAGTCCGCTCTACAACGGCTGAGCACCAGCTTCCGCGCAGGCGTGCCGCAATTGGCGGTCACCGTTGATCGGATCAAGGCCGAGACCCTTGGCATTGAAGTCGGCCAGGTCTTCTCCGCGCTTTCCGGCTATGTGGGATCCAGCTATGTGACGCAGTTCAGCAAATTCGGTCGCACCTTCCAGGTCTATGTGCAGGCCTCGCCCGACGCGCGGGTCAGCCCTGAGGACATCCGCAGGCTGATGGTCAAGGCGGGCAACGGCACCATGGTGCCGCTAGGAACCGTGGTCGACGTCACTCCCATGCAGGGCCCGTCCCTGATCAGTCTCTACAACCTCTATCCCAGCGCCACGATCGTTGGCGGGGCGGCGACGGGGTTTAGCTCCGGCCAGGCGCTCGATGTGATGGAGCAGATCGCCAGCAATACACTGCCACCGACCGCTGGCTTCGACTGGACGGCAATGTCCTACCAGGAAAAGGCCGTCGGTTCGCAGATCTACTTCGTCTTCGCACTCGCCATACTGCTCGTCTATTTCGTGCTCGCCGGCCAATATGAAAGCTGGATCCTGCCCCTCGCTGTGCTGCTGGCGGTGCCTCTGGCGCTACTTGGTACGGTCGGCGCACTCATGGCGATCGGCGTTGCCAATAACCTCTATACCCAGATCGGCGTTATCCTGCTGATTGCGCTCGCCTCCAAGAACGCGATCCTGATCGTTGAGTATGCCCGCGAGCAACGCATGCAGGGGATGGAAATCCTGGAAGCAGCCGTGGAGGCGGCGCGCCTGCGCTTCCGCCCGATCTTGATGACATCCTTCGCCTTCATCCTCGGGGTGCTTCCGCTGGTCCTTGCTACAGGCGCGGGCGCCAACGCGCGCCGGTCGATCGGCATCTCCGTGTTCAGCGGCATGCTTGCCTCGACCTGCCTTGCAGTCCTCTTCGTGCCTTCCTTCTATGTCGTTCTTCAGCGCTTCGAGGAATACCTCAAGCGTCGCAAAGCTCCAGCGCCGGCGTCAACCGCCTCCTCGGAAACCGAGGCAAGGGTTACCTCGGCGGGCTCCGACGGCGATTAGAAGATAGCTGATTCCGATGGCAGCCCATGAACGCTGGTCGCTGGGTGGCCCTCTTCCCTGCTGGAATTCTACGTTAACGGGGGGCGACGCGTTTGCTCCAACGGAGCGAGGCGCTCTGTCCGCATTAGCGAAGCGGCAGCTCTGTCGACGCAGGTAGCGACAAACTCAGCCGTGGACCGGCCGCGGGCTGAACGGCGGACCTGACGGACGCCAAAGAAACTATTCCAGTAAAAACAAGTATCTTCAGAAGATATTTGGCGGACAGAGAGGGATTCGAACCCTCGGTACGCTTTCACGTACACACGCGTTCCAGGCGTGCGCCTTCAACCACTCGGCCACCTGTCCTTTGGCGGTCTGCATCGGCGAAGATGCAAATCGTCGGAACGGCCGCGATATATACCGATGAATTTCTGTCGATCAACCCAAATCTAACAGTTTTTTGACTTCTTCCGGTAAAAGTGCGCTCACGCCCTCCATTGCAGCTCCACCCCTCCATCACTATCTTTTGTAGAGGTTGACGAATGGCGCGGCTGGCCGGGAAAATGCCTGCCATGTTTGATCGCCGGAGAGTTCGATGCGTTTCCTTTTGCGTTTGACGAGTCTTGTCGCGCTGGCCGTTGCCGTCATCGCCGGAACGGTCGATTCCATCCAGTCCGTTGCCGCCTCTTCCGTGGTCATTACCCCCATGGGCGACGCATGGCAGGACCTCAGCCCCTCCTCGCTGGAAAGCCTGCAATCGAGCATCGCCTATTATATCCACCCGCGCTTTTACACGCTTGCCTTCCAATGGCTGATGCTTCAGCCAGCATTCGCCGTGTTCCTGGTGTTGTCGCTGCTGTTGTGGATGGCAGGCTACAAGAGATCGCCTGCGGCTGGCCGATTTGCAGCATAACAAATAGCGTCGACCAGTTCCGGGGTTGGCTAGAAAAATCGCAACCCAACGATGATTTTGTGCAAAAAACAGCCCGCCTGAGCTGATTTTTGGCAATTGCGGCAAATTTTTACCAGTCGAAAAATTTCTCGTGAATTTTTTTTTGAGCCATGCAAGGATGCGCCCAGCCAGGCCTCCGGGGGGAGGTCGGTGGTTCCGCAGACATGCCTGAAACAGGCTTGCGGGAGGACCCAAACAAATAGAAACAATAGGGCTGCAACTCATGAAAAAATCCCTTCTGACTCTCCTGGCCGTGGCTGCCATGTCCACGACGGCGCTGGCCGCGGACGTCAAGCCGGCGCTCGTTTACGGCACCGGCGGGAAGTTCGATAAGTCTTTTAACGAAGCAGCCTTTAATGGCGCTGAGAAGTTCAAGAAAGAAACCGGTATCGCCTATCGCGACTTCGAGCCGACCGGTGACACGCAGGGCGAGCAGGCAATCCGCAACTTCGCAAGCCGTGGCTTCAACCCGGTTATTGCCGTCTCCTTCGCCTGGACCTCGGCCATCGAGAAGGTCGCAGCTGAATTCCCCGACACGAAGTTCGTCATCGTTGACGCCGTCGTCGACAAGCCAAACGTTCGTTCGGTCGTTTACAAGGAAGAAGAAGGCTCCTTCCTCGTTGGCACTCTCGCAGGCCTCGCATCGAAGTCCGGCAAGGTCGGCTTCGTCGGTGGCATGGACATCCCGCTGATCCGCAAGTTCGAATGCGGCTACGAGCAGGGCGCACGCTCCGTCAAAACCGATATCGAGGTGTTCCAGAACATGACCGGCACGACGGGCGCTGCCTGGAACGACCCGGTCCGTGGTGGCGAACTCACCAAGAACCAGATCGATCAGGGCGCTGATGTCATCTACGCGGCAGCAGGTGCGACGGGCCTCGGCGTGTTGCAGACGGCCGCTGACAACAAGAAGCTCTCGATCGGCGTCGACAGCAACCAGAACCACCTGCATCCGGGCTCCGTCCTGACCTCGATGGTCAAGCGCGTCGACCTTGCCGTCTACAACGGCTTCAGCGACGTCAAGGGCGACAAGTTCACGGCCGGCGTCCTGGCGCTCGGCGTCAAGGAAGACGGCGTTGCCGCCGCCATGGACGACAACAACAAGGCGCTGATCACGCCTGACATGCAGGCCGCGCTCGACAAGGCCAAGGAAGGCATCATTGCGGGAACCATCAAGGTTCACGACTACACGACGGACAATGCTTGCCCGAAGTGATCCGTGACTGAGACGGGCGTATGGCGGAGTCGCTCCGTCATACGCCCTTTTCGTATTTGGAGCCTGCTGTGACAGACACGCCCGCTATCGAACTTGTGGGCATCGACAAGAAATTCGGTGCCGTTCACGCCAACAAGGACATCAATCTTACCGTCGCCAAGGGTACGATTCACGGCATCATCGGGGAAAACGGTGCCGGCAAATCGACCTTGATGTCGATCATCTATGGTTTCTACCATGCCGATAGCGGCGAGATCCGCGTCAACGGCAATCCCGTCACCATCAAGGACAGCCAGGCTGCAATCGCAGCCGGGATCGGGATGGTGCACCAGCACTTCATGCTGGTCGATAATTTTACCGTGCTTGAGAACGTCATGCTTGGCGCCGAAGGCGGCGCGCTGCTCGCCAGGGGCGTTTCTTCCGCGCGCGCCGAGCTGCGCCGCCTGGAGAAGGACTACGGCCTCGAAGTGAACCCGGATGCGCTGATCGAAGAGCTTCCGGTCGGGCTACAGCAACGCGTCGAGATCCTCAAGGCCATGTACCGCGGCGCCGAAATCCTGATCCTCGACGAGCCGACGGGCGTGCTGACACCTGCTGAAGCGGACCATCTTTTCAAGATCCTTCGCGTCCTTCGCGACCAGGGCAAGACCGTCATTCTGATCACCCACAAGCTGCGCGAGATTATGGCGATCACCGACACGGTGTCGGTCATGCGCCGCGGCGAGATGGTGGCGACCCGCAAGACCTCCGAAACCACGGTCGAGGAGCTTGCCGAACTGATGGTCGGTCGCCGCGTCCTGCTGCGCGTGCAGAAGGGTGAAGCCAATCCGGGTAAGGTGATCCTGTCGGTTCGCAATCTCACGGTCAAGGACAACCGCGGCGTCATCATGGTCGACAACGTATCCTTCGACGTCCGTGCCGGCGAGATCGTCGGCATTGCCGGCGTCGCCGGCAATGGGCAGTCCGAATTGCTGGAGGCGATAGCAGGAATCCGCAAGCCGCATTCCGGCGAGATCTTCCTCGACGGTCAGCCGATCGACAAAGCCGATCCGGCGCGGTTGCGCGAGCTCGGCCTAGCCCACATCCCCGAGGACCGGCATCACATGGGGCTGGTGCTGAAGTTCGAGGAGTACGAGAATTCCGTTCTCGGCTACCACCGCAATCCCGGCTACAGCAAGGGCCCGCTGCTCGATCTCGACGCGATCCGCAGGGACGCCATGGAGAAGATCGAAAAATACGACATCCGCCCGCCGAACCCGCGGCTGAAGACCGCGAACTTCTCCGGTGGCAACCAGCAGAAGATCGTCGTCGCCCGCGAAATCGAGCGCGATCCGACGGCGCTGATCATCGGCCAGCCGACGCGCGGCGTCGATATCGGCGCCATCGAATTCATCCACCGCCGGATCATCGAGATGCGCGATGCAGGCAAGGCGATCCTGCTCGTCTCCGTCGAGCTCGACGAAATCCGCGCCCTTTCAGACCGTATCCTTGTCATGTTTGCCGGCCATGTCGTCGGCGAGAAGACGCCCGATGCCGGTGAACAGACCCTCGGCCTGATGATGGCCGGCATTGCCGCGTGAGGCCTTGATGAGCACTGCTTCAGTTCCACTTCCAAATTGGATCAACTACGGCCTCATTCCGCTGTTGAATCTGCTTGTCGCCTTCCTGATCTCCGGCTTCGTCGTCTGGCTGATCGGCGAAAGCCCGCTTGCGGCCCTGTCGCTGCTGATCGAGGGCGCACTCGGCAGCGGCGAAGGCATTGGTTTTACGCTCTATTATGCGACGAGCTTCATCTTCACCGGGCTCTCCGTGGCGGTCGCCATTCATGCTGGCCTGTTCAACATCGGTTCGGAAGGGCAGGCGTATCTTGGCGGTCTCGGCTGCGCGTTGGTTGCGCTGGCGCTCGACCACTATGTCCCCTGGTATGTCACCATGCCGGTGGCCGTGGTGGGTGCCGGCCTGTTTGGCGCCGCCTGGGCCTTCATCCCCGCCTTCCTGCAGGCAAAGCGCGGCAGCCACATCGTCATCACCACCATCATGTTCAACTATATCGGCGCGGCGCTGATGGTGTATCTGCTGGTGCACGTTCTGATCGTCCCCGGCAAGATGGCGCCGGAAACCCGCACCTTCCTGGAAGGCGGCCAGTTGCCGAAACTCGGCTGGCTGATGAACCTGTTCGGTGCCAAGCTCGGCGCAGCACCGTTCAACGTCTCGTTCCTCATTGCCCTCGCTGCCTCCTATTTCGTCTGGCTGCTGATCTGGCGCACCAAGCTCGGCTTCGAAATGCGCACCCTTGGCGTCAGCCACAGCGCGGCGGCCTATGCCGGCATCCCGTACGCCCGCATCGTCATGACCGCGATGCTGCTGTCGGGGGCGCTTGCCGGCATGATGGCGTTGAACCCGGTCATGGGATCCTCGGCCCGCCTGCAGGTCGAGTTCGTGGGCGGCGCCGGTTTCGTAGGCATCGCCGTGTCGCTGATGGGGAGAAATCATCCGGTCGGGATCATCTTCTCGGCGATCCTCTTTGGCATCCTCTATCAGGGTGGCGATTGGATCTCCTTCGAGATGCCCAACATCACGCGCGAAATGATCCTGGTCATTCAGGGTCTTGTTATCCTCTTCGCCGGTGCGCTCGAATACATGTTCCGCCCCGCGATGGTTCGCGTCTATCAACAGTTCAAGGCCGCGTGAGGGGAACGGACGATGGATTATTATGACATCTTCATCAGCGTTCTGAGCTCCACGATCCGTCTGTCGATCCCGCTGATCTTCACGGCGCTGGCTGGTCTGTTCTCCGAACGCGCCGGCATCTTCGATATCGGCCTCGAGGGTAAAATGCTCGGCTCTGCCTTTGCGGCAGCCTGCGTCGCCTACCTGACGGACTCGGCATGGCTCGGCCTCGGTGCTGGCATCATTTGCTCCGTGGCGCTCAGCCTCGTCCACGGTTTCGCCTCGATCACCAATCGCGGCAACCAGATCATCTCGGGCGTTGCGATCAACTTCTTCGTCGCCGGTATCACAATCGTCCTTGGGGGCGCCTGGTTCGGCCAGGGCGGCCGTACGCCGCAGCTAACTCAGGAAGCCCGCTTTGCGCCGATCGTGCTGCCGGGCGCCGATGCCGTCCGTGAAGTTCCGATCATTGGCCCGCTCTACGCGAACGTGATCTCAGGCAACAATATCCTGACCTACCTCGCCTTTCTCGCAGTTCCGCTTTCTTGGTGGATCCTCTATCGCACCCGCTTCGGCCTGCGGCTGCGCGCCGTCGGCGAAAATCCGGGCGCGGTCGATACGGCCGGCATTTCGGTGGGCTGGCTGCGCTATCGCGCGGTCATGTGCGCCGGCATCCTCTGCGGCTTCTCGGGGACCTATCTGTCGATCGCGCAGTCGGCTGCCTTCATCAAGGATATGTCGGCCGGCAAGGGCTACATTGCACTTGCGGCACTGGTCTTTGCGAAGTGGAGACCGGTGCCCGTCATGTTCGCCTGCCTGCTCTTCGGCTTCCTCGATGCGCTGGCAAACTTCATGCAGGGCAAGCACGTTCCGCTGATCGGCGAAGTGCCCGTACAGATCTTCCAGGCATTGCCCTATATCCTGACCTGCATCCTGCTCGCCGGCTTCATCGGCGTGGCAATCCCGCCGAAAGCGGGTGGTGTCCCCTATACGAAGGAACGCTGAGAACATGTCCCACGATCTTTTCGAGGCCGCTCGCGGTGCCATGGCTTTCGCTCATGCCCCCTACTCGAAGTTCCCCGTCGGCGCCGCGATCCGCGCCGAGGACGGCAAGGTCTACACCGGCGCCAATATCGAGAACCTGTCTTTCCCGCAAGGCTGGTGTGCGGAGCCGACCGCCATCAGCGCCATGATCATGGCCGGCGCCAAGAAGATCGTCGAAATGGCCGTGATCGCCGAAAAGCTGCCACTCTGCCCGCCCTGCGGCGGCTGCCGGCAGAAGATCTCGGAGTTCGCCTCCAAGGACACGAAGATCTACCTCTGCGATGAGGTCGGCGTGAAGAAGACGATGACCATGGAAGAGTTGCTGCCGTTCAGCTTCGAGACCGAACTCGGATGAGTGCCGTTCTCGACGTGCTTGCCGGAAGGCTCGGCGGCCTTTCGCCGCGCTACGGCATCGTGCTTGGTTCCGGTCTCGGCTCGCTGGTCGGCGAGATGACTGATGCGCATCGCATCCCTTATCACGACTTGCCGGGCTTTCCTGTCAGCGCGGTTTCGGGCCACGCCGGAGAAGTCGTCGCGGGTTTGCTTGGCGGTGTGCCCGTCATCATGCTGTCCGGTCGCGTCCATTTCTACGAGAAGGGCGATGCCAGCGCGATGCGGCTGCCGATCGAGGTGCTCAAAGGTCTAGGGGTCGAGACTCTAGTCCTGACCAATTCCGCAGGGTCGCTCCGAGACGACATGCCTCCTGGCTCGGTGATGCAGATTAGCGATCACATTAACTATTCCGGCATGAATCCGCTGATCGGCGAGGAAAGCGATCGTCGTTTTGTCGGCATGACGAGTGCTTATGATGCAGCTCTCGCCGACAGGATGCGCAATGCTGCGGAGAAGCTCGGTATCGCCTTGTCGCAAGGCGTCTACATGTGGTTCTCAGGCCCAAGCTTCGAAACACCCGCCGAAATCCGCATGGCCCGTATCCTCGGCGCCGATGCCGTCGGCATGTCGACCGTGCCGGAAGTGATTATCGCGCGAATGCTTGGCTTAAGGGTTGCGGCGGCGTCCGTAATCACCAACTATGGAGCCGGCATGACCGGCGGCGAACTGAGCCATGAGGAGACCAAGGATATGGCTCCGATCGGCGGTGCGCGCCTCGCCGCCATACTGAAGGAAATGATTGCAGGAGAACGCGAATAATGACCAACCATTCCAGCAAGGAAACGGCCGCCGTCGCCCTCTCCCTCCTCGATCTTACCAACCTCAAGGATGACTGCACCGAGGCGCAGATCGACGCGCTGTGTGCGCGCGCCCAAACCCCCTATGGCAACACGGCAGCGATCTGCATCTGGCCGCGCTTCGTTGCCCGCGCTCGCGCAGTTCTCGGCACGGGTCATCCGGTGCGGATTGCGACTGTGGTCAATTTCCCGTCGGGCGATATGGAAGTGGCCGACGTTGCCGCCGAAACACGCGAGGCGATCGCCGACGGCGCCGACGAAATCGACCTCGTCATCCCCTATCGCAAATTCATGACCGGTAGCGGCAAGGCTGTCACCGACATGGTTGCGGCGGTCCGAGCCGAGTGCAAGGACCCGATCCTGCTGAAGGTCATTCTCGAGACCGGCGAGATAAAGGATGCGGCGCTGATCCGTCGTGCCTCCGAACTCGCCATCGAGGCGGGTGCCGACTTCATCAAGACCTCCACCGGCAAGGTCGCCGTCAATGCGACCCTGGAAGCTGCCGACATCATGCTGCGGGTCATTCGCCAGAGCGGCCGCAAGGTCGGCTTCAAGCCGGCGGGTGGCATCGGTTCGGTGGCAGACGCAGCGCTTTACCTGAGCCTTGCAGAAACGATCATGGCGCCGGACTGGCCAATGCCATCCACGTTCCGCTTCGGCGCGTCCGGATTGCTCGACGACATTCTTGCCGTGCTCAGCGGCACGCAGTCCGCGCCCGCCGCTGCATCGAGCTATTGAGATGATCCCCCAGGAGATCATCCGCCAGAAGCGAAATGGCGGAACGCTTTCCGAAGAGGATATCCAATCGTTCATTGCCGCACTTGTGGCCGGTCAGCTCTCCGAGGGGCAGATCGGTGCCTTCGCCATGGCGGTCTGGTTCAAGGGTATGTCGCGCGACGAGGTCGTGGCGCTGACGCTGGCAATGGCCCGCTCGGGCGACACACTGAACTGGGCAGACATAGACAGACCTATTGCCGACAAGCACTCGACAGGCGGGGTCGGGGACAATGTTTCCCTGATGCTCGCACCGATCGCGGCAGCGTGCGGCCTCGCCGTTCCGATGATATCAGGGCGTGGTCTCGGCCATACCGGCGGGACGCTGGATAAGCTCGAAGCCATTCCTGGCTATACCATCACCCCTGACGCAACAGTTTTCCGCAAGGTCGTGAAGGATGTCGGCTGCGCCATCATCGGCCAAACCGGCTCCCTCGCTCCAGCCGACGGCAAGCTTTACGCTGTCCGGGATGTGACGGCGACCGTTGACTCGATTCCCCTCATCACCGCCTCGATCCTTTCGAAGAAGCTTGCGGCCGGACTGCAGACGCTGGTGCTCGACGTCAAGGTCGGCACGGGCGCGTTCATGGCCGAGCCTGACGATGCCGAGATGCTGGCCCGCGCCCTTGTCGATGTCGCCAACAGTGCAGGCGTCAGGACATCGGCCCTGATTACCGACATGAACCAGCCGCTGGCGGATGCTGCCGGAAACGCCGTCGAGATCCGAAACTGTCTGGATTTTCTAGCGGGTAAAAAGAAGAACACCCGCTTGGAGGCTGCCGTGCTGGCCTTCGCAGCCGAGATGCTGGCGAAGTCAGGCGTGGCGTCGTCACTTGAGGACGGTGAGGCAAGAGCCGTGGACGCGCTTTCTACGGGCAAGGCCGCCGAAAGCTTTGCCCGCATGGTCAGCCGCCTCGGCGGCCCCTCGGATCTGTTGGAGGCGCCGGACAAGTACCTCGTCGAGGCGCCGCTGACGAAACCTGTCCCCGCGCCTCGGTCCGGTTGGCTTTCCGGCTGCGACGTACGGGAGATCGGCATGACCGTCGTCGACCTCGGCGGCGGACGGCGTCATCCCGCCGACAGGATCGATCATCGCGTCGGGATATCAGACATTCTGCCGCTTGGCACGCGTGTAGAGAAAGGCGACCCCATCGCGCTTGTGCATGCCTCAAGCGCGGATTCAGCAGATGCGGCGGTTGCCGCCCTCGCCAAACATTACCGGATCGACGAACACCAGCCTGCAACCCCCGCCGTCATTTACGAGCGCATCGTGGCTCTTTCAGCAAGCTAAGGATCGCGTTCCGAAAAGGAGGCAGGCTTCGCCAGGAAGCGCATCCATCCCCTGAGAGCCAGTAACCACGACCTCAACGGCTATTTGTCATCAAAAACAACCAGGGGAGGTTTGGGAGGCAAACAATTTCGCCCTTACGATGAGTTCGCCGTTTACTTGCATCGGAATTGCGCAGAATATTAGCGTATGGGAGGAAGCCTTCGGCCCTCACTCTCTGTAAATTGCGCTCGAACGGCTTTCCTTCCTTGACTCAAGGGAGGACTAATCATGAGGCGGACTTTGCTGTACGCGGTGTCAGCCGCGCTACTATCGCTCGGCGTCTCGCATGCATTTGCGCAGTCGGGCAGCGTCGAGAAAGCAGTTGGCGGCTATAATTTTGCCGAAGCTGCCAAGGAAGATCCCAACACGAAGAACTTCCATTCGGCGGACGGTCATTTGACCTTCGCGATCGTGACTCATACGGCAGGCAATGGCTTTTTTGATCCCGTCTATGTCGGCGCAACCGTCGCCGGCAACATGATCGGCGCCAAGATCCTGCTGCTCGGCTCGGAATCGCCAGTTGACGATCCGGCGCGCGCAATCGAGATCCTCAACCAGATCGTCCAGGATCCGACGATCGACGGCATCATAATGACGACGCCGCAGGTCGGCGCCTACAACGACATCGTCAAAGCTGCCGAGGCGGCCGGCATACCGATCGCCACAACCAACTCATTCGATGCAACCATCCTGCATCGCAGTGCCATCAGCCATACTGGTCAGGACGCATCGGCCGCGGCAATCGGCGGCGAGGCTCTTGCCAATTGTGTGATTGCGAGCGGCGCAACCAGCGGCTCGATTCTGTTGCCGTCGTCAACCGCGATGGGCAACATCGAGGTCAACAACCGGGTCACCTCCGCTTTCAACGCCATCGTCAAAACATTGAAGGAGGCCGGCAAGCTTGACGCTTTCAAGGTTGACGCTGGACCGGAGAACGTCGGCATCGACACGAACCCCAACGATCCGGTCAACGCGCTTGTTTCGCTCTTCGAATCCCGTGGTGACGTGGTCGGTGCCTTCACCGCCAACAACGTCTTCACGCCACCGCTCGTCAAGGCCGTCGCACAGATGGGCAAGACCGGCAAGCTCTGCGCATTCGGGTTCGACCTCGGCCCGGCACAGCAGGAGGGAATCGCCGCCGGAAACCTGACCGGTTCGCTGGGACAGCAACCCTTCCTGCAGGGCTTCTGGCCTGTCATGCAGCTTTACCTGCAGATCGATCGCGGCATTTCCGCCGCCAACCTGGACACGCGTGCCCAGTTGGTGACGAAGGAGAACGTCGCAAAGGTTGGCAAGCGCTTCGAAAACTAACGCTCCGAAACGCCTGAAATCGACGCGGGAGGTGCAAGCCTCCCGCATCGCGACGGCGAGATTGATCGGCAGACACCATGGCGCCCACGACGACATCGCTAGGCCGTGCGCCGCCCCAGCTCGTCGGCGGCTGGGAGGCTGGGCTGCTGATCTTCCTCGCCTTGCTCTACCTCGGCGGGGCTATCGTCAATCCGGCCTTCTTTGGATCAACGGAGGCCCTGTTGGCGCTACTTCGCGACACGTCCCGTGTCGGGATAATCGCGGTCGGAATGACCTTTGTCATCGCCAACAAGGACCTGGATCTTTCGGTCGGCTCGACCTACGGCCTGATCGCCGTCGTTTTTGCGAGGCTCTTTGCGTCTGATGTTCTCGACTTCGGCGTCATCGAGTCGGTGATCTTCTGTGTGCTGCTCGGCACGGTGATTGGCCTCGTCAACGGCGTCCTCGTGACGATGCTGAAAGTGCCCGCGTTCATTGCAACGCTGACGATGCTCTTTATCGGTCGAGGCTTCGTTCTTGCGCTCACGCATGGCCAAGCGATCTACTACTCCGGCAAGGCGGCAGACTATCCGCTCTTCTTTCATCTCGGAGAGATCAACGCTCTCGGCTTCAATAACCAGATCGCGATCTTCCTCCTCGTAGCTGTCATCGGCGCCTATGTGCTTGCCAAGACCCGCTGGGGCTATGAGACCTTCGCGACCGGCGGCAACGAGCAGGCCGCAGCCTATGCCGGCATCAACACCCAGTGGGTGCGAATTCGCGCCTACCTGATCTCGTCGCTCTGCGCGACCCTTTCCGGTCTTCTGGCTGCGGCGCAGGACAAGGGCGTCACCCCTCTTTACGGCGTCGGCTGGGAGCTTACCGTGATCGCATCTGTCGTCATCGGCGGTGCGTCGATCCTTGGCGGGCGCGGGCGCGTGCTCGGGTCCTGCCTTGGCGCGACAGTCGTTGTGCTGATCGACAAGGTGCTGCGCGAAGGTTGGCCGATCACGCGGACCGTCATCATCGATGGAGAGAGCGTTGCCGTCGGCGCCAGGTTCACCTTGCCAGCCGGTGCCGTCATGGTCTTCCTGGGGCTGCTTCTGGTCGTGGCCGTGCTGATCGAGCCCTTCCTCATTCGACGCCAGATCGCGGCCCGGTTCTGGGCCTGGCTCCGCGGTCGGCCACCGCCGCCGGCCTACGAAACCGGCGGCGTCGCTCTGGAAGGCGTGCAGACCAAAGGGGCGATGGCGGCCGACATGGCGCTCTCGGCCACGGGGCTCGGCAAGTTCCTTGCACGGCGCGACGCACTCGCCATCATCCTGACGGTGCTGCTCTGGCTGACCGGCCTGGCGCTAAGGCCGGACTACTGGTGGAACCTGCCCAACACCTTCGCGATCCTGCTCAACTACACAGAGCTGGCGCTCGTTACCGTCGGGCTCACCTATGTCATTGCGGCCGGTGATATCGATCTCTCCGTTGGCTCGGTGCTTGCGCTCGCCGGCAGCACGGCCGCCTATTTCCTCAAGGTGCTGGGCGCCGATCCATTCACTGCCGTGGCGATGGGTCTGCTTGCGGGGACGGCTGCCGGCCTTGTCAATGCCGTCATCACCGTCGGCTTCAAGCTGCCCGCCTTCATTGCCACGCTCGGCATGTTCTACATTGCCCGAGGTCTTGCCGCTTGGTTTGTCGCCGGCCAGCAGCTGACCGGCTGGCCGGAAGGCTACAACCTGCTTGGCCGCAAGGTGAACGACATTTTCCTGCATTTCGGTGTTTCGCTGCCCCCGGGGATGATCCGTACGGTAGCCGAGGTCGTCAGCATCCAGACGATCTTCATGTTTTTCGTCGCCCTCATCGCCGGCATCGTGCTTGCCTACACACCATTTGGGCTGAAGGTCTGTGCAGCAGGCGGCAATGTCCGCGCTGCCGCCTACGCCGGCATCAATACCAACCGTGTTCGCTTCATTGCACTAGTACTGTCCGCGTTCTGCGCAACCATGGCCGGGATCATCAACGTCGCTTATTTCCGCAGCTTCAACCCGGTTGCCGGCCAGTTCCGCGAGCTTGACGCCATTGCCTCCGTGATCATCGGCGGCGGATCAATCTTCGGCGGCTACGGCACGATGATCGGCTCGCTTGCAGGCGCGGCTGTAATAACACTTGTCCGCGCGCTCCTGCAACTCAATGTCCAAGGCTTCAGCATGCCCCAGCACTGGATCAATGTCTTCATCGGGGTCATCCTCATTGTGGCAGTGCTGATCGACATATGGGTGCGGCAGGCGAATATCTTTGCGCGCCTGCGCGGCCGTTTCACGACAGCAGCACGAACGGGAGAAGCCATCCATGGCTGACGTGACGCCTTCGCGGCCGATTGTGGAAATGCGGGGCATCGAAAAGGCTTTCGGAGCCGTGCAGGCGCTCCGCAAGGTCGATCTCGTGCTCTATCCCGGGGAGATTCTTGGCCTGGTCGGGGACAACTCTGCCGGAAAGTCGACGCTGATGAAGATCCTGACAGGCGCCTATCAGCGCGACTCCGGCGAAATCCTGGTCGCGGGGCAGCCGGTCTCTTTCAAAAGCCCGCACGAGAGCCGCGACGCAGGGATCGAGATGATCTATCAGGACTTCGCGCTCTGCGGGAACATGGATGTCGGCCAGAACATTTTTCTCGGCCGCTGGCCTCTCAGAGGCCCCTTCGTCGATCGGCAAAAAATGTATGCCGAAGCGGACAACGTGTTGAAGCGGCTCAAGGTCGACGTGAATTCCGTCTATCAGAAGGTCGAGAGCCTGTCGGGCGGCCGCCAGCAGTCCGTGGCGATCGCCCGCGCGATCTCCTTCGAGCCGCGCGTCGTCATTCTCGACGAGCCGACCGCCAATCTTTCGGTCATGGCGACCGAGCGGCTGCTCGAAACCATGCTGGAGTTGAAGAAACAAGGCGTTGCCCAGATCATCATCTCACACCGCCTCGTCGACATTTTCGCCGTCGGCGATCGCGTCATGGTCCTCAAGCGCGGTGAATATGTCGGTGACCGCTACGTCAAGAACACCGACGAGCACGAGGTCCTGGAGATAATTGTCTCCGGCACCCGGGAGAGCGCGCTGACGGCCGACGAGGCAAGAAACCGGCCATCGGCGCCCTGACGCCTATTGCTTCAAACTGAGCGATCCATCGGCAACGGAATAGGAAGCGAGCTTGCGCAGGAAGCTCATGCCGACGAGCGTGGAGGACAGGGCGCCATCCTTCAGCACAAAGGCCTCCACATCACGCACGCGGATGCCGCCAATCTCCACCCGATCCAATGTCACGTGCGCTGCCTTCGTCTTCCCGTTGGCTGTGTCGACCGAGTAGCGGAAATCAAGCTGATTGCCCGTATAACCCAGGCGTCGAGCGAAGCTCTCATTCAGAGCGACGTAGGTCGCGCCGGTATCGATCAGGCCCTGCACCTGACGACCATTGATTCTGAAATCGCCGGAATAGTGGCCTTGAGCATCAGCCCGCAGGCGCATTGTGCCGCCACTTGCCGCGGCTCGCCCCTGTTCTGCATTGTCGGTTACGAAATTGGCCGAGGCGACCATTTCGCCGCTGCGTTTTCCCATGAGGGTCGGTATCTGTGTTGCAAGCACCGCAGCCACGCTTGCAAAAATGACGGTACGCACGAGCATCGGGACAGAAATCCTTCCTGTATAAACCCCGCGTCATGCGTGGCCATGCTTACACGTCCTACTCCCTAATCGCTGACAAGTTGCTAATGCCTGCAAAGCAAATGGTCCGGCACGCGTGTCCGGACCATCGACTGCATCCGAATGGTAAACAGATGACGAATTACTTCGTGCCGTACATGCGATCGCCGGCATCGCCGAGACCAGGCATGATGTAGCCCTTCTCGTTCAGATGGCTATCGATCGAAGCGGTGAAGACGGGCACATCTGGATGCGCCTCGCGGAAATTCTTGATGCCCTCTGGCGCCGCAAGAAGGCAGAGGAAGCGAATGTTATGGGCGCCGCGCTCCTTGAGCTTGTCGATCGCCGCGATCGACGAGTTGCCGGTGGCGAGCATCGGGTCGACGACGATGATCAAGCGTTCGGAGATATCCTCGGGAGCCTTGAAGTAATACTCGACCGGCTGCAACGTTTCATGGTCACGGTAGACGCCGATATGCGAAACGCGCGCCGACGGCACAAGGTCGAGCATGCCTTCGAGAAGGCCGTTGCCGGCACGGAGGATCGAAGCAAAGACGAGCTTCTTGCCTTCCAGGATCGGCGACTCCATCGTCTGCAGGGGCGTCTCGATGGTCTCCATGGTGAGTTCGAGATCACGGGTCACTTCGTAGCAGAGCAAGGTGGAGATTTCGCGCAGGAGCCGACGGAAACTCCCGGTCGATGTCTCCTTACGCCGCATGATCGTGAGTTTGTGCTGCACAAGCGGGTGATCGATGACCGTTACGCCGTCCATGGCCGAGCCCTTCCTATCGTTGTTCTTATCGGATGTTTCTTCCATGGAAATTGCCCTCACCGCAAGAGCGGAGGCAATTTTGCAGCATCGATCCCCAGGGCTAGCCGGATTACATCCGGGCGAAGAGCGCCTGCCGCGTCGGCTCGTCGACGAAAGCTGCCTCAATTCCCGTGCGGGTCATCTCGTTGATCGCAGCATCGCTGAAACCGAAGGCGTCGGCAGCCAATTCGTACTCGCGTTTCAGCGAAGTATGGAAGAAGGGCGGGTCGTCCGAACTGATCGTCACGCGAACACCTGACTCCTTGAGCTTTCGCAACGGATGAGAAGCGAAATCTGGAAAGACGTTTAGCGCAATATTGGAGCCGGGGCATACCTCCAGCACCGTTCCGAGATCGGCGAGCCGCTTGACGAGATCAAGGTCCTCGATCGCCCGGACGCCATGGCCGATCCGGGAAGGCCTGACAACGTCGAGCGCATCGGCGACGCTGAACGCACCGCACACCTCGCCGGCGTGAATGGTGAGGCCGAGGCCTGCATCGCGCGCGATGTCGAAGGCGCGCGCATAATCGGCAACCCGACCCATCCGTTCCTCCCCTGCAAGATTGAAGCCAGTGATAAGCGGATTCTTCGCGTTCGCAGCATATTCGGCAGCGCCGATGACACTCTCCGGGCCGAAATGACGCTCTCCGGTGACAATCAGGCGTGCCTCGATGTCGCTTTTCGCCTTTGCACGACGCATGCCTTCGCACACGCCCTCGATGTAGGCATCCGCTCCAAGCCCGATCCGCTTGCCGTGATCGGGGGAGACGATCAGCTCGCTGTAGATCGTTCCGATCGCGGCAAGCTCATCGAGATAGGTTTCCGTCAGCAGTGCGTAGTCTTCCTCGGTCTTGTAGACCTCCGAGACCTTGTCGTAACACTCCAGAAAGCTCGCGAAATCATGCCAGACATAGGTGCCGTCAGCGAGGTAGGGGCTGATGTCGATGTTATACTTGCGAGCCTGCGCCACGGTGAGCGTCGGCGGCGCCGCTCCTTCCAGATGGCAGTGCAGCTCGACTTTCTTCAAATGCGACGTCATAGAAAGCTTCTCCCGTGCGCGCCCGCCGGAATGCGCAGATGGCGGGCAATCGTCTCGCCGATATCCGCATAAGTGGCGCGAATGCCAATATCGCGGGAACGCAGTCCCGGCCCGTAGGCAATGATCGGCACGCGCTCGCGCGTGTGATCGGTGCCGCGCCACGTCGGATCGCAGCCGTGGTCGGCGGTCAGGATGACGAGGTCGCCGGGCTTCAACTTGCCACCCACTTCGGGAAGCCTGCTATCAAAGGCCTCAAGCGCTGCGGCATAGCCGGCGACATCCCGGCGATGGCCATAGACCATGTCGAAATCTACAAAATTGGTGAAAACCAGTTCGCCATCCTCGGCGGAATCCATCGCCGCAAGGCTGGCGTCCATCAAAGCCTCATTGCCATTGGCCTTGATCACCCGCGAGACGCCCTTATGCGCGAAGATGTCGCCGATCTTGCCGATGGCATGGACCTTGCGCCCTTCCTTGACCAGCCGGTCGAGAAGCGTCGGTTCCGGCGGCGGCACCGAAAAGTCGCGACGGTTTCCGGTGCGCTGAAACTTGGAAGCGGTTTCGCCGACGAATGGTCGTGCGATGACGCGGCCGATATTGTAATCATCGAGCAGCGCCCGGGCGATCGTGCAGAAGGTCATGAGCCGGTCGAGGCCGAAATGCGTCTCATGCGCGGCAACCTGGAAGACAGAGTCGGACGAGGTGTAGCAGATCGGCTTTCCGGTCCGGATATGCTCTTCGCCGTGGCGGGCAATGATGTCGGTACCAGAGGCGTGGCAGTTGCCGAGTATCCCGGGAATGTCGGCCGCCCTGCAGAGCGCCTCGACAAGCTGCGGTGGAAAGGCATCGCCTTCTGTCGGAAAGTAACCCCAGTCAAACGTTACCGGCGTCCCGGCGATTTCCCAATGACCGGACGGAGTGTCCTTGCCACGCGAGACCTCGCTGGCGGAACCGTACATCGCGTACACCTTCTCCGGCACCGGCATTCCGGCCGGAAACCTGCCAGACGCCGCCTTGGCGAGATGGACGAGGCCAAGAGCCGACATATTCGGAAGCTGGAGCGGGCCTGAGCGCAATCCCTCGCGATCGCCCGCACCGGCAGCGCAGAATTCCGCGATATGCCCCAGCGTGTCAGCGCCTTCGTCGCCATAGGCTGCCGCATCCGGCGCGCCGCCGACGCCAAAGGAATCCAGAACGAAAAGAAAGGCTCGCGCCATGCACCACCTAGCGACAGGAAATTGACGTCCCGCGCATCGCGGGCCACTTCTCAAGCCTTATAACGGCCGAGCGGACTTGGCAAACGAGGCTGACGCGTCAGCAATCGCCGCACGCTATCGTGGTGCTCCCGCGGGGTAGAAAGAAATGACTGTGGCTGATCGTGATCGTGCTGCCGTTCGGCAGCAAGTTGGGTGCGTTGAGCCGGATCAGAAGTCTAACGGAATTCGCAGAGATACTCAGCAGCTATTGCTGGCTTGCCGTTGCGGTCTCTGTGCCTTGTTGGCTATGCTGTTCGCAATTCGGAGTACAAGAAAGAACAGAGCGCTCCGTTTGGCGAAAGACGCGGACAGTGTTGGCCTCATCAATCGACACGAGGATGCTTTCATCCAGTATTGCGTTGCCATCCGCATCGAGCAGCACAAGATTGGTCGTTCCGAAACTGCGCCCGGTCAGGACGATCGTCTTGGAATCCGCCACGGTTGCGTCGGCAACCTTGGCGTTTCCGACGATGACCTTGCTCACCGGCCGATCGAGTTTCAAAACGCGGGCTTGATCCATGTAGACCCGCAGAATGTCCTGTTGAGCGAGCGCGGATCCGCCAAGGCCGAGGGCGGTAAAAAAGCTGGCCAGGATGATCCTCTTGCCACTCGGCGACATTTGATTCTCTCTCGGGTTACGGCGATTTTTGCAAAACAGCATGAGAAAAATTGGTGAATGAAGTCTTAAGCCTATTATGGTTTATCGAAGACGCCAGTTTTATGCGCCATATTGCGACAGGGGCTTCGAGGGTATTATCCTGTTCACCGCCATTGAATATCGGCACGAGGACATTCACTAGCAGCGAATGCCTTTACTACCCGGCGCGCGGGACTTTTCTATAAAATTCTAAACAATTGCGATAGGGAATACTTACCATCCTTAGGCATCGGCCAGAATTTACCGGACGGTAACCTAACTCTTTAAGTTGATAGAAACAGGGTCACGCTAAATTGATGCAATCCGATCAACGGCAACAGTTGGCGGACTGCTGAACATCAACTGGAGTTAGGAGTTACCATGACCAAGCTTGTTAGCCGTTTTCTCAAGGACGAATCCGGCGCGACCGCAATTGAATATGGCCTGATCGCAGCGCTTATCTCTGTTGCGCTGATCACCGGCGCAACCGCACTGGGCAGCAAACTGAACATTATGTTCAATAACCTTTCGGTAACGATGGACGAGGCAGGCAAAAAGGCTCCGGCTACCATCGAGTAATTGACGAACATAATGGCCAGACGAAGGGAACCGCGTCTCGCCAGTATGAACCAGGCTCACAGGTCATACTGTGGGCCTTTTTAATCACGGGATCTACGGAATGATCGCAGCAGCCGTCTTTGTGATTTTCCCGCTCTGCCTTGCCATCGCAGCGTCCTCGGACCTGATTACGATGACGATTCCAAACCGCGTGTCGATAATTCTTGCCGTCGCATTTTTGGGAATCGCGACGCTGGCAGGAATGCCCCTCGTTGTGATCGGTACGCATCTCGCAGCCGCATTTTCGGTTCTCGTCGTCTGCTTTGGTCTTTTCGCCTTGAGCATCATGGGCGGCGGCGATGCAAAACTACTCGCCGTGGCATCTCTCTGGTTTGGCTTCAGTCCCGCTCTTGTTGAGTTTCTAATTTATGTCAGCCTATTTGGCGGCATCGCGACTTTTTTGATTCTTCTGATCCGTACGCAAGCCCATGTCATACTTGCCGTCGGACTACCGGTTCCTAGTTCCATTCTTCTTGCCAAGAAGATCCCCTATGGCATTGCTATTGCCGCGGGCGGCTTTATTGCTTTTCCCTCCTCCCCTCTTTTCACTGCGGCATTGCAAAGCCTGAATTAGCGGGACTTAACCATCCGTTAACTTAAAATCGAAGGCTTTCATTAACTATAATTATACCAATTGCAGGCCATTCTTCGGGTATTGCGAATCCCCGAGGAACGATTAATGAAGCCCGCCCGCCTTTTGATACTAGGAGTCGCCGTCGTTGCGGCCGGCCTTGCTGGCGTGCTGGCGATGAGCCTCGCGGGTCGTGGCTCCGTTGTCACCCAGGTCAAATCAGTCGTCGAGAAAGAGCCGACCGTCAAAATACTGGTCTCCGGTTCCAACCTCCCGGTCGGCGCACGATTGGATGATAAAGCCGTTCACTGGATGGCCTGGCCGCAGACCGGCGTCGTCCAGGGCTTCATTACCGAAACCGACAAGCCAGATGCCCTGAAAGACCTGCAGGGCGCTGTCGTTCGCCTGCCGATTTTCGAGGGCGAGCCCATCCGCGCGGAAAAGATCGCGGATTCGAACAGCCGCATCCTGTCCTCCCTCCTGCCCTCCGGAAAACGTGCCGTCGCAACCGAGATTTCGGTTTCGACAGGTGCCGGCGGCTTCATCCTGCCGAATGACCGCGTCGACGTGATCATGGTCCGCAAATCGAAGGAAGCCGACAAATATCTGACCGAGACTGTGCTCAGCAATGTGCGCGTACTCGCGATCGACCAGCAGATCCAGGAAAAGGAAGACGGCTCGAAAGCCGTGGTCGGGACCACCGCAACGCTTGAGCTAACCCCCGACCAGACCAAGGTGCTGGCGGTTGCCCAGCAAATGGCTGATCGGCTGTCGCTGGCATTGCGTTCCGTTGCCGACGCCCAGGAACAGGATACGAGCGCTGCTGACTACCTCCTCAGCGGCGATAATGGCAGCGCCATCGTGCAAGTCATCAAATCAGGCTCAATCGTCACAGACAGCAGCAGTGCGCCGAAGGCCGAGTAAAGGAAATGGGAATGGGCAATTTGAAGCGCTACACAAAGCCCTTGATGGCAGGTTGCTTGTCCTTTGCGATCGCATTCTCGGGCGCCGCTCCGGGCGTTCTCGCTCCTGTTCTCGGTGCAAGAGCTGCGTACGCGGTTTCCGATGGGATCGTTAACATCACCCAGGCTGGACCTGGCGCACACCGCAGCCTGAAGCTCGGTTTGAAGAAGGCGATTGTCGTTGACCTTCCGGTCGATGCACATGACATCCTCGTCTCGGACCCTTCCATGGCCGACGCGGTCACCCGTAGCTCGCGGCGCATCTATCTGTTCGGCAAGCAGGTTGGCCAGACGAACATATTCATTTTCGGCGCCGATGGGCAGCAGATCGTCAGTCTCGATATCGCGATCGAACGCGACGTCGCCGGCCTGGAGGCCAATCTCCGGCGCTTCATCCCCGACTCCTGCATCAAAGTCGAGATCGTGTCCGACAATATCGTGCTAACCGGCACAGTTCGCACGCCGCAAGACGCGGCACAAGCCGCAGACCTCGCGCAAGCCTTCCTGAAAGGTGGCGAAGCAACAACGCGTACGGAAACAGCCAGCGCTTCTGGTGGAGACGGTTCGGTGGCCCTTTTCGCAGAAGGCCGCCAGACCTCACAGGTCGTCAATCTGCTGCAGATCCAGGGCGAAGACCAGGTCACGCTGAAGGTCACCATCGCGGAAGTTCGCAGAGAGGTACTGAAGCAGCTTGGCTTCAACAATCTCGTTTCCAATTCCAAGGGTCTCTCGGTTGCCCAGCTCGGCTCCCCGAGCTCCGACAGCGCCGCCGCAATCGTTGGCGGCGGCCTAGCGGCCCTCTTCAAGAGCTCGATCGGAAAATACGATATCTCGACCTATCTCAACGCGCTTGAACAAGCGAAGGTCGTGAAGACGCTGGCCGAGCCGACACTGACGGCGATTTCCGGCCAGGCAGCGACCTTCAATTCCGGCGGCCAGGTGCTTTATTCGACGACGGACAATGACGGCAACGTCACGATCGTTCCTTACAACTACGGCATCAATCTCGCCTTCAAGCCGGTCGTCCTGTCCTCCGGCCGCATCAGCCTGGAAATCAAGACGAACGTATCGGAGCCCGCCCCTTCCGTTTCCGGCTCAACGCCAACCTACCAGCGCCGTTCGGCCGAGACCTCCGTCGAGCTTCCCTCGGGTGGCTCCATCGCGCTTGCTGGGCTGATCCGCGACAACGTATTGCAGACCTCGAACGGCACGCCGGGCGTCAACAAGATCCCTCTGCTTGGCACATTGTTCCGGCAGCGCACTGTCGAGCGTGATGAGACCGAACTTGTCATCATTGCAACGCCCTATCTCGTTCGCCCGGTTGCTCGCGATCAGCTCAGTCGCCCGGACGACAACTTCAGCCCGGAAAACGACGCGGCAACCTTCCTGCTCAATCGCGTCAACAAGGTTTACGGCGGCCGTAAAACGCCCGTCGCCGACGCGCAATTCCATGGCTCCATCGGGTTCATCTACAAATGAGCGCGGCAGGATCAGCAATGGCACAATACAGAGATCAGCCGATGGCCCACATGCAGAACACCGCACTTGATTCCCGCCGCTCGAAATCGCTGCTGACCTTGGTCGCGGTGGCGGCGGCCCTGCTTTCCGGCTGCGCCTCGCACGACCAACTGACGACCGGCGGTATTCCTGACGACTATCGCCAGCGACACCCGATCGTGGTTGCCGAAGCCGAGCAATCGGTCGATATCCCGGTCGCGTCGACAGACCGCCGCCTCAACATCGCCCAGCGCGACATGATCCGCGGCTTCGCGCAGAATTACGCGTCGCGGGCAACCGGGCCGGTCTATCTGCTGACGCCCGAGGGATCGCCGAATGCGGCGGCAGCACGGCAGCTGCGGGGTCAGGTACGCGCTGAGCTTTCCGCCCGCGGCATCGCAAGTTCCAAGATCGTCAACAGTTCCTACGGAGCGGCCGGCGCGGGTGACGCAGCGCCCATTCGCCTGACTTTCGTCGGCACGACAGCAATGACGTCGCAGTGCGGTCAATGGCCGAGAGACATCATCAACGATTTCACCAACCAGAATTACTACAATTTTGGTTGTGCAACGCAGAACAACCTGGCTGCACAAGTGGCCAACCCGGAAGACCTGATCGCGCCTCGCGGCATGACCCCGATTGATGCGGCCCGCCGCAACGCCGCAATCAAAGAGTATCGCGAAACGACAAGCACGATTGAAGACGTCACCAGCAGCTCCAACAGCTTCTGATCAGTTTAGGACCGAACGATGAGTACAGTCGAATACGAGATCAAGAATACGACGGAGCTGCGCAACGCAGAAGACGCCGTTCGTATGGCCGAGCTCGAGAACATGCGGCCCTTGCCCCGCATATCGGTCCACGCCTTCTGCGAAAGCGAAGAACTGCAGCGTGTCATGGAGCGTTGCAGCCATGACCGCCGCATGTCGAAGGTCAGCCTGCGCATCACCAGCGGCGGCATTGCGGCGGCCGCGAACATGTTCGCCACGGCGCCAACGCCCAATCTGATCATTCTCGAAACCAGGACGGTATCTGCAAGTGTGCTGAACGAGCTGGCGCCGCTTGCCGCCGTCTGCGACCCGTCCACCAAGGTCATCATTGTCGGCTATCACAACGACATCGCGCTCTATCGCGAACTCGTGCGCAACGGCATTTCCGAGTATATGGTCCAGCCCGTCGCCATGCCCGATATCATGATGGCGATGGCGACGATCTTCGTCGACCCTGATGCCGAGCCGCTCGGCCGCAGCATCGCCTTCATCGGCGCCAAGGGCGGCGTCGGTTCCTCAACGATCGCTCATAATTGCGCCTTCGGCATCTCCAATCTGTTTTCGACCGAAACGATCCTGGCTGACCTCGACCTGCCCTACGGCACGGCCAATATCGATTTCGACCAGGACCCGACGCAGGGCATCGCGGAAGCGGTCTATGCGCCGGAACGCCTGGACGAGGTGTTTCTCGATCGCCTGCTGACGAAGTGCTCCGAGCACCTGTCGCTGCTTGCGGCCCCCTCCCTCCTCGACCGCGCCTATGATTTCGAAGGACAGGCGTTCCAGCCCGTGCTTGAGGTCCTGCAGCGCAACGCCCCCATCACCGTGCTCGACGTACCGCATGCCTGGTCGGAATGGACACGCTCGGTGCTGGCCAGCGTGGACGAGGTCGTCATCTGCGCCTCTCCCGATCTTGCCAACCTGCGCAACACCAAGAACATGATGGATGCGCTGCGCAAGATGCGGCCCAACGACAAGATGCCGCATCTGATCCTCAATCAGGTCGGGATGCCGAAGCGGCCGGAGATCAGTCCGGCCGATTTCTGCGGTCCGCTGGAAACCGATCCGATCGCAATCATCCCCTTCGATGCCAACCTGTTCGGCAACGCGGCCAACAGTGGCCGGATGATTTCGGAGATGGATGCAAAGTCACCGACGGCAGAAACATTCTCGCAGATATCGCACATCGTGACCGGGCGGATTGCCATCAAGAAAGCACGCAAGGGCGGATTGCTCGGCCTGCTGAAGCGCAAATGACGCCCGCCAAGATCGGATTGGAATAAGGCATGTTCGGAAAACGCGGAAACGAGGGTTTTGGCAAGGCGGGCGGCACCATCGCGCCGCCTCCGCCGGTTCCACATCCCTCCCCGTCTGCCCCTGCGATTCTGGTCGAGCCGCAGCGCGAGCCCCCGCGCCAGCAGGTTCCGCCGCCGCCGATGCAGACGCCGCAGCGCAAGCGCCCGACCCGCACGGATGAATATTACGACACGAAAGCGCAGGTCTTCTCGGCGCTGATCGATACGATCGATCTGTCGCAGCTTGCCAAGCTCGACGGAGAAAGCGCGCGCGAAGAAATCCGCGACATCGTCAACGACATCATCACGATCAAGAACTTCGCGATGTCGATTTCCGAGCAGGAAGAACTGCTCGAAGACATCTGCAACGACGTTCTCGGTTACGGTCCGCTCGAGCCGCTGCTCGCCCGCGACGATATCGCCGACATCATGGTCAACGGCGCCGGCCAGACCTTCATCGAAGTCGGCGGCAAGACCATCGAATCCGAAATCCGCTTCCGCGACAATTCGCAGCTGCTGTCGATCTGCCAGCGCATCGTTAGCCAGGTCGGCCGCCGTGTTGATGAATCAAGTCCGATCTGCGACGCCCGTCTGCCCGACGGCTCCCGTGTCAACGTCATTGCGCCTCCGCTCGCGATCGACGGGCCGGCACTCACCATCCGTAAGTTCAAGAAGGACAAGCTGAACCTCGAACAGCTCGTTCGCTTCGGCGCCATCACGCCTGAGGGAGCGACGCTTCTCCAGATCATCGGCCGCGTCCGCTGCAACGTCGTCATTTCGGGCGGTACCGGTTCGGGCAAGACGACGCTGCTCAACTGCCTCACCCGCTACATCGACGTGGACGAGCGCGTCATCACTTGCGAAGACACGGCAGAACTGCAGCTGCAGCAGCCGCACGTGGTACGCCTCGAAACCCGGCCACCGAACATCGAAGGCGAAGGCGAGATCACCATGCGCGATCTCGTCAAGAACTGCCTGCGTATGCGTCCGGAGCGGATCATCGTCGGCGAAGTGCGCGGACCGGAGGTTTTTGACCTGTTGCAGGCAATGAACACCGGTCACGACGGCTCGATGGGCACGATCCACTCGAACTCGCCGCGCGAATGCCTCAGCCGTATCGAGTCGATGATCGCAATGGGCGGTTTCACTTTGCCGGCAAAGACCGTACGCGAGATCATCTCCGGTTCGATCGATATTATCGTCCAGGCGGCCCGCCTGCGAGACGGCTCTCGTCGCATCACGCAGATTACCGAGGTGATCGGGATGGAAGGCGACGTCATCATCACCCAGGACCTGATGCGCTACGAAATCGACGGCGAGGATGCGTCGGGTAAGCTGATCGGCAGGCACAAGTCGACCGGTATCGGTAAGCCGCATTTCTGGGATCGCGCACGCTACTTCAACGAAGAAAAGCGCCTTGCCGCGGCACTCGACGAAATGGAAGCGAAATCCAAGGATTAGTGAGATGTTCGGGTTCGATCCTGTTGTGTTGGCCATTGTCGCGCTTGCCGCCATTGCGGCTGGCGCCGTTTGCTATGGCCTTCTCTTCACGCGGATGGAAACCGAAAAGAAGTCGGCCAATCGCGTCAACCGCGTCGCTTCGGCGGAGGCTGACAAGGCCGGCGTCAAGGCAGCCCGCGACCGCGTCCAGGAAATGTCGAAGCGCCGGAAATCGGTGCAGGACAACCTGAAGGACCTTGAGAAGCGCCAGCAGGAAAACACCAAGAGGAAGCTGTCGCTGAAGGCGCGGCTGACCCAGGCCGGCCTCAAGACCACGCCGGGACGGTTTTACATGTTCAGCGCCATTGTTGGCCTTGTCTTGATGTTCGTTGCCTTCCTTGCCGATGCGCCTGTCATGGTCGTGCTCGGTCTGCCCATCATTGCGGGACTTGGCATGCCGCGCTGGGTACTGGGCTTCCTGATCAAGCGGCGCCAGAACAAGTTTCTCGATGAGTTTCCCAACGCTCTCGACGTCATCGTACGCTCGATCAAATCAGGCCTGCCCTTGAACGATGCCATCCGGCTCATCGCCAATGAGGGCAAGGATCCCGTGAAGAGCGAATTTCGCCGCGTCGTCGAATCGCAGCAGGTAGGCCTCAGTGTACCGGATGCCTGTGCACGTATGAGCAATTTCATGCCTCTGCAGGAGGTCAGCTTCTTTGCAATCGTTATTGCGATCCAGTCGCAGGCAGGCGGCAACCTTTCTGAAGCCATCGGCAACCTCGCAAAGGTCCTGCGCGACAGAAAGAAGATGAAGGCGAAGGTCAAGGCACTGTCGATGGAAGCAAAGGCGTCGGCCGTCATCATCGGCGCGCTGCCGTTCATCGTTGCAACCCTCGTCTATCTGACATCGCCGGAATACATGCTGATCCTCTTCACCGACCCTCGCGGCCACCTGATCATGGGTATATCGGCGGTCTGGATGTCGATCGGCATTTTCGTCATGCGCAACATGGTCAATTTCGACATCTAGTGGAGAACGGGCGTGTCATCTGACCTCGCGACCAAACTGACAGACCCCTCCATGCTGATCGCAGTGTTCGTGGCGATCGCTGTCTTCGCCAGCCTGTATACAATCGCTGTCCCGTTCTTCGAGCGCGGCGACCTCAACAAGCGCATGAAGGCCGTATCGACGGAGCGCGAGCAGATTCGCGCTCGCGAACGCGCGCGCATGAACACCGATTCCGCCGGGAAAGCTTCCCTTCGTACCCAGAACAACCGCTCAGTGCGACAGATCGTGGAGAAGTTCAACCTTCGCGAGGCACTGGTCGACGAGAACACCATGAACAAGCTCCGGGCAGCCGGGTTTCGTTCCGAAAATGCCTTGAACATGTTCCTTGTCGCGCGTTTCCTGTTGCCGTTCCTGTTCTTCGGCTTTGCAGTTTTCTGGGTCTTTGGTCTCGATCATCTGGCCGACAAGCCAACGACGATGCGCTTCCTGGTGACGCTCGGCATCGCCTATTTGGGCTTCTATGCACCGAACATTTTCATCTCCAATCGCATGTCAAAGCGCCAGCACTCGATCAAGCGTGCCTGGCCCGACGCGCTCGACCTGATGCTAATCTGCGTCGAGTCCGGTATTTCGATCGAGGCCGCCATGCGTCGTGTATCCGAAGAACTCGGCGAGGCCTCGCCGGCGCTGGCGGAAGAGATGATTCTGACGACCGCCGAGCTTTCCTTCCTTCCCGATCGGCGGGTTGCGCTTGAGAACCTCGGCCTGCGCACGCAGATCCCACTGGTGCAGTCCGTCACCCAGGCCCTGATCCAGGCGGATCGCTACGGCACGCCGGTTTCCCAGGCGCTGCGCGTCCTCGCACAGGAAGGCCGCGACGAGCGCATGAACGAGGCAGAGAAGAAGGCTGCGGCACTTCCCCCGAAGCTCACGGTGCCGATGATCCTGTTCTTCCTGCCGGTTCTCGTCGCCGTCATCCTCGGGCCAGCTGGCATCCAGGTCGCGGATCGCTTCTAGTATTTCGACGAGGCTGGCGATCTACACGCATTGGGCATAGGGTCGGGCGTTTTCCGAGTCAGCTGGAGCCCGCGATGTCGTCTGTAAGCATCTTCCTGAGTATCATTGCCGCCCTTTCGATAGGGGCGATGAGCCCCGGTCCGAGCTTTGTCCTCGTTTCACGCATTGCAATGTCGCGTTCACGTCTGGACGGGCTTGCGGCAGCACTCGGCATGGGCATTGGCGGCGTTGCCTTCAGCGCGTTAGCGCTGGCGGGGCTGACGGCACTGCTTGCGCAATTCGAGTGGCTTTATCTGGCGCTGAAGGTGGCGGGCGGCGCCTATCTCGTCTACATCGCCCTCAAGATCTGGCGTGGCGCAGGCGAGCCGATCCATATCGGCGACGCGGCAAGCGACCATCGCTCACTCGCCCGCAGCTTCATCACCGCTCTGCTGACACAGCTCAGCAACCCAAAGGCGATCGTCGTTTACGCCAGTATCTTCGCAGCCTTGTTGCCGAAGACGGTTCCGCTTGGACTGATTTTTTCGCTGCCGATCGGCGTGTTTGCCGTCGAAGCCGGCTGGTACACGATCGTCGCGCTCGCATTCTCGGCCAGCCATCCGAGGCGGCTTTACCTCGCTGCGAAGACGTGGATCGATCGCCTGGCAGGGACGGTCATGGCCGGCCTCGGCGTGCAGCTTGTCACCTCGGGGCTAGCCGGCCGCTAGCGTCAGTTCGTGGCGGTGGGACCGCTACCGCTATCCTTGGCCGCAAGCTTTTGCCAGGAATTCTGCTGTGACAGCATCGAGCGCAGATAGGCGACGTTGGCGTCGGCCTGTTCTTGCGAAAGCTCGCCACGCGCAATCTTTTCCGCTTCAGGGAACCGGCCTTGAAGGCCAATGGCGAGCGCCAGATTCTGACGGACCCGACTATCGGCGGTGGGCTGGCCTGCGGCCTGACGCAGATAGGTCTCGGCCGTTCGGAGGTCACCGGTCAGCACATAAGACATACCGAGGTTCGACAGGATCGATGCTTCGTTTGGCTGGATGCCGAGCGCTTCGCGATAGCGCTGGCGCGCTTCGGCAGAGCGGCCGAGCTGATCGAGGATCGCGCCCTCCGCCGATGTGAGCTTCCAGTCCGGACGATCCGGCGTCTGAGCGCGACCGATCGTATCAAGCGCCTGCTGTAGTTGACCGGCAGCAGCCTGGGCCTTTCCGTAGGCCGCGAGCACTGTTCGATCGGTTGGGTTGGCAATGGCAACCTGCTGCATGACCGCCAGCGCCTGGGCGTCGCGGCCCTGCATGCGCAAGAGGTTGGCATAGTTCATGCCGTTGACGGCATCGCGCGGGTTCTTTTCGTAGGCCTGTCCGACACGCTCGGACGAGCTGCGTAGCTCGGCTTCGTTCATCGCTTCGACCGGCTTGGCGAGGGTCCGCACCGATCCCGTCGTCATCCGATCCTTGGTTGTCGTGCAGCCGGCGAGTGCCAGCGCGACGAGCGCGGTCGCAGCGCCCTGAAAAACCCGAGTTTTGAGCGAAGTATTGGCCGAAGCAGGCATCATGTGTCCCTGAGATCCGAATCGGCGTCTGACCTCAAAGCGGAACAGGGAAAGGCTTTGACGCAATCTTCACTCCAGCAATAGTCTGTTAACCCTAACATACCGTTAAGACGCGATTCCCGGACTTGCCTCGAAGGAAACACATGGCACCCTATCAGTTCATCGAGAGACCGACCCCGTTCAACACCAAGGGCGGCTCGACCCTGCCGATCTTTGCCGTCACCCCGGCGCATATTGAAACCGGCACGATCGATCCCATCGCGCTCGATTGGGCCAAGAAGGCGGGATATAAGGCCGAAAGCGGCTCACTGCTGCTCATTCCGACAGAGGACGGTCATCTCGGGGGCGCGTTGTTCGGGCTCGGCACCAATCCGTCCGAGCAACCTTACATTACCGGTAAGCTTGCGCGCACGCTGCCGGCCGGCGATTGGCACATCGAAACCGCACCGCTGACGGCCAACCGTCTCTCGCTTGGCTTCGGCCTCGGCAGCTATCGCTTCGACCGGTACAAGTCGGAGAAGGCGTCCGCTCCAACGCTGATGATCCCGCGCGATGCTGACGGAGCGGATATCAAGCGACAGCTTGCCGGCGTCTTCCTGGCGCGCGACCTGATCAACACGCCGACTAACGACATGGGACCGAACGAACTGGAAGCCGCCTTCCGCGGGCTTGCCGCCCATTACAAGGCGGAAATCAATGTCGTCAGCGGTGACGATCTCCGGCAGAACTTCCCTCTGGTCCATACGGTCGGCCGCGCGAGCGCCGATGCGCCGCGCCTGCTCGAAATGCGCTGGGGCAAGAAGGGTCACCGCAAGATCACGCTCGTCGGCAAGGGTGTCTGCTTCGACACCGGCGGTCTCGACATCAAGCCAGCGTCTTCGATGCTGCTGATGAAGAAGGACATGGGCGGCGCGGCAAATGTCATGGGGCTGGCGCTGATGATCATGGACGCCAAGCTCAAGGTCGATCTCAGGGTTATCATTCCCGTCGTCGAAAACTCGATCTCCTCCAACGCCTTCCGCCCGGGCGACATCTACCGGAGCCGCAAGGGGCTGACGGTACAGATCGACAATACCGATGCCGAAGGCCGGTTGATCCTCGCAGATGCGCTTGCATACGCTGACGAGGATGCTCCCGACCTCCTGATCGACATGGCGACGCTGACGGGTGCGGCGCGCGTGGCTCTCGGTCCTGACCTGCCGCCCTTCTTTACCGACGATGCCGAACTCGCCCAGGACTTGACCGAAGCAAGCCTTGAGACGGACGACCCCCTGTGGCGACTGCCGCTCTATGCCGGCTATGAAAAGGATATCCGCACCAAGTTTGCCGACATCACCAATGCGCCGGCAGGCGGCATGGCCGGTGCAATCACCGCTGCCCTGTTCCTCAAGCGCTTCGTCTCCAGCGCCACGAGCTGGGCGCATTTCGATATCTACGGCTGGGCGCCATCGGAACGACCGCACTCCCCCGGCGGCGGCGAGGCGCAGGCCATTCGTGCGCTCTATCACCACATCCGGCAAAGTGTGCGTTAACGCGATCGTTAAAATTTTATTCACCCTTTGGGGCGGCAGATTTGCCGCCCCATTGCGTTGCGCGACCACGTGCCGGAAAATGGAACGCGGGGCGTAACGAGTTTCCGGAGGAGCCATGCCGATCGCACTGACGGCTTCGCAGGCATTGGGCCTGTGGCATGGTGTGACGCTCGATCAGGTCAGACTCGATGATCGCGATTTGACGTTGCGCCAGATGGCGATCCTGCTGCATATCTATCTCGTGCCGCCGCCGCATACCGTGCGCGGCCTAGCTGCGACGCTCAACGTGACCAAGCCTGTCATCACCCGGGCATTGGATACGATGGGGGAAATGGGTCTGGTCGACCGTGTGCGCGACGAACGCGACCGGCGAAATGTCGTGATAAAGCGTACCGTCGGAGGGGCGCTCTATCTGGAAAAGCTTGGCGATCTCGTGCGCGACCAAGGTCGCCGCCTGACGCCGTGAAAGGGATACAATGACGATGCTTGATCGCCGCTTGCATGCCTACCGACCGGATCTCGCCGAGGCGGGGCTGGAAGGACGTGTGGAAGCCCTGCGCTTCGTTGCCGGCACACCGGCCCGGGTAGCCGTGCCGGTCATCGGTTTGCGGCCAGTGCCCGATCTCGCCAAGGGAATCGATACGGAACTGCTCCTCGGAGAGGAGGTCACCGTCTACGATCGCGCCGACGGATGGTGCTGGGTCAAGGCCAGCGGCGACAACTATGTCGGCTATCTGCCGGCGACCGCCCTTTCGGACGTGCTTGTTGCGCCGACACATGTCGTCACGGTCCAGCGGACTTTCCTCTATCAAGAGGCGGAGCTGCGCAAACCGTACCAATCCATCCTATCCATGGGCAGCCGGGTCCGGATTGTCGGTGAGGCAGAAACACGCGGCAACCACTATGTGATGCTGGAAGACGGCACGGCGATCTTCGCAAAGCACGTGCGGCCGATCGGCGAAGCTCAAGGTGGCGACTATGTCGACGTCGCAAGCCGGTTTCTTGAGACCCCCTACCTCTGGGGTGGTCGCTCCGGACTTGGCATCGACTGTTCGGGCCTCGTTCAGCTCTCGATGCTGATGATGGGACGAAGCGTGCCGCGCGACACCGACATGCAGGCGGCGGGCCTTGGCGAGCCGATCGACAGGGCCGACCTGCGCCGAGGCGATCTGGTCTTCTGGAAGGGGCACGTTGCCATCCTGGAAGATCCGGAAACGATCATCCACGCCAACGGCCATACAATGACCGTGGCTCGCGAAAACCTCCAGGATGCCATCAAACGCATCGGCTGGCTCTACGAGCAACCGACAGGCTATCGCCGCCCGGTCATCTGACCGGCGGCTTCGGCCATGACCTGATCCCGCCCGTCCACGTTTCGAAAGCCTTCGACAGCTTCAAGACAAACATGTCATTGAAGCGGGGGCCGACGATCTGCAGCCCGATCGGCATCCCTGATCGCGAAAAGCCGCAATTGATCGAGGCGGCGGGCTGCTCGGACAAGTTCCACGGCACCGTGAAGCAGATGTGCTCGAAGGGACGCGCGGGATCGTTCGTCGGCGAAGCCCATTCGGCCGGATAGGAGACGATAGGGTTGGTTGGCGAAATCACGGCGTCGACCTTCGTGAACAGTCTACCGCAACTCCTGCGCATCTCGATCGTCTGATTGAAGCCCCTGACGGCGTCCACGCCGCTTACGGAAGCGCCGCCCTCGGCCCAGGCGTAAATGTAGGGGAGGATGCTGTTTCTGCGCTCACGGCTTAGCTTCTCGATTTCGCCCCAGAAGCGCGCACGCCAGAAGCTATCCAACCCGTCCAGCATCTCCCGCGTCAGAACAGGCTGAACAGGGATGACAATCGCGCCGGCCTCCTCAAAACGTCGGCCGGCAGCCTCAACGGCCGCCCGCACCTCGTCCTCGACCGCGAGGCCACAGCCGGCATCAAGCATCAGCCCAATCTTCAATCCGCGAACATCGATCTCAAGATCCATCCAATCGAGATCCGCTGGAGGCAGGCTGGTGCCATCGCGCCAGTCCGGACGCGAGAGCGTCGCCATCGCGTGGGCCGCGTCTTCGACGGTACGTGTCATCGGTCCGGCGCAACGGCCGACATAGAACGGATCGATCGGGATGCGACCGTGGCTCGGCTTGAAGCCGAAGATCCCTGTCCAGCCTGCCGGCAAGCGCACCGAACCACCGATGTCGGTACCGATGTGCAGGGGCCCATAGCCCGCAGCGGCCGCAGCGGACGCCCCGGCGCTCGATCCTCCGGGATTCTGCGTGGTATCCCAAGGATTGCGGCTTAGGGGGTGGAAGCTGGAAAGACCCGAGGAAAGCATCCCGTAATCGGGGCAGGTCGTCTTCGCAAAGAGCACCGCGCCGTCCTCGCGCAACCTGGCCGCGGCCGGCGCATCCTCGGTCGCAGGCTGCAGTTCGACCGCCTTGGTCCCGAGCGGCACCGGCTGCCCCTTGGTAGCGATCAGTTCCTTCAGCGTCGCCGGGATGCCATCGAGGAGCCCAAGCGTTGCTCCCCTCATCCATCGGTCGCTTGACGCTTGCGCCTGGTTGCGCGCCGCCTCCGGGTCATAGGCGTAGAGCGCGCAGATGGCAGGCTCCCACGCTTCAATGTGTCGTTCCAGCGCCAGCCAATATTCAAGCGGAGACAGGCTTCGATCGGCGAAGCGCCGCCTCAATTCGTGGATCGTCAAGTCGGTTTCGGACATGGCACTCTCATCCGGACCTGTGGTTTCGAACACTGACGGCACTCGTCTCGCGCGGGTCGAGCATGTCGCGCAGCCCATCGCCAAGCATGTTGAAGCCGAAGACGCAGAGTGCGATGGCAAGGCCGGGCAGGATGGCCAGCCATGGCGCGAGCGGCAGGTAGGTTTGCGCGTCGGCCAGCATACGGCCCCAGGTCGGGGCGGGTGGTGCGATCCCGAGGCCAAGGAAGCTGAGCCCGGCCTCCGTCAGCACGGCCAAGCCCAACTGGATCGTCACTTGGACAATGATCTGGCTCATGATGTTCGGGAGCACGTGGCGGACGGAGATCGCGAAGCGGCTGTTTCCGATTGCGCGGGCAGCGAGCACGTAGTCCCGGCTCCAGGCTTGGAGGGCCGTGGCAAGCGTGACGCGGGCAAAGACGGGAATCATGAACGTTGCAATGGCAACGATCGCAGTAAGCCGGCCCGGACCGAGAAAGGCGCCCAGCATCATCGCCGAAAGAATCGGCGGCAGCGCGAAAACGACGTCGCAGGCGCGCATCAGCAACGTTTCGAACACGCCCCGCACGGCAGCGGCCGAGATACCGGCGATCGAACCGAGCGTCCCACCGATCGCCACGGCGGCAACGGCGATGGAAAGGGAATTCCAGCAGCCGACCATCAGCATCGAGAGGACATCTCGGCCGAATTGGTCCGTGCCGAGAACGCCGAACGCGAAAGGGGGCTGCAGCTTGTGAATGATCTGCATCTTCGCTGGCGGCAGCGGCGTCCAGACCAGCGACAGCACCGCGACGGCGACAAGAAGGGTGATGACACCGCCGCCGACGACCAAATTCATTCTCCGGCTAATGTCAAATCGCCGGCGCTTGAGGCCTATTGGATTGGAGGCGATCGGCGCCATGTCAAATGCCTTTCCGCAGGCGCGGGTCGATCGCCAGATAGGAGAGATCGACGATGAAGTTCATGACGATAACGAGCCCAGCAAAGAGCAGGACGACATCCTGCATGACGATGATGTCGCGCTGCGACAGCGCCTGGTAGGCAAGGCGACCGAGGCCCGGAAGGTTGAAGACATTCTCGACCAAAACCGCGCCAGCAACCAGGAAGGTGAACTGCAGGCCGAGGATCGTCAGAACGGGAACGAGGGCGTTCGGCACCGAGTGCCGCCACAGGACGCGCCGCTTCGACAATCCCTTGGCAAGGGCTGTCCTCGTGAAATCCTCATGCAGGGTTTCCAGAACGGCAGAACGCGTGACGCGTGTCAGGACCGCCGCTTGCGGTAATGCGAGCGCCACCGCGGGCATAAGAAGCGCTTTGAGGGCTGGCAGGAAGCCGGCGTTCCAACCCGGGAAACCTCCGGCCGGCATCCAGCCGAGCGCCGTCGAAAACAGCATGATCAGCAGTAGAGCCACCCAGAAGCCCGGAACGGCGATGCCCATCTGCGAAAATATCGAAGCGACAGCGTCAGGCAATCCGCCTCGATGCGCCGCCGCTAGGGCACCGAGAGGGATCGCGATGGCGACGGAAAGCATGATCGCCATCAGCGCCAGCGGAAGCGTAACCGCCAGTCTCTCAAGAATCAGGCCGGCAACCGGCACACCGTAGGTGTAGGATTGGCCGAGGTTTCCACGGAATACGCCAGCGAGCCATTCTCCATAGCGCCACAGGAGCGGCTGATCGAGCCCAAGCTCGTGACGCAGGCTTGCGAGCGTTTCCGGTGCGGCTGACGTGCCCAGCATGATGGAGGCCTGATCGCCCGGCAGCAGATCCATCACCGCAAAAATCAGCAGCGAGACGACAGCGAGCGTGACGATCAGACCGACAAGGCGACGAGACAGAAGCGTTATCATTTCACGTCCGGTACGATCCGCCGCCTCACCATATCATCAGCCCGTAATCAGTCTTCCCAGGAAACGTTCGTAAGGACGTTCGAGGGAATGGGTTCATTCTCCCAGAGACCCTTCAGCTTCTTGTCCCAGACGCCCAGCTTGGGCATGACGAAGAGATAGAGCGCCGGCACATCCTCGGCCAGAATCTTCTGGGCGTCGCCGAAGATCTTCGCTTGCGCTACAGGATCCGAGGTCTCCTGCACCTTCTTCATCAGGTCGTTGAACGCGGGATTCTTGTAGTTGAAGTAGTACGGATCACGGGCGTAGATGTCGATGTCGAGCGGTTCGGCGTGCGCTACGATCGTCATTTCGTAGGCGCGGTCCTTCATGACATCCTGCACCCACTTGGCCGGGAATTCCGTCGGTTCGATGTTCATGGTTACGCCGATTTCAGCCAGCATCGCCTGCATGACCTGCGCGCTACGTGGCGCATAAGCCATTTGCGGCGACTTGATCGTGAAGGTGAAACCATCAGGATAGCCGGCTTCGGCAAGCAGCGCCTTCGCCTTTTCGGGATCATAGGGCAGGGCGCCGGTGAGATCGACGTAGCCGGGGTCGTTCGGCGTGTAGTGGCTGCCGATCGCCGTACCTAGCCCCGACCAGGCGCCGTCAATGACCGTCTTCCGGTCGATCGCCATCATCAACGCCTGACGGACGCGTTTGTCGTCGAAAGGCTTCTTCGCGTTGTTCATGCCGGCGACAACCTTCAGCTCGGTATTGCCGATCTTGGTCGTAAGCTTCGCATCGCCGTCAAACGAACTCATCAGCTCAGGCGCCGCGAATTCCGGAATGGCGTCGACATCGCCCGACTTCAAGGCCGCGGCCTGGGCCTGCGGATCGGCGATGAAGCGGAAGGTCACCTTGTCGAGCTTTGCCGCGGCGTCCCTGCTCCAATAGTCGGCGTTCCTTGCGAGCTCGACCTTGTCGCCCTTTGCCCAATTCACGAACTTGAACGGGCCGGTGCCAACGGGCGTCGTCTTATCCCCGGCGGCAGACTTCGGGCCGACCATCACCGAGGCCGGCCAGCCGAGCCAGTAGAGGAGACTGCCTGTTGGAGCCGAGAGATGCAGGACGAGCGTTTCCGGGTCCGGTGTCTCTATGGAAGTGATCGAGGCGAAGAAGCGCTTTTGCGGGTTTACCGAGTCAGCACCGCGCGCGCGATCGAGCGCAAATTTCGCTGCAGCGGAATCGAAAGCCTCGCCATCATGGAATTTGACGCCGCTCTGCAGCTTGAACGTATAGGTTAGACCGTCCGGGGAAACCTCCCAGCTCTTGGCGAGCTGTGGCTGGATCTTCCCGGTCTCGTCAATCGTTACAAGGCCTTCGAAAACGTTCTGCCAGGTGACCTGGCCGATCGCGACAGGGGCTGCGATCGTCGGATCAAGGCCGGTTGGCTCCACCGTCATGCCAAGGGTCAGCGTGGTCTTGGCGGCTTCCGCGGGGGTCTGCCCCAGCAGCACGAGGCCAACTGAAACCGCCGCACCGAGATAAAATCGCCGAGCCAACAGCGCCGACGGCGCACGCGAAACCTTCATCAATTTATTCCCCTGTCTGCCCGCCGCCGTGGCGATGACTTTTATGAGCCAACTTGTCACTCCCAAAACGCACACCGCCTGGCGCGAATTAAGGCCGGGATCTGCATTCGGGGTCTCCGTCGATTTAGGCGCCTTGTTTAGACGAACTTGCGCGATCAGGGTAGCGGTCTCGCCAAGCCTGCTGGGCGCCAGCGACTGGCAGTGCGGTGGCCTCAAAGACTCCCCGCGCAATGGCGCGTGCCATGACCATCGTGGCGAGATGGCAGAGTTCGAAAAAGGCGGGCAAATCCGGTCGGGGCCTCCTGCCCGTCGAGGCAGCAAAGACAGTGTCGCCGTCGAAAGGCAGGTGCGCCGGCAGCAGGGCGCGGGCGAAACCGTCATGGGCCATGATCGCGAGACGGTGCGCCTCCTGCTTGGTCAATTCGGCGTCGGTAACGATGGCGCCAATCGTTGTCGCTATCGTGTTCATGCCCTTTAGCCGCATGCGGATGTCGGCTTGTGAGATCGGCGCGGGCAAGCCGAGGCCGCCAAACTCCCGGCCCTGCTCGAACGGCGCCGACCAGAAATGCGGCCCCTCGCCCACTGTCGCCGAGCCAAGCGCATTGACGGCGACGATCGCTCCAATCCGCAGGCCGGTGCTGGTCTCGCCACTTGCCGAACCGAGCCCACCTTTGACGGTCGCGGTTGTGGCACCGGCTCCCGCACCGACGGAACCGAGGGTAAACGGCCCTTTCGCCGATGTCTTGAAGGCTTGATAGCCCATGTCGCGATAGGGCGACTGCAGCCCCCAATCCTTGTCGCCGCCGTTCAGCAGGTCCATCAGAATCGCCTGCGGAACGATCGGCACCTTCACGTCGCCGACGGGAAAACCTCGCCCGGCTTCCCGAAGTCCAGCCTGAACGCCGCCAGCCGCGTCAAGGCCGAAGGCCGAGCCACCTGACAGCACGAAGGCATCGACTGCGCCGACCGTCATCGACGGATCGAGAAGCGCCGTGTCACGACCGCCCGGAGCGCCTCCGAGAACCACAGCGGAGGCCGTTGCCGGTTCGTCGAAGACGATCGCGGTCACACCTGAGCCGAGCCTCAGATCCGTCGCGTTTCCGACCGAGACGCCATCAATGTCGGTAATCAGATTGAGCAAGCGCGCCACCCTTGTTGAGCAAGAGCGCGATAGGACCGCAATGGCGGTCAAAACACAAGACCGGCCTCACCTTTGGCAAGACCGGTCTGAAATCTGTCAGGGCTGGTTGGGCCGTGCTTCATGCCCTCAGGCATGGATAGGCTTCGGGTGACGGCGGGTCATCAGATCATGGATCGCGAGCTTCACCTCAGCCGGCGAGCTGAAATGCTGCTCGTCCAGATCGTGAACGTGAAATTTCACTGCGATGAACTTCAACCGGTTCTCATCCGGGATGACGATCCCGACGGGAACGCCTGCGTATTCGATTACTTCTTTTTTCATGCGTAGAACTCCTGCCGCGCGGTATGCGCTGGCGATGGCGAATTGACTTGTCTGATTCCGTTAAGGGTGGACGAAGGTCACATTCGACAGTTCGGGCGGGAGAGAGCGCCCGGACGGTCATTGCCAAGCACAGATCGCCCAGGGAAATTGGCGAGAGTGTCGATGTCAGTCATGTCTCGTTCCTTTCTCTGGCGTTGCGCTTGTTTGAGGCCCTGGTGTTCCAAGACCGACGACGGCCGCGCTATTAATCTACTTTGTTGGTAGACTATAGCTAGCAGCCTACAAGAAACATATTCCGAAACGTGTCAAAATATCGACCATTCGGAAAATTTCATTCCATTAAGATCGAATTGACTGAAAGAACTCTATCAAGTCTTTGTGCAATTCGCGTGACAGTCCGACGGTCTCTTTCGATCACGGCGCAGAGATAGGAAGTCCCGCTGATTCCGGCAATGGGCATCTGATGAAAAAACGGGAAAGCCTCGAAATGACCGAAATGGTTAACGCGGGCAAAAAACAGCCTACCACCCCTCGGAGAGCACCTTTTCCAGCATGTCGACGAAGAAATCGGCGCTCTCCACTGTCAGGCAAAGGGGAGGCTTGATCTTCAACACATTGAGGTGATCGCCGGTCGGCTGCATCAAGACCCCGAGATCGAGCAGGCGGCCGCAGATTGCCGCTGTCTCTTCGCTCGCGGGTTCCAGCGTCGTTCTGTCGCGGACGAGTTCGAGCCCGAGGTAAAGTCCCATGCCGTGCACCGCGCCGACGATCGGATAGCGGTCGATCAGCGCGACCAGACGGCTCTTGAGATGATCGCCAACATCGCGCGCATTCGCCTGCAGTTCTTCATCGGCCATGATATCGAGGACGGTCATACCCACCACAGAACTGACCGGACTGCCGCCAGCGGACGAGAAGAAATAACCTTCCTTCTCCAGCGAATCGGCAATGGCCCTGGTCGTGATCACAGCGCCGAGCGGATGTCCATTGCCCATGCCTTTCGCTACCGTGATGATGTCGGGGACGACGCCCTGTTGCTCGAAGCCCCAGAAATGGTGCCCAAGCCGACCGTAGCCCACCTGTACTTCGTCGGCGATGCAGACGCCGCCGCGGGCCCGCACCTGCCTGTAGACTGCGGCAAGGTATCCGTCCGGCAGCGATATTCCGCCGGCATTCCCGTAGACCGGCTCGGCGATGAAGCCGGCCAACCCCTCGCCCCGTGCATCGACGGCTTCAAGGGCGTCGACGACGGCCTCCACGTAACCAATCGTCGATTCCGAACCGCGGAACGCACCACGATAGGTATTGGGCGAGAGGACGGCGTGCACCCAGTCGGGCCGCGTCGTCAAAGCCTCCGGATTGTCGGCGATCGAGGTGGACACCGCATCGCTCGCAACCGACCAGCCGTGGTAGGCTTCGAGAAGGCTGAGCATATGCTTGGCGCCCGTGTGCGCCCAAGCTAGTCGCAGGGCGAGGTCGTTGGCTTCCGATCCGCTGTTGACGAGGAACACCGCATCCAGCCCTTCCGGCGCCAGGGAGGTCAGGCGCTCGGAAAATTCCGCAATGGAGCCATAGTGAAAGCGTGAATTGGTGTTCAGCCGCAGCCACTGTTCGCTGACCGCCTCCGCCAGGCGCGGGTGGCCATGCCCCAGAATGGTGACGTTGTTCAGCATGTCGAGATAGGCACGGCCCTCGACATCGAACATATGCTCCTGCCAGCCGCGCTCCATTTGCGGCGGTATTTCGTAGTAGTTCTTCTGCGGCCTTGCGAGATGGGCCTGCCTGAGCGCGAACAACGCTGCCGACGCCGGCTTCGGCGCATTGACGCCAACGCCCAGAAGGGCAGCCGGCGATGGACATAGTTCCGACCAGGCCATGGCCTCCTGCGGAGTGCAGAACAGCGGCGGTTCGACGCCTGGCAAGGTGGAGAGTTGTACGCGCAGCCCGCCGAGAGATCCGCTCTCACCGGATATGGTCCCGAGCGGTTGCCCGGGCTCGACCTCGGCTTCGTTTTCAAGCGACGGCTCAATCCCGTCGAGATGAAGGCTGACACCCTCGCCTGCCAGAACGAAATGGTGATCCTTCCGAATGACCTTCCCCGCGAATGGAGCAGCAACCGTGCTGCCGCCCGCAAGACAGACGTCGGAATGCAGCGTGAAGGTTGCGGATGGGGTGGCGCTCCGAGGCTTCGAGCGCGACAATCGGTATTCGCCGTAACGCGTGGCCGCAGTGCCCGTCTCGGCTGCCGCGCGCGCGAGCAGGCGCCAATCCATGTCGGACTGCGCCCAGTTTCCCGCAGCGAAATGCGGGCTTTGGACACCGAGATCGACGAAGGATATGGTCGCCGGGTCGATGTCGGGCAACAATGGACGCCAGTCCTCCATCGAAACCGCGGCCGTTTCGATGCCCACCGCCTTCAGGACCGCGACTTCCATGAGTTCGAATGGAACGGATACCGCCATATCGAATATGCGGCGTTCGAGCTCGAGATTGCCGCGAACATAGTCGTTCTCGGGATCGATCGAGATCTGCTGCTCGCTGCTGGCGACCAAAATGACCGCGCGGGCAACGACGAGCGGCCAGAGCGCGCGCAGCTCCTCCTCGGTGAGCGGATAGACCTCGTGATATGCCTTCACTGCAGGAAGAATGTACTGCGGATCGCCATCAGCCTGATGTAGCAGCGAGGCGCAGGTGACCGCCAGATCGCCGATCAGCCAGCCGCGAATGATGTCGCCGAAATCGATGACGCCGTCAGGGACCAGATGGCCCCGCTCATCACGACGGCTGACAACGTTGTCGCCGGTCACGTCATGGTGCACGGCCTGTAGCCGCAAGGACGGCGCCAGGGGTTGGATTCGCCTCACGGCTGACACCATCGTCTTGGCGATGCGATCACGTGCGGCGCTGTCGGTGATCGCCGACAACAACTGGACCGCGACCGGACCGGCGCGGCGCAGGTCCCATTGCAGGCTGCGGTCGAGACCAGGATGCGTGAAGTCGGCCAGCGACTGCGCCAGGCGGGCGCAGAGAGCTCCCAGTGCCGCCACCGACTCTTTCGGCAGGTGCTTGCGGTGCGTCAGCCCCTCGCCTTCAAGATACTCCAGCAGTCGAACCTGAAAGGTCTGGTCGCGCACGGTGACAGCGACGATGTCCTGCCCGTCCGTCGATGGGATGACGTGAGGAACGCGCGGCGCATCCTCTTTCGTGCCGATGTGGCGGATGGCTGCGTTCTGCGCCTCGAGCTCCACCGTCTCATAGGTCACATGGCATATCTTGAGCACGTAGCTTCGTTCGCCGGTATCGAGGCGATAGTTGCGATCCTGCTGGCTGCCGAGCTCGGTGATCGCTCCTGACAGGCCATAACGCGACTGAAGGATGTCGCCGGCTTCCGCAGCGGTCACGTCAGGGCGTGGCAACGTCGCGCGATCGGCAAGCGTCTCGTCAGTCATGGCATCCCCCGCGGCATGATTCGATTTCGCAGACTACGCAGATAATCGAATCCTTGCCACCGGCAAGCGAGGAGATCGCGGTCGATCGACGGCAAAGCCGCCGCGGCGATCAGCCCATGCGTTCCGATGCGTAGCTGCCCGGACTTGCGGGAAATACGATCGTGCGGTTGCCGTTCAGGAAGACGCGGCGATGGATATGCGCATGGATGGCGCGTGCCAGCACCTGGCTCTCCACGTCGCGGCCGATGGAGACGTAATCGTCGGCGCTCTGAGCGTGGGTGATGCGGGCGGTATCCTGCTCGATGATTGGCCCCTCATCGAGATCGGCCGTCACATAATGCGCCGTGGCGCCAATGAGCTTCACGCCGCGCTCATAGGCCTGCTTGTAGGGGTTGGCGCCCTTGAAGCTCGGCAGGAAGGAGTGATGGATATTAATGATCCTGCCGGACATCTTGCGGCACATGGCATCGGAAAGGACCTGCATGTAGCGGGCGAGCACAATCAGTTCGGTGCCGGTCTGGTCCACGAGATCAAGGAGCTGAGCCTCGGCCTGCGGCTTGTTTTCCTTCGTCACCTTGATGTGGTGGAACGGAATATCGTGGTTCACCACGACCTTCTGATAATCGAAGTGATTGGAGACCACGCCGACGATTTCGATCGGCAGCGCACCGATCTTCCAGCGGTAGAGCAAGTCGTTCAAACAGTGGCCGAAGCGCGACACCATCAAAAGCACCTTCATGCGGCTGGCGCCATCATGGATTTCGGCTTCCATGTCGAATTTCTCTGCGACCGGCTTGAAGCCTTCCTTGAGTGCCGCAAGACCGACGCCTTCTTCTGAAATGAAGCTGACACGGGTGAAGAACTTGCCGGTATCGAGATCGTCGAACTGCGACGAATCGACGATGTTGCAGCCCTGATCGGCCAGGTAGTTCGCGATCGCCGCCACGATCCCGCGCGTCGACTTGCACGTCACCGTCAATACATAGCTCGTCATCTGTTTCCGTCCTTCTCGCGCCGCCTGTCGGCCGGCTGCTTAGATCAAAGAGAAAGTCACGGATAGAGCACCGCGCCTTCATTCGTGCAACTATTTGCAAGAGACGCCATCAGAAGCTTTCAGGTTCCTGGCGCCTCCCCGTCGCGATCAACTTACGGCAGAGCGTGCAAAACTCCGTTCCGCTTGCGTCGTCAAGACGCGTATCCCCGCCGTGGGCCGCACTTGCGCGGCCCCTTCGACGAAGTCACGTTTTCGAGATGACGGCCAACCGAGCGAAGCGCTCGCTTGATGGAAGCCGACGCCGCGCCTACATCGACAATAGAGATGTAATACGACGGATCCGGCGATATGCGGTTCGCAAGAGTGTGGTTGATAGCCTTGGCAGCAACCGGCGCAAGTTTGGCGCCCGGCGCGAGCTTTGCCGCGGATTGGCGGCGAGCCGGCGAGCCGCAGGTCCAGTCGATCTATCCCTATGCAAACCTGCCGGGCGTCAAGGCGCAGCCGGATCCAAAGGACGAGGAACAGTATAGCTGCCGGACGGAGACACGGCCGCTGCGCCGCGGATATGACAAAATCTTCCGGACCGGCGGGCTGCCAACCCTCGTCTACGTCTGCGATCGTGACGGCGTGGAAAGTGTCGGCACGCAGGTGCCGCTGCGCGGACACTATCAGCCGGTCCGCTGACCCGTTGGGCTGCCCAGGCGGTCGCCCCTACTGCGCATTATGAGTGTTCGGGAGCCCGTGCAGCCGGATTTTACGCCCAGCAATGTCCGAACGACAGCTCGCTGGCGACAGCGCGCCCAAGTCCTGATCGCAACCGCAATCAGCAGCCTGATCGGACGTCTTTACCTGCGCTGCTAATGTCTTTGGGGGAAGAAATGGGAAGACCTTATATCGGCCTTCACTTTGCATTTCTTAGGGAAATGGTGCCCAGAAGAGGACTCGAACCTCCACGCCTCGCGGCACAGGTACCTGAAACCTGCGCGTCTACCAATTCCGCCATCTGGGCGACGGAGAGCCATGTACGGGGGCGGCCCCTTGCTGTCAACAGGGTTTTTGAAGTTTTCCTGACAGGCAGCAAAAAAGTCGTTGATGCCACTCTTCGCCAGCGCGGTTGCAATCTGAGGCGGCCGCGATAGCGATTGCTGCAAAGGCGTCCTATATACACAGCAGAAAGGATCGTCTGATGGCCGGCTCTCGTAATTTTTGCCTGATCGCGCTCTTCACCCTGCTGCCCTACACGGCGTTTGCGATGCCGCTCGGCGTGTCTCCGCCCGCCGCCGGCGCATCGGACATCATCCGTGTTGGGTCGACGATGTGTGACGCGCGCGGCTGCTTCACTTTCGGGCCGGTCCAATCGTTCCGCCCGTCCTATGTGCAGCCGAACTATCGGCCGCCGACGGCCACCGGTCCGACCTACTATCGGCCGGCTGCGCGAGGTCGCGGACCGCTCTATTACGATCCCCCGCCCGTGCGCACGGTGCAGCCGAAGGCACAGGGACAACAGTTCCATGTGGATTGGTGCCGTAACCAGTACCGGACCTACAATCCGAAGACTGATCGGTTCCTGACCTATGAGGGTATCTACAAGACCTGCAATTCGCCTTACGACTAGGCTCAGCTTTCCAGCGAAGTGCGATCGACATGGCCGAGATCCCGGCCGGGTTCGATGATGTCGCGCACGCGCTGCTTCAACTCCTTCGGACCGGGAAAGCCGCCATCGCGCTTGCGCTCCCAAATCAGGTCGCCATCGACCCGGATTTCGAAATTGCCGCCGGTGCCGGGAACGAGCGCCACTTCGCCGAGACTGTCGGTGAAGGTCTGCAGAAGCTCCTGCGCCATCCAGCCGGCGCGCAGCAGCCAGTTGCATTGGGTACAGTAGAGGATCGTCACGCGGGCTTTCTTGTCGCTCATATCAGGGGCTTCCTTTCGTCACTCCGATTTAAGAACTGCCGTGGCGTGGCGCAATCCGTATTGCAATCACCAGGCGCTTGGTGTTCCTCTCGGAGCCAGAAATCGTACTGGAGATGCTGATGCGGGTCGCCGTCATCGAAAACATGAAAAGCACGCCGCTCGGCTCGCTGGGGCCGGCGCTGGCGGAAGCCAAGGCCGAGATCGAGCACTTCTATCCCTGGATCGACGGCAAGCTACCGGCAGGCATTGCCGATCATGACGCCCTGGTGGTGCTCGGCGGCGAGCAGAATGCGATCGACGACGCGAACTATCCCTACCTGCCAGGACTTGCACAGCTCATGCGCGACTTCGCCGAGGCCGACAAGGCGGTGCTCGGCATCTGTCTTGGGGCGCAGATCCTGGCGCGCGCCTACGGTGCGGAGAACCAGCTGAATGCCGGACTGGAGTTTGGCTGGCACTCGGTCAGCAAGTCCGAGGATGGGCACGCGGATCCGTTGCTCTCCAACCTCGAGGCGGATTTCACGACATTCCAGTGGCACAGCGACACCTTCACACTGCCGCAGGGTGCGACGCGTCTTGCAGTGAGCGAGCTTACTCAGAACCAGGCGTTTCGTATCGGGCGCGCGGCCTACGGCACTCAGTTCCATTTCGAGGCCAGCGCATCTGTCATCGATAGCTGGAAGGGCGAGTTTGCGGAATCGATCGAACAGATGGAGCCGGGCTGGCATGAACGCTACGCGGCGCTTGCCTCCGCGCACGCCGCGGCATCAGATGCCACCGGCCTTGCCATTGGCCGCAATTGGGTCCGCATGATCCGAGCGGAAGTCCGATCACAGCCCATGGTCGCCGGCGTTTAAGCCGGCGACCTGACATCCCTAGCCGGCTTAGGTGGCGGAGCGGATCCAGACGAGCATTTCGCCGGGGGCGCGGTTGTCCCACAGATGGTAAGGCACAAAGCGGGCCGTACCCGTTCCGGCTGCCGGCGGCTTGGTCCGATAGAGTGTCGCACCCCAATCCGACTCATCCTTGGTCACAGCGATATCGAGAGCCACCGCACCACCGAGTTCGGCGATCTCAGCCGTCTTCGCGGATATATCCTCGCCGAGCCTGATTCCGTTCAGGCCTGCGCCGTTATCCGTCGCCTCGACGCAATAGACGAGCGGGCCACGCATCAGGGCAGTCCGTCCGGCATCTTGGCGCACCAGCGGGTTTGCCCAGAGAGCGCGTGCTTCGAGCGGAATGTTCAGGTCGATCTTGTCGCCATCGCGCCATTCGCGTTCGATGCGGGCGTAACCATCGAGTTCGACCGAGCCGAGATCGATTGTCTCACCGTTGACGGCAAGTGTCGTCCCCTTTGCCCATTCCGGGATGCGCAGCGAAACCGCAAAGCGTGCCTGCTTGCTCGTCTTGATGTCGAAGTGGACGGCCCCGTGCCAGGGATAGCGGGTCTTTTGCGTCATCTCGACATTGGCATCCGCGATCTTGAACCGCGCGCGTCCTTCGCCATAGAGGTGGACGGCGATCTCGTCATCCGCGACGCCATACATGTAGGAACCGATAGAGGCGAGCAGGCGGGCAATGTTCGGCGGGCAGCAGGGGCAATGGTGCCAGACCCAGCGATGATGCTTGCCGGCACTTTCCAGCGGGTTCTCGTAGAAGAACATCTTGCCGTCGAGCGAGAGCCCGGCCATCGCGCCGTTGTAGAGTGCCTGCTCCATGATATCCGCATAGCGCCGGTTCGGGCCGCGGCCGAGCATGCGGTTTGCCCAGAACACCAGACCGACGGAAGCGCAGGTCTCGGCATAGGCGCTTTCGTTCGGCAGATCATAATAGTCGGTGAAGCCCTCATTGGCGGCCGCCGGCCCGATGCCGCCGGTGACATACATCTGCTTGGTCGTCAGATCGTCCCACAAGGTTTCTAGGGCGCCGGTCAGGCTGTCATCGTTATATTCCGTCGCGATGTCGGCCATGCCGGAATAGAGGTACATGGCACGAACGGCGTGGCCGACGACCTTTTTCTGCTCGCGAACCGGCTGATGAGCTTGGCCATACTCATAGGTCTTCTGGTGAAAATCCGCTGCACTGCGGCCGTCGCGGTTCGCCTCGTCGGTGAAGAAGTGCGGCTCGGTTCCGCGCTCATCGACGAAGAACTTGGCAAGGTCCAGATACTTCTTCTCGCCGGTCGCGCGGGCAAGCTTGACCAGTGCCAGCTCGACTTCCTCGTGGCCGCAATAGCCGGGAATCTTGCCCGGGCCATGACCGAAGACCGTAATCATGTAATCGGCAAAGCGGCACATGATGTCGAGCAGCTTGCGCTTGCCGGTGGCCTGATAGTAGGCGACGGCGCCTTCCATCAAGTGGCCGGCGCAATAGAGTTCGTGGTGGTCACGCAGGTTGGTCCAGCGACGCTCGGGCTGAACCCGCTGGAACCAGGCATTCACATAGCCGTCCTTGTCCTGCAGTTTCTCATACATGTCGACGATGGCGTCGACCCGGGCTTCGAGCTCCGGATTGGCCCGGCGATAGAGCGAATAGGCCACTGTCTCGATCGATTTGCCGAGGTCGCTATCCCAGAACATCTGCGTCGAGCCGCCCCAGGGACCGATGGGGATCACGACGCCGGGGCTCGGCTTGGTGACGTCGATCGCCTGCAGCATACCCGCCGCGACGCAACGGTCGAGCAGCGTTTCAGCAGTGCTGTCGCAGATCGCGTCCTGGCGCTCCCCGAACAGCCCGTGCACATCGACATCCGGCACGGGAAGCGGGCGAAACTGGCGGTCTCTTTTCAACTTGTTCATGGCTTGATCCATCTTTCTTCAGAAGTCATTTCACCGCGCCGGCCATCAGCCCGCGCATGTAGTAGCGTTGCAGAAGCAGGAAAACGATGAGGCAGGGGATCGTCATGACGGCGACACCTGCCTGCACGGCGCCCCAGTTGATCGCCCCGAGACGGCCGGCGCGCACCGCCATCATCAGGACGGGCAGCGTGTATTTCTCGTTGCTGGAGAGCAGCACGAGCGCGGCCAGAAATTCGTTCCAGGCATTGAGGAAGGCAAAGATCGCCACGGTCGCGACGCCCGGCAGCACAAGCGGCAGCAGAACCAGCACGAGCATCTTCAGGTCATGGGCGCCGTCGATGCGCGCGGCCTCCTCGATCTCTTTCGGCACCGCGTCAAAGGCGTTGCGCATCATGAACACCGAGAACGGCAGCTGCAGCGTCACGTAGACCAGCGTCAGGCCGAAGAGCGAGTTGTTGAGCCCGAGCCTGGCGAGGATGATGAAGAGTGGCGTGAGGATCGACTGGAAGGGGATCATCAGCGTCGCGATGATCAGGATGAAGAAGACATTCTTCATCGGAAAGCGATAGCGCGAGAAACCGTAACCGGCGAGCAGGCTGATGACCACGGTCAGCACCACGGTCGCAACCGACACGATGAGCGAATTGAGTGTGTGCTGCCAGATGCCGGCACCGAAACTGTCGAGCGAGCGATAGGAATCGAAGCTGATACCGTTCGTCGGCCATGGCGGCAGCGGTGGCAGCCGCGCCTCCGTGCCATGCCGGAGTGAGGCCAGCAGTGTGATGACAAAGGGAGCGAGAAAGAAGATGGCAATAGCTATGCCGGTGCCGTGATAGGCGGCCTGCCCACGGATTACACGGCTTCGCTTGCGACCGGTGACGAGGCTCATCAGCGCTCCTCCCCGACACGCAGCAGCCAAAGCTGCACGACACTGATGACCACGAGAATGGCCAGAAGCGCAATCGACAGCGCCGCGCCGTACCCGAGATTGAAGGACACGAAGGACTGGTTGAAGATATAGTAGACGACAGAGATCATTCGGTTTTGCGGCCCGCCTGAGGTCATGATGTAGAACTGATCGAAGGCGAGGATCGAGCCGGTCACGGAGATGATCAGCGCGAGTGCGATCGTCCTGCGCATCAACGGCAGCGTCAGAAAGCGGAAGCGCTGCCACCAATTGGCGCCATCGACGACGGCGGCCTCCGTCAGATCGGTCGGGATCGCCTGCAGCCCGGTCAGCAGGATGATCATTGTAAAGCCGGCTATCTTCCACACGACCATGACGCAGATCGTCAGGAATGCGCTGTCGAAGGTGGCAAGCAGATTGGGGCTCTTTTCGACAAGTCCGAGCGCCTTCAAGGCAGGACCGATGAAACCGCTGTCGACATTGGCCAGCCACACCCACAGCAGCGATGCAGAGGCCAGACCGACGACGACGGGCAGGAAGATGACGGTGCGATAGGTGCTGACGAAGGCCCGCTGCCGCTCGACGAAAAGAGCAAGCGGAAAGGCGACCGCGAAGATCAGGATCGTCACGATGACCGTATAGTAGGCGGTGAAGTTCAGCGCCGCGACGAAGCGGCCGTCATTGAACATGCGGAAGTAGTTGTTGAAGCCGATCCACCGCTGGGCACCCATCAGCGGCCAGTTGTGAAGGCTCATCCAGGCGGTAAATCCGACCGGCAGCACGAAGAACATGATCACCAGAAGCATCGCCGGAGCGATATAGAGGAGGCCCGTCCATTCCGGTCGTGGGGCACGTCTGCGCACGCATGCTGTCTGCTTTCGACCCGTCACGGTCATCGAAACACTCCGCATCATTCCTAGTAAAATCGGCCGGAGGACTGCCACACCCTCCGGCCACGGCCTCTGGGAGATTATTGGCCGCTGTCGATGATCGACTGCATCTCCGACTGTGCATTCTTGAAGGCGCCGTCGACGTCGTCACCGAAGATGGCCGCATTGGTAAAGGTCGCCCACGGACCGTTGGCGCTGTTGATCAGATCGTTGAACTGCAGCGTGTAAGGTGTCTTGGCGACCGAGATGGCCTTCAGGCCGACCTGCAACCTCGGATCGAGGCCCTCGAGCACCTTGTCGGCGATATCACCACGGGTCGGCAGGCTACCGTACTTCGCCATGATCTTCTGGCCGTCCATCGAATAGATATATTCGAGGAATTCCTTCACTGCGTCGATCTTCTTGGTGCCCTTGGTGATGACGAAGTTGTCACCGCCGGCAAAGGAGGACGGATTGCCGTCAACGCCCGGGATGAGCGTCACGCCGAAGTTGATGTCGGGATGCTCGGTCACCAGAGTGCCGATCGCGAAGGCGCCAAGGCTCTGCTGGCCAATCTTGCCGTTGGTGAAGCTCAGGAAGTTGGCACCGTTGTCGCTGGCGGCACTTGCCGGGACGAGGTCCTTCTTCACCATGTCGCGATAATAATCGACCGCCTTGCGCATCTGCGGGGTGTCGAGCGTCGCCGTCTTGCCGTCGGCCGACAGGATATCGGCACCTGCACCCCAGGTGAGCGGCGTAAACGTGAAGATCATGCAGCCGCCGCAGCCGCCGCCGGAGAAATAGAAACCGTAGGTATCGTCACCGACCCTGCGGATCTTCTCGGCGTTGGCGGTGATTTCCTCCCAGGTCGCGGGCGCCTTTTCAGGATCAAGTCCCGCCTTCTTGTAGAGGTCCTTGTTCCAGGCGAAGACCGAGGTTTCGACCGACAGCGGCAGGCCGTAGACGCGGTCCTGATAGGTGCCGAGGCGGACGTGCGACGGCGACAGCGAATTGAAATAAGGCAGCTTCTTTGCCCAGTCTGTCAGGTCTTCCAGCTGTCCCGCAGCAGCAAAGGCCGGGTTATAGATGAGGTCCATCGACAACGCATCCGGCGCCTGGCCGCCAGCGATGGCGGTGGCGTATTTCTGGACAAGCTCCGAGAACGGCACCTCGGTCGCGACGACCTGGTTCTCGTGGCTGGAGTTGTAGGCTTCGACAACCTTCTTGAAGGATTCGCCGATACCGGAACGAACCCACATTTCGACTTTCTCGGCGGCCGATGCTCCGGACACCAGGCATAGGGTGGCAACGCTTGTCGCAGCCAACAGACGCTTAATCATGGCACTCCTCCCAAATTGGCGCACTCCTCCGCGCCGGTTCCTCATCTCCTGGGGCTTTGGGCCCCGCATGACTGCCGCACCACGAGGCGGCACGGCAATTTCCTGACGCCCGGCTCCACTGGGCGTCCCTCGGCCAGCGCCAGAATCGTCAATCCGGCCTGGCGCCCCAGCTCCTTCAACTCCATGTCGACGGAAGTGAGCGGTGGCCGCGTCTGGCCGGCGACAATCTCCCAATTGTCGAATCCGACTACGGAAACATCTTCCGGCACCCGAATACCGCGCTCGCGCAACGCATCGACAGCACCACGCGCGATCTGATCGTTTCCGCAGAAGATCGCGTCCGGCTTTTCGTCCTGACGGCTCCATATCAGCGCGACGGCCTCGTGGCCCCAGGCTTCCGCCCACCGGCCGAACATGACGATCCCCTCCCCGCCGATAACATTGCGGTAGGCACCCGCGCGCTCGCGAACCGAGAAGAAATCCTCCGGCCCCGTGATATGCGCGATCCGTCGACGGCCCATCTTCACCAGCCACTCCACCGCCAATCGCGCACCCTGCGCGTCGTCGGAGCGGAAGGTGACGCTCGTCGGCGTCCCTTCGGTGAAGGCGTAGACCACGGGGACATGCAGGTTCGACAGATCGACCGGAAGCTGCCGGTCCAATCGCTTGCCGGTGGCGATAATGCCATCCACCTGCTTTTCCAGCATGGCATCGACATGGGTCTGACCGAGCGCCGGATCGTCTTCGATGGCGCAGAGAAAAACCGACACGCCGTGATCGACGAGCGCTTCGGAAATACCGGCCATGACCGGCAGCGTGAAGCGCCCGTAGGTATCGTTGGTCAGCAGCCCGATAGTGAAACTGCGCTTGCTCAAGAGGCCCCGGGCGAGCGCATTCGGGCGGAAACCGACCTCGCCGGCAATGCGCTTTACCCGCTCCCGGGTTTCGACGCTCATCCGACCGGTTTCGTTCAGCGCCTTCGAGGCGGTGGAAATACTGACCCCCGCCGCCGCCGCGACGTCGTGGATGGTAATCCGGCCTCTTTTTCCTCCCGCGACGTTCACCGCGCTTCTCCCCATTTGCAGATGAGAAAAGCTTTTCCCAACCGAAGCGTCAAGTGAGAAAAGGTTTTCTCAAGCAAAAATCATACAATTGCCATCAGCGCCTCAGGAGCGGCCGCGAGTAACGAAAATCGCGGCAGGCCATGCCCGCCGCGATCCAAAGCTTGAGCGATGTGAGCTTCGATCAGCCTTTGATCGTCTCCTTGCCTTCTTCCAGCAGACGGGCGGCCGCTTCGGCAGGCGTCGTCCGCTCGAATGCAAGCTCATCGGCAATCGGGCGGAAGACGCGCTGGTCGAATTGCGTCGAACCGAGCGGCGCAGGAGCAGGGTACTCGCCCACCTGATCCTTCAGCAGGTTTACATACTGCACGGTAGCCTGTTCGGCTGGATTGAGTTGCGGAAGAATCGCCTCGCGCACGGTAGGCGACATAGGCACGCCGCGCTCCACGCCAAGGATCTTGCCGGCCTCGACGTTATTGACGAAGAAATCGATGAACTTGGCGGCAGCCTCACCGTTCTTCGTGGCTCCGCCGACGCTCCAGATCAACGCCGGGCGATAGTAGTGGCCGGAAGGACCACCCTTCTTTTCGCGCGGCAGGAGCGTGATCGCAAGCTTGTTCTTGGAAATCAACTGGTAGCCGACGAGCTGATTGGAATAGGCCATGCCCATCGCCGACTTGCCGAGCGCGAGTGCGTTCGTGTCGATGGTGTTCTGGTCGAGCGTCTGAACGTCGGCAGCGACCGTGCCGCCCTTCTTGCGCAGATCTTCCCAGAACGTGTACCACGCCGTTGCATCGTCGGCATTGAAGCCGAGCTTGCCGTCGGCATAGAGGCTCTTGCCGCGCTGGCGCAGCCAGGCATCGAAGACGTAGGTGTAGCGCGCGCCATAAGGGCCGCCCCAGTAATTGTTCTTGCCGCCGGCCTTCGTCAGCTCGACTGCGATCTTGGCGTACTCGTCCCAGGTCAAATCCGCCGTCGGTACCGGAATGCCTGCCTTTTCAAAGGCCGTCTGGTCGAAGAACAGCGCGAAGGAGTTGAGGCCGAGGCCGATGCCGTAGAGCTTGCCGTCGACCGTCGTCAGCTTCAACATATCCTTGCCGAACGAGTCGACCTTCAGCGTCGAAGGCACGAATTCGTCGAGCGGCAGGCATGCGCCGCGCTTCGAATAGTCGGAGATCGTGCTCGGTTCGAGCTGGAAGACGTCGGGCACGGCGCGGCCGGCCATCTGGGTGGCGAGCTTTGTCCAGTAGCCGTTGCCGTCAAGCGATTCGCCGACGATCGATACGCCGGGGTTCTCGCTTTCATAGAGCCTGGCGACATCAAGCGTGCGTTTGGCGCGATCGTTCGATCCCCACCACATGGCGCGCAGCTTGGCATCTTCCGCAAAGGCCGGAATTGAGCTTGTGGCACCAAAGGCCAGCCCGGCAGCGACGCCTGCCGAACCCATCAGAAATGAACGGCGATTGACCTGCATGTTTCATCCTCCTCTTTCATTGCCCCGCCATCCTCCAACAGCTCTACGGGCTTATGCGGCGTAGATTACGCAAAAAATTCATCAATGCAACAAATTATCTTTTGCTTGCAAATTTGCGTTATTTGCATAATCTTCGCCGTATGAACGAGATCAAGACCAAGAGACTGCGACAGGCCGACATTGCCACCATGGCGGGGGTTTCCGTATCCACCGTTTCCCGCGTGCTCGCCAATGAGCCCGGCATCAGCGAAAGCGTCCGCCAGCACATTCTCAAGGTGGCGGCCGAAAACGGCTACTCGGCGCGCACCGCAACCGGCGCGCTTCGTGGCACCCTCGCCCTGATTGCGAGCGACGGGGTGACGGGCGGGCTTAGCGTCTTCTACGAAGGGATCGTCGAAGGCTTGCGCGCCGGGGCGCTCGATGCCGGTGTCCCCTTCGAGGTGCGGCTGATCCGCGAGAACAGGGCCACGCCTGATGTGGTCCACGAGTACATGCAGACGGCCGGCGCCGGCGGCTTGTTCCTGGTCGGGATCGATTCAAGCGCCGAGTTGCGCGCCTGGTTAGAGGACGCGGCAATCCCGACGGTGCTGGTCAATGGCACCGATCCGAAGCTCAGGCTCGACGGCGCGTCACCCTCCAACTTCTTCGGCGCATATGAAGCGACGACCCGACTGCTGGATGCCGGCCACCGCAAGATCCTGCATCTGACGGGATCGCATCGAAACACCATCCGCGAGCGTGTGCGCGGCTTCAAGGCCGCGATCACCGACGCGGACGGTGCGGAAGGGCGCCTTGTGTCGATGAGCTTCCAGGGCAGCGCAATTCATGAGGCGCACGAGCTGACGTCCGCAGTACTCGCGGAGAAGGCCGGCTTTACCGCCGCGTTCTGCATGAACGACTTCATCGCCGTCGGCGTTCTCGAAGCCGTCACCGAAGCCGGGCTTCGGGTGCCCGAGGATTTCGCCATCGTCGGCTTCGACGATCTTCCCTGCGCGCTGATGACCAACCCGCCGCTATCGACCATGCGTGTCGATCGCGTGGCGCTTGGCAGGGAGGCGGTCAGTCTCATCGTGGCGCGATTCAGGGACCGCAACGCCCCCGCCCGCCAGATTTGCCATGCCGTCGTTCCGATTGCCGGCGGCACCGTTCCGAACCCCTGACATGAGCAATGCCGATGACCTATGATCCCGCCAGTTCAAATCCGCTTGCCAACAATCCGCTGAAGACGCGCGAGGACATGTCGCGCGCGCTTCGCGACCTCTTCGATCCGCTGCTCCCCTATTTCTCGGCCGGCAATGCCCGCGTCCGCCTTGACGGCGCAGCTGCGCATTTCGACCGCGCGGCAGCGGATCTCGAAGGCTTTGCGCGGCCGCTCTGGGGATTGGCGCCGTTTGGCGCCGGTGGCGGCGACTTTGCCGAATGGCATCGTATTGCCGAGGGTATCGCCAACGGTACGGACCCAAAGCATCCGGAATATTGGGGCACGGTCAACGGCCGAGACCAGCGCATGGTCGAGCTTGCGGCGCTCGGATTTGCCTTGGCGCTTGTGCCGGAGAAGGTCTGGGAGCCGCTTGGCGGCCGGGCGCGCGACAACGTGGTCGCCTATCTCAAGCATGCCCGGCAATTCGACTACGCCGATAACAACTGGAAATTCTTCCGCATCTTCGTCGACATCGCGCTCGACTGCGTCGGCGCCAATTTCGACCGGAGCCTGACCAAGCAGTATCTCGAGGAGCTTGAGGGCTTCTATCTCGGCGACGGCTGGTACCGCGACGGCAATGTTCGCCGGATCGACCATTACATTCCGTTCGCCATGCACTTCTATGGGCTGATCTATTCCAAGCTCGTCGATGACGACTACGCACAGCGTTACCGAGAACGCGCTCTCCTCTTTGCAAACGACTTCAAGCATTGGTTCGGCTCGGATGGCGCGACGATTCCCTTCGGCCGCAGCCTGACTTACCGCTTCGCCTGCGCCGGCTTCTGGTCGGCCCTCGCCTTCGCCAATCTTGAAGCGCTGCCCTGGGGCGAAATCAAGAGCCTTTGCCTGCAGCACCTGCGCTGGTGGAAGGACAAGCCGATGACCGACCGCGACGGCATTCTGTCGATCGGCTTCGGCTATCCCAACCTGCTGATGTCGGAAAATTACAATTCGGCTGGTTCGCCCTACTGGGCGTTCAAGGCGTTCCTGCCGCTGGCCCTGGCCGAAGATCACCCTTTCTGGACGGCTGAGGAAAGGCCGCCTTTGGAAACTGTAAGCGTCCTGCCGCAACGCCATCCCGGTATGGTGCTCATGCGCAATGGCGGCGACGTCGTCGCGCTGTCCTCTGGCCAGGAGAACCTGCAGATGCGGTTCGGCACGGAGAAATACGCGAAGTTCGCCTATTCCAGCCGCTACGGTTTCAGCGTCGAATCCGACGAGCGCAACTTCGCCGGCGCGGCCTTCGATTCCGCCCTCGCCTTCAGTGATGATGGCCTGCACTACCGCGTTCGCGAGACCAACCGCGAAGCCAAGCTTGCGGGTGATGTTCTTTATTCCAAGTGGTCGCCATTCCGGGATGTGGATGTCGAAACCTGGCTGGTGCCGGCGGCGCCATGGCACATCCGCGTCCACCGCATCAACACGCCCCGGCCGCTGCAGACGGCGGAGGGTGGCTTTGCGATCGCACGCCGGGATTTCGAGCTCGATACGCTTTTCGCGAATGGCTCAAGCGCCTATGCGATCGGCGAAGCCGATTTCAGCGGGATCACCGATATCGGCTCCCTGACGCCGCGCGCCGGTCTCACGCAGAAGGCTCCGCCGAATACCAACATGATCGTTGCGAAAACGCTGGTGCCGCAACTGCGTGGTGAAATTCCGGCAGGCCAAACGATCCTGATGACCGCCGTCCTCGCCGCCAACGACGCGGGCACTGTAACCGGCGCTTGGACCACTCCCCCAAAGGCTCCTGACGTTGCGGAGCTTGAAGCGCTTGTTGCGAGCGCGGGCATCAGGGTCAGCGCCATCGAGGCGCCAGGGCAGATGCCATGAAGCGCCCCTCCATCGCACTTGCGATGCAGCCTTCGCGAACGGAGCATGTCCTCACCGCGGAGGCCCTGCACCGGCTTGCCGAGATCGGCCAACTTCTCGATCCTCAACCGCTCCGGAGTTTTAGCGACGATCGCGCCCGGCGCATTCTCGCCGAGACTGACATTCTCATCACGGGTTGGGGATCGCCCTATGTCGGGCGCGAGGTAGTTGCGGCGGCCCCACGGCTGCGCCTGATCGCCCATGCGGCCGGAACAGTTAAGGGAATTGTCGACGAGCAGATCTTCGATGCCGGCATAGCCGTGACGCACGCCGCCGAGGCAAATTCGGTTCCCGTTGCGGAGTTCACGCTTGCGGCAATCATCTTCGCCGGCAAGCAGGTATTTCGCTTCCGCGACCTCTATCTGGCGGATCGCAATCGCGACCGGACGCACCCGATGCAACGGTTGGCGATCGGCAACTATCATCGCACGGTCGGCATCATCGGCGCCTCACGCATCGGCCGACGAGTGATCGAGCTCTTGCGACCGTTCGAATATCGCGTCCTTCTTTTCGACCCCACCGTCGATGCGATCGAGGCAATCAGCCTCGGAACCGAGAAGGCAGATCTGCCGACACTGATGACGCAGTCCGACATCGTCTCCGTGCACGCACCGTCGCTGCCATCGACGCGCCATATGATCGGGGCCCGGGAGCTGTCGCTGATGAAAGAAGGAGCGACGCTGATCAATACGGCGCGTGGCGCCTTGATCGACGAAGCCGCGCTGCTGGAGACGCTCAGCACCGGGCGGATCGACGCGATCATCGACGTAACGGATCCTGAAGTCCCGGAGACGGCATCGGCCTTCTATGACCTGCCGAATGTGTTCCTGACGCCGCATATCGCCGGCGCGGTAGGGCTGGAGCGCGGGCGGCTCGGGGATATGGCAGTCGATGAAATAGAGCGGTTCACCAAAGGCGAACCGCTCCTCTATCAGATCCTGCGTCGCGACCTCGCCCTGATTGCTTAGCCGGCTTTCAGATTCGTCGAAGCGCCGCCCGCGACGATCTCAGGCATCAGGTCGGCGATCTTGACAACCTTGCCGCTGCGCGAGCTCGTCAGAGCAGCAATGCCGCACAGCACGGACATGGCGCCGGCGCGCGTCCCGGCACGCTGACCAAGCTTGTCTTCCATGCCCTGCTTGAAGATCATGTTGCGCATCCGGTCGTCGCCGCCGTAGTGGCCGCCCGAAGAATGCGGCACGACGATGCGTTCGACGGCCGGCTTGTCCTTCGGGAAATTGCGGACGAGCAGGATCGTGTCCTCGTCAGGCGTCTCCCATGGCTGCTTCTCGTATTGCCTGAGTTCGATACGCCCATGCGTGCCGTTGAAGGCGATGTGGTGACCTTCGATCGGCTGGAAGGTGTTCAGCGAGTAGGAAACGTGGACGTCGTTCTTGTAGCGGATGCTGACGACCATGGTGTCGGGGATGTCGATATCCTCGCGATAGACGCAGCCGTCTCGGAAGTAGCCGTCAATCTTCGACGGATCCTCGTAGAGCGTGTCGAGGAAGGGATCGGCCTCGAGGTCGAGGAAGTAGTCGCACTCACCCGAATGCGGACAGAGCTTGCAGCGTGGACCACGGAAGGGGCCCTTGCGCCCGTAGTTCTGCAGGTCGGCAAAGGAGGTGACGGCATCCGGATCGCTATCCAGATACCAGTTCAAAAGGTCGAAGTGGTGGGTCGCCTTGTGCACGAAGAGGCTGCCGGAATTTTCCGTGTAGGCGTGCCAGCGGCGGAAGTAGTCCGCACCGTGCTTGGTGTCGAGGTACCAGTGGAAGTCGACCGAAGTGACGCGGCCGATCTCGCCGGCGTTCAGCAGTTCCTTGATCCTGGCGGCCGTCGGCGAATAGCGATAATTGAACGAGACATCCACCCGCTTGCCGCTGCGCTTCTCCGCATCGAGGATACGGCGGATTTTGTCGACCGCTGTGGTCATCGGCTTTTCGGTGATGACGTCGATGCCCGCTTCCAGCGCGCGCACGACGATATCGTCATGCGTATAGTCGGGCGTGCAGACGATGACGAGATCGACCTGCTGCTCGGCGAGCATGGCATCGATGTTTTCGTAGATCGGCGCATTGCTGCCGATCATCGTGCGGGCTCGCTCGGCCCGCAGCGAGTTGGTATCCACGATCGCGACGAGATCCACATGCTCGCGCCAGCCGGCAAGCAGTTCCTTGCCCCACATGGTGGTGCCGCGGTTTCCCGTTCCAATCAAGGCAAAGCGACGTTTCTCCATCGAATGATCCTCCTCATGCGTATGAAACGAACAGCGTCCTGACGCCTGGCCGACAAAAACCGCGCCCCCCTCGCGGCTCATGGCAAGGCTGTAACTAAACGGTTACCTGACGGCAGAGATGGTTTCCTGTCAATAGCCGATCTCGAATTTCGCGGATCAGGCAGAAATCGATGCGAGGGTCACGTGGACGATGTGGCGTTCCCAGGCATCGAGATTGCCGGGCTCGACCAGGTCGCGGCCGAAAATCGTCGAAAGCGTGTACTGATTGGACAGGTAGAAATATCCGAGCGAGGCAATCGTCAGATAGACATTGAGCGGATCGGCGTTTGCGATGAAGACACCGGCCTTCTTGCCGCGCTCCAGCACGTCGGAGAGTTCTCCAATCAGATGCGAATGCAGCTCCTTGAGCCGGACGGATTGGCGCAGCCAGCGCGCGCGGTGAAGGTTCTCGGTCCCGAGCAGGCTGAGGAATTCGGGATGCTTCAGAAAATACCGCCAGGTAAACAGCGCCAGTTCGCCAATGCCTTCCTGCGGCGTCCGGTCGCCGATATGCAGCTCGCGCTCGGCGGTGCGGATACCAACATAGGCCTCCTCGAGCACCCTGAGATACAGCTGCTCCTTGTCGCCGAAGTAATGGTAGAGCATCCGCTTGTTTGTCCCGGCACGCTCGGCGATGGCATCGACACGAGCCCCGCCCATGCCGTTCTCGGCGAATTCCTTGGTCGCGGCCTCGAGGATTGCTGCACGAGTCCGTTCCGGATCGCGTTGCAGTACACGCTCGGGCGATTGCCGCCTTACTCTCTTCTTTTCCCCATTTCCGCTGGCGCCTTCCATCGGCTCACCTTTCTAATTTCCCCATTGCGCTCATAATACGTTGAGAACAGATTGTAAAAACGAGAAGCGAGAGGAGGGCTATCACATCAGCGCTTGACAGCCTCAACGCTTCTCCATAGCTTGTAACCAATTAGTTATTTGTTGCAAGAGAAACCAGCAAGGAGCGTGTGGAGGCGCTCCCCAAGGGAGGAGGAGAACAGATGACACTACGCGTAAGCAGACGTAACTTCATGGCGGGGGGAGCAACGCTTCTTTCACTGTCGGCACTGGGATCCAAGGCTTTTGCCGCCGACACCCGCTTGCGGCTTCTATGGTGGGGTTCGCAGCCCCGCGCCGACCGCACCAACAAGGTCTCGCAACTCTATCAGACAAAGAATGCGGGAACGTCGATCACCGGTGAATTCCTCGGATGGGGCGACTATTGGCCACGCCTGGCGACGCAGGTCGCCGGCCGCAATGCGCCCGACGTCATCCAGATGGACTACCGCTATATCGTTGAATATGCGCGGCGCGGCGCGCTCGCCCCGCTCGAGTCCTACATGCCGTCGAAGCTCAATCTTGGCGATTTCGACCCGGCGCAGATCGAGGGCGGCAGCGTTGACGGGCACTTCTACGGCGTCAGCCTCGGCGCCAACGCCGCAGCGACCGTTCTGAACACCACCGCGTTCCAGGAAGCTGGCGTCGATCTGCCGACGCAGGCAACCACCTGGGAAGAGTTTGGCAAGATCGGTGCCGAGATTACCAAGGCCGGCAAGCGCAAGGGCTTCTTCGGCTTTGCCGACGGCAGTGGCAACGAACCGCTCTTGGAAAACTATCTCAGACAGCGCGGCAAGGCACTCTACACGGCCGATTCCAAGGTCGCCTTCGGCGCAGAGGACGCTTCTGAATGGTTCGACATGTGGAGCAAGTTCCGCGAAGCGAACGCCTGCGTGCCACCTGATGTCCAGGCGCTCTACAAGGATACGATCGACACTAGCCCGGTCACGCTCGGCAAGGCTGCTGCCGACTACGCGCACAGTAACCAGTTCGTCGGCTTCCAGGCCGTCAGCAAGGACAAGCTGGCGCTGAACAACTATCCGCGCATTAAGTCGGATTCGAAGGGCGGCCACTACCGCAAGCCGTCGATGTTCTTCTCCGTATCCTCGCAGTCGAAGGTGATCGACCAAGCTGTCGACTACGTCAACTTCTTCGTCACCAACCCCGATGCCGCTCTCGCGCTCGACGTCGAACGCGGTATTCCGGAATCGAAGGCGATGCGCGACGTCGTGGCTGCCAAGCTTGATGCAACAGGCAAGATCGCGCTCGACTATGTCAGCGGCCTTGGTGACCTTGCCGGCAAGTTGCCGCCGCCGCCGCCCTCCGGTGCCGGTGAAGGCCAGGTCGTGCTTCGCACGATCGCAGAGCAGATTGCCTTCGGCCAGCTTTCGCCGAGCGACGGTGGCAAGCAGTTGGTCGACGAACTCAGCCGCATTCTCGCCAAAGGCTGACGCGGATGAGTGATGTGATGCGCACGACCGCCCCGGACGGTATCAAGAGTGAATATGGGGCGGCAGCCCAGGGGCGTTTCAAACGCCTCTGGACCGCCAACGCCCCAGGCTATCTCTTCCTTTTGCCGTGGCTGATCGGCTTCTTCGGGCTGACGCTCGGACCGGCCGTCATCTCGCTCTACCTCTCGTTCACGGATTTCGACATGATCCGGTCGGCCGAGTGGGTGGGCGCGGCAAACTACGTGCGCATCGCAACCGCCGACCCGAAATTTGCCGCAGCGATGCGGGTCACGCTGACTTATGTGGTGCTGTCGGTGCCCTTCAAGCTGACCTTCGCGCTATTGGTCGCAATGGCCCTTAACAAGGGCGTTCGCGGCCTGCCGCTCTACCGCGCGATCTTCTATCTGCCGTCGTTGTTGGGCGGCAGCGTGGCGATCGCCGTCCTCTGGCGGCAGCTGTTTGCCGGCGACGGACTGGTCAATGCCGCACTTGCCCACTTGGGCATCCAGGGACCGAGCTGGATCTCGCATCCGAGCTACTCGCTCTACACGCTCGTGGCACTCAGCGTCTGGCAGTTCGGCTCTCCGATGATCATCTTCCTGGCTGGTCTGCGGCAGATTCCGACCGACATGTATGAGGCGGCCAGCCTCGACGGAGCATCCAAGTTCCGGCAGTTCTACAAGATCACCCTGCCGCTCCTGACGCCTGTCATCTTCTTCAATGCCGTCGTCCAGACGATCGACGCCTTCAAGGCCTTCACGCCGGCCTTCATCATCTCGGGTGGGACGGGCGGGCCGATCAATTCGACGCTGTTCTACACGCTCTATCTCTATCAGGAGGCTTTCGGAAATTTCCGCATGGGCTACGCCTCGGCGCTTGCCTGGATCCTCGTGCTGATCATCGCGATCTTCACTGCCTTCTCCTTCCTGACCTCGCGTTATTGGGTGCACTACGATGACTAACGGGATCACCACTGCTGTCACGGCGCCGCCGTCTGATATCACCAAGCGCAGCTTTCCGACGTCAATCGCGATCCACACGCTGCTGATCCTTGGTTCGCTGCTGATGCTCTATCCGCTGCTGTGGATGGTGTCCGCTTCGGTCCGCCCAGAAAACGAGATCTTCTCGTCTACGTCGCTTATTCCGTCGTCGATCGACTTCTCGTCCTACCTGCGCGGCTGGATCGGGCTCGACATCACTTTCGGCCGCTTCTTCTGGAACTCGCTCGTCATCTCGATTTTGACAGTCATCGGCAATGTCGTTGCCTGCTCGCTGGCAGCCTATGCCTTTGCACGCCTGCGCTTTGCCGGCCGGAACTTCTGGTTTGCGATCATGCTCGGCACGCTGATGATCCCGTATCACGTGACGCTCATTCCGCAGTATGTGCTGTTCCTCAACCTCGGGTGGGTGAACACCATCCTGCCGCTTGTCGTGCCGAAGTTCCTGGCAAGCGATGCCTTCTTCATCTTCCTGATGGTTCAGTTCTTCCGCGGTATCCCGCGCGAGCTCGATGAGGCCGCCATGATGGACGGCTGCAGCGCCTGGCGCATCTATTGGAAGATCATGCTGCCGCTGTCGCTGCCGGTGCTTGCGACCGCCGCGATCTTCTCCTTCATCTGGACCTGGGACGACTTCTTCGGGCCATTGATCTACCTCAACGATATGAACACCTACACGATCCAGCTCGGTCTGCGCACATTCGTCGACTCGACCAGCGCATCGGATTGGGGCGGCCTGTTCGCCATGTCCACGCTGACGCTGGTGCCGGTGTTCTTCTTCTTCCTATTCTTCCAGCGCCTGCTGATCGAGGGCATCGCCACGACCGGCATGAAGCGCTGATGCAATTACGGACATAGGTCAATGAGTATCAAGCGAGTTGCGATCGTCGGCTGCGGCATCGGCCGTTCACACATCGTCGAAGGCTACCTGCCGCATCCCGACAAGTTCAAGGTCGTGGCGATCTGCGACCTGAACGAGGAACGCCTGCGGGAAATCGGCGACGAATTCGACATCGCCAAGCGCACGACCTCGTTTGCCGATGTGCTTGATGACGCGAGTGTCGACATCGTCGATATCTGCACTCCGCCCGGCATTCACCTTGAGCAGGTGGTGGCAGCTCTCGCCGCCGGCAAGCACGTCATCTGCGAGAAGCCGCTAACCGGATCGCTTTCCGGCGTCGACACGATCATGGAGGCGGAGAAGACGGCCAAGGGCACGCTGATGCCGATCTTCCAGTATCGCTACGGCGACGGCATCGAGAAGGCGAAGCGGATCATCGAGGCGGGTATCGCGGGCAGGCCTTATCTGGGCTCGGTGGAGACTTTCTGGCGCCGAATGCCCGAATATTACTCCGTGCCCTGGCGCGGCAAATGGGCGACAGAGCTTGGGGGCGTGTTGGTAACCCATGCGCTGCACCTGCACGATATGCTGTTGCATCTGATGGGGCCGGTATCGAAGGTGTTCGGTCGCGTTGCAACTCGCGTCAACGACATCGAGGTCGAGGACTGTGCGTCGGCAAGCCTATTGATGCAGAGCGGCGCCTTCGTGTCTCTCTCCTGCACGCTGGGCTCCCAGGAGGAGATCAGCCGTTTGCGGCTGCACTTTGAAAACGTCACCTTCGAAAGCAATCATGAACCTTACTCGCCAGGCAAAGATCCATGGAAGATCATCGCCGCGAATGACGATGTGCAGGCGCGCATCAATGCCATCATCGGTCATTGGCGACCGGTCGCGCCGCGCTTTACCACGCAGATGGAGCATTTCCACGCCTTTCTCAGCGGCAATGGACCGCTGCCGGTGACAACAGGGGACGCGCGCCGCGCGCTGGAACTCGTGACCGCCATCTACCAATCGTCCGATACCGGCAGCGAAGTCATCCTGCCAATCGGATCGGACAGCCCGAAGTACGCCGACTGGCGTGCTCGCACGAAATAATGGACCAGGGAGGATCCTGAGATCATGGCAACAAGCGTCGTTCTCCAGAAGGTCGAGAAGCGGTACGGCTCCCTGGACGTCATTCACGGTATCGACCTGAAGATCGATCCCGGCGAGTTCGCGGTCTTCGTCGGCCCGTCAGGCTGTGGCAAGTCCACCCTGCTGCGCATGATCGCGGGGCTCGAGGAGATTAGCGGCGGCGCACTTCTGCTCGACAACGAGCGGATGAATGAAGTGGCGCCGGCCAAGCGCGGCATCGCGATGGTCTTCCAGTCGTATGCCCTCTATCCCCATATGTCGGTTTACAAGAACCTTGCCTTTGGATTGGAGACTGCTGGCTACAAGAAAGCCGAAATCCAGCCGAAGGTGAAGCGCGCCGCCGAAATCCTGCAGATCGAAAAGCTGTTGGAGCGCAAGCCGAAGGCACTCTCCGGCGGCCAACGCCAGCGCGTGGCGATCGGCCGCGCGATCGTCCGCGAGCCGCGCATCTTCCTATTCGACGAACCGCTCTCCAACCTCGACGCGGAACTGCGCGTGCAGATGCGTGTGGAGATTTCCCGGCTGCACCGCAGCCTCGGCAACACGATGATCTACGTCACCCACGATCAGGTGGAAGCCATGACCATGGCCGACAAGATCGTCGTGCTGAACGCTGGCCGCATCGAGCAGGTCGGTGCACCGCTCGATCTCTACAACAATCCGGCCAACCGTTTCGTGGCAGGCTTTATCGGCAGCCCGAAGATGAACTTCCTGCAGGCGCGCGTCGAGCAGGTCGGCGAAGCCGAGACGACCATCAACGTCTGCGGCAATTCCGTTCGCCTGCCGCGCAGGCTCAACGCCGAGGCCGGACAAACCGTCACTTTCGGCATCCGCCCGGAGCATCTCTCCGTGCTTGAAAACAGCGGTATCACGCTCGCGACCGTCAACGTGGATCTTGTCGAGAACCTCGGCGGCGCGACGATGCTCTATGCAACGACGCCGGATGGGCAGCAACTGACGATCGCGCTCGACGGGCAGCAGAAGGTCGAACGGGGGACGAACGTGAAGGCCTCGTTCGACCCGGCGCGGTGTCACGTCTTCGACGCCTCGGGTGCTACCATCTAGCACGCTTGACAGCCGATCCCGCTCTGGCCATGATTTCAATAGGATAGGCCGCGAGGGGAGACTAGCGTGACGCCTGAAGATCGGATTTATGCACTCGGCATCTGGCAGGGTCCGATCGAGATTGAGCCTATCACCGGCGGCATCACCAACCGGAATTATCTGGTGCGGGATCGCGCGGTTCGCCGTGTCGTTCGGCTCGGAGAAGACATTCCCGTTCATCACATCAGCCGGCAAAACGAGCTTGCCGCCAGCCACGCCGCACACGCAGCCGGGCTTTCGCCGGCCGTAATCCATCATCAGCCCGGCGTACTGGTCCTTGATTTCATCGAAGCCAGGGCGCTGACACCCGACGACATAAAGAATCCCGCAATGCTCAAGCGCGTGGTGCCGCTCGTGCACGCTTGTCATCGGGAGATCGCCCGACACTTCCGCGGCCCCGCCGCAATCTTCTGGGTGTTTCACGTCATTCGAGATTATGCGGCGCATCTCGATGCCACCGGCAGCACCTATGTTGCGCGCCTGCCAGCCGTGCTTGAAAAAGCGGAGCGGCTCGAGAACGCGGCCGGTCCCTTTGACATAGCCTTCGGCCACAACGATCTACTTGCGGCAAACTTCCTCGATGACGGCAAGCGCCTCTGGCTGATCGATTGGGACTATGCCGGCTTCAATACACCGCTCTTCGATCTCGGGGGGCTCGCCTCCAACAACCAGCTTGGCGAGGAGGACGAACACCAAATGCTGGAGATCTACTTCGGTCAGGCAGTGACGAGCGATCTCCGGTACCGCTACACGGCGATGAAATGCGCTTCGCTGCTGCGTGAGACGCTGTGGAGCATGGTCTCCGAGATCCATTCCACCATCGATTTCGACTATGCCGGCTATACGGCCGAGAATCTTGCGCGCTTCGAGCGCGCCTACGACCTTTTTGAACAGGATCGATAATATGACGAAGGAATTGCCAAAGACCGCCAAGGCGGTCGTCATCGGCGGCGGCATCATCGGCTGCTCGACGGCCTACCATCTCGGCAAGCTCGGTTGGACGGACACGGTTCTCCTCGAGCGCAAGAAGCTGACCTCGGGTACGACCTTTCATGCCGCCGGCCTCGTCGGCCAGCTGCGCACCAGCGCCAACATCACCCAGCTGCTCGGCTATTCCGTCGATCTCTACAAGAAACTGGAAGCCGAGACGGGGTTGGGCACCGGCTGGAAAATGAATGGCGGTCTCAGGCTTGCCTGCAACGAGGAACGCTGGACCGAAGTCAAACGGCAGGCGACAACGGCGCAATCCTTTGGGCTCGATATGCAGCTGCTGACACCGCAAGAGGCTTTCGACCTCTGGCCGCTGATGACGATAGACGACCTCGTCGGCGCCGCCTACCTGCCGACCGATGGCCAGGCCAATCCGTCCGATATCACGCAGGCGCTTGCCAAGGGCGCACGCATGTCGGGCGTCTCGACATTCGAGGATACCGAGGTTCTCGATCTCGAGATAGACAAGGGCCGGATCCGCGCCGTGATCACCGAGCACGGGCGGATCGAGTGCGAGCGCGTCGTTGTATGCGCTGGCCAGTGGACGCGATCCTTTGCTGCGCGCTTCGGCGTCAACGTGCCGCTCGTCTCCGTCGAGCACCAATATATCATCACCGAATCCTTCGGCGTTCCGTCGAACCTGCCGACGCTGCGCGATCCGGACCGGCTGACCTATTACAAGGAAGAAGTCGGCGGCATCGTCATGGGCGGATATGAGCCGAACCCTATCCCCTGGGCGGTGAAGGGCATTCCCGAGGGTTTCCACTACACCCTGCTCGACAGCAATTTCGACCATTTCGAGCAGATCATGGAGCAGGCGCTTGGCCGCGTTCCGGCGCTCGAGTCTGTCGGTGTCAAGCAGCTGCTGAACGGACCGGAGAGCTTTACGCCTGATGGCAACTTCATTCTCGGCGAGGCCCCGGAGCTGAAGAATTTCTTCGTCGGTGCCGGCTTCAATGCCTTTGGCATCGCATCCGGCGGTGGTGCCGGCATGGCGCTGGCCGAATGGGTCGCCAGGGGCGAGCCGCCCTACGATCTCTGGCCGGTCGATCTCCGCCGCTTCGGCAGGCCGCATTTCGATACCGACTGGGTGCGAACCCGCACGCTCGAGGCCTATGGCAAGCATTACACGCTGGCCTTCCCCTTCGAGGAATATTCGAGCGGCCGGCCGTGCCGCAAATCGCCGCTCTACGACCGGCTCAAGGCACAGGGCGCCTGCTTCGGCGAAAAGCTTGGCTGGGAAAGGCCAAACTGGTTTGCCGATCTCTTCGCCAACGAGGAACCGAAGGATGTCTACACCTATGGCCGCCAGAACTGGTATGATGCCGTCGGCCGCGAGCACGAGGCTGTGCGCGAGGCCGCCGTCATCTTCGACCAGACCTCCTTCGCCAAGTTCGTGCTGAAGGGGCGCGATGCCGAGGCGGCGCTGTCGTGGATCGCCTCCAACGATGTTGCCAAACCGATCGGATCGCTGATTTACACGCAGATGCTGAACGACAAGGGCGGCATCGAATGCGACCTGACCTGTGCGCGCATCGCCAACGACGAATACTACATCGTCACCGGCACTGGCTTTGCGACCCACGATTTCGATTGGATAGCGCGCAGTATTCCGAGCGGAATGCATGCGGAACTTGTCGATGTCACCTCAGCCTACTCCGTGCTGTCTCTGATGGGGCCGAATGCGCGCGCAGTGTTGGAGAAGGTGACCAGCAGCGATGTTTCCAACGCGGCGTTCCCGTTCGGCCGCGTCAAGACGATCGGCATTGCGGGCTGCCCGGTCCGGGCGCTGCGCATCACCTATGTCGGCGAACTCGGCTACGAACTTCATATGCCGATTGAATATGCGACGACCGTTTATGATGCGCTGATGGCGGCGGGCGGTCCGCTACAGCTTGTCAATGCCGGCTATCGCGCCATCGAGAGCTGCCGTCTTGAGAAGGGCTATCGCGCCTGGGGCTCGGATATCGGTCCGGATCATACACCTGTTGAAGCCGGGCTTGGCTGGGCCGTGAAGACGAGGAAGAACACGCCGTTTCGTGGCCGCGAGGCGATCGAACGGCAGCTCGCGTCGGGCGTCAAGAAGATGCTCGCCTGCTTCGTGCCCGAGGATCCCGATATCGTGCTGCTTGGCCGCGAGACCATCTATCGCGACGGCAAGCGTGTGGGTTGGCTTTCCAGCGGCGGCTTCGGCTACACGATCGGGAAGCCGATCGGCTACGGCTATGTGCGCAACCCGGGCGGTGTGAGCGAAGACTTCGTGCTGTCCGGTAGCTACGAACTCGACGTGGCGCGCGAGCGCGTGCCCTGTCAGGTCTCGCTGAAACCGCTTTACGATCCCGATATGGCGCGCGTGAAGGGATAGGCACTGAGCCCAGGCCGTCGTTCCTGTGCTTGTCACAGGAATCCAGCCACCGGCCGGCGCGGTGAATGACCATAACTCGTGGAAAAGAATCTCCTGCGCCCAAGGACTTGGGCGCTGGATCCCTGTGACAAGCACAGGGATGACGGGTTATGGGAGGGCAACGCGCTAAAACCCAGCCCTCGCCACAGATGGAAGGGCCTCGAAAATCCATACTGCGACGGCCCGCACCGTCGCAGCACCCTTCCTTAGAACAGCGGCAGCTTGTTGTCCTGGATCAGGATCTCAAGCTTGTTCGCCACATCCTCGGTCCAGCCGATATTGCCAGTCAGCGCCGCCGGGAAAAGGCCCGCCAGCCCGAACAGGGCTTTCGACACCGCGCCGCCATTGCGCGGCACGTCGGCCAGGAGCGCAGCAATTTCCCCCGCGCGCGGGTCGCGCAATTCGTAGCGTTCGCCATCCCGGTTAACGCCAAGGACATAGCGCATCCAGGCAGCCACTGCGATCGCATAGGTTTCCGCCTTGCTGCCGTTCGCCAAGGCTTCGGCGGCCGGCTCGAGGAGGCGCTGCGGCAGCTTCTGCGTGCCGTCCATGGCGATCTGATAGGTGCGGTGGGCAATCGCCTTGTTCGCAAAGCGCGCTATCAACTCGTCGGCATAGACTTCAAGATCGATACCGGGCACGGGATCGAGCGTGGCGGCGGCCGCGTTCATGTGGCGGCGCGCAAGCGCCGCAAGGCCGACGTCATCCATGACGTCGCGGATAAATTCATAGCCGCCTATGTAACCGAGATAGGCGAGCAGCGAGTGCGCGCCGTTCAGCATCCGCAGCTTCATCTTTTCGTAAGCGGAGACTTCCTCGACCATCAGCGCGCCGGCCTTTTCCCACTCCGGACGGCCGTTGGCGAAGTGATCCTCGATCACCCATTGCGTGAAGGGTTCGGTCTCGATCGCCACCAGATCCTGCCTGCCGGTGAGTCTTTCGGCATCGCGATAGGTGGCATCGGTACTTGCCGGCGTGATGCGATCGACCATGGTCGATGGGAAGGGCACGTTCTTTTCGATCCACTCGCGAAGCTCCGGATCGATGCAAGCGGCGAACTCGAGCACGAGCCGCTTCAGGACGGCGCCGTTGCTCGGCAGGTTATCGCAGCTGAGCGGTGTGAACGGCGCGATACCCTTGGCGCGGCGGCGTGCAAGCCCCTCGACGATGTAGCCGATGACGCCACGGGGCGCATGGCGGTTGGCAAGGTCGGCGGCAATGTCGGGATGCTTCAAGTCCAAGCCGCCGGTCGCGGAATCGAAGCCATAAGCCTTCTCCGTGACCGTCAGACTGACGATCTTGATCGCGGGATCCTCAAGCCGGGCAAGGAGATCGCCGGGATTGCGGGTCGCCACATGCGCGCGCAGGATCGGACCGATGACATTCGCCGTCGTGCCCGATGTATCGCGCACGAGCATCGTATAGAGGCCGTTCTGCTCATTCAGGTGATCGGCGACGTCGGCTGTCCGCAGGCTCGCAACCTCGATGCCCCAATCGCCACCGGCGGCCGCAATCGCGGCATCCGTGAACGGCGCGAAATGGGCGCGAAAGAATGCGCCGGGACCGAGATGCAGGATACCCGGCTTCAACCCGTTGCGATTATAGCCGGGAAGCTTGGCAGTCGGCGCGAGGTCGGAAAGGCTCGTCAGACGTTCGGTCACAGCTTGTATGCCTTCTTCGCATTTCCGTAGGAGAGCTCGCCGGCGACGATCTCGGCTTCCTTGCGAGACATGCGGTGTTCGGTCACGAACTGCGCCAGGAAGCGGCAGACCTCGCGGCGCCAGACATCGTGGCGCGCCGGGATCGACAGAAGCGCGCGCGTATCGTCGTTGAAGCCCGCCAGGTTGGCGAAACCGGCCGTCTCCACCACCTGGTCGAGATAGCGGCGAATGCCGTTCGGGCTGTCGTGGAACCACCAGGGCGGACCGATCATCAGGCAGGACCAATGGCCGGCCATCGGTGCCAGCTCGCGGGCATAGGTCGTCTCGTCGAGAGTGAAGAGGAGCACTCGCAGGCCCGGCGCATTGCCATACTTGGCGAGCATTGCTGAAAGCCCGCCGACCCAATCGGTCGGCGTCGGGATATCCGCGCCCATGTTCGGGCCGCGGGTCTGGAACAGTTCGCGATCGGTGTTGCGGCGCGAGCCGGCATGGATCTGCATCGTCATGCCGTCTTCGGCTGAAAGCCCGGCCATTTCGGTCAGCATCTGGCCGCGGTAAAGTTCCGTTTCCTCGGCGCTCAGCGTCCCCTTGTGCGCCTTGTCGAGCAAGCGCTGCTTGTCAGCCAGCGGCAGGTCGGCCGTGAAGGCCGTCGGCACGCCATGGTCGGTGGCAGTCGCGCCGTACTGGCGGAAATAGGCGCGGCGCTTGCGGTGGGCATCGATCAGCCCATCCCACTTTGTCACGTCGCAATCGGTCAGTTCGCCAAGCCGAACCAGGTTTTCGCGGAAGCCGACGGCATCCGGGTCGGTGACGCTGTCCGGCCGGTAGGTGGTGCGGACGCGGCCGATCCAGCCGTCTTCCGCCATCTTCTGGTGATGCACCAGCGGGTCGAGCGCGCCCTCGGTCGTGGCGATCGTCTCGATACCGAAGCGCTTGTGCAGGGCGCGCGGGCGGAACTCCGGCAGCGCCAGCTGCGCATTGATATGGTCGTAAAGCGCATCCGCATTTTCAGGCGTTAGCGGCTCTTCACAGCCGAGGACGGCCGACATCGCATGATCGACCCAGAGGCTGGAGGGCGTACCGCGGAAGAGATGGTATTGCGCGGCGAAAGCGCGCCAGATGTCACGGCCCTTGGCAACCGGCTTGCCGTCGAGGCGAGGCACGCCGAGATCGTCGAGTTTGACGCCAACGCTGTGCAGCATCCGGAAGAGATAATGGTCCGGAATGACAAGCAGCGAGGACGCATCCTCGAACGGCTTGTCGTCGGCAAACCACGAGGGTTCCGTATGCCCGTGTGGGCTTACGATCGGCAGGGCCCGAACCGTCTCGTAGAGGTCCCGCGCGACCGTGCGGGTTGCCGGATCGGCCGGAAAGAGCCGGTCTGGATGAAGAAAGCCGTTACCAAGATCCATGAGAATTCCTCCCTGAAGGGCTACCGCCCTACCCCACAACGTGGGGCGCGGCAAGGGCTTTTAGTAACCAAACGGTTCACTTTTGCAAATCGCACGTCACCGCCCTCGAAACGATTGACCGCGCGGACTATTTCCGCTTTTCAGATGGCATGACATTGGCCGGTTGCGGCGAGGAGGTTCCATGTCCGAAGAGACGAACCGCATTACAAAGCTCGAGGAAATCGTTGCCCATCAGGCAAAGACGATTGAGGAGCTGTCCGACCAGCTGGCCGAACAATGGAAGGCCGTGGAGCAGACGCGGGCCAAGCTGGACAGGCTGACGGAACGGTTTCTGTCGCTTGAGGAGCAATCGCTGGAAGCGCCGGCGAATACACGGCCGCCGCACTACTGAGCAGGGTGCCGCCCTTGTCTTCGGCTGCCAGAATACCTATTAAAAGGGAGTGAGGACGACCTCCCCCTCTATGGGCATCAACTCGGGACGACCCGAACATTCCCACTAAGGGTAGACCATGCGTAAAACCGCAGACCGTGTCCGTCACGCCATCAGCTTCGAAATCATTGGACTTTCCCTTGTCACGCCGCTCGGCGCGCTGGCCTTCGGCATGCCTATGGCCGATATCGGCGTGATCGGCGTCGCCGGCGCGACGCTCGCGACAGCCTGGAACTATCTCTACAATCTCGGCTTCGACCATCTGATGCAATACCTCACCGGCGGCACGCAAAAGAGTGTTGCGGTCCGCGTCCTGCATGCGGTCATGTTTGAGGTCGGGTTGCTGCTCGCGCTACTGCCGATGATCGCCTGGTACCTCGACATCAGCGTCATCCAGGCGCTGACGATGGATGTGTCCTTCGCGCTTTTCTACGTGGTATACGCGTTCGTTTTCAACTGGGCCTATGATCGCATCTTCCCGCTGCCGGATTGGCAGCTGGGAGGGCAAGCACAGCAAAGCTAACCGAAAAAGACGGGACCGCCGCGGCCGGCGATCCCGTTTGCAATGCCTCAACTGTCGTGAGCGACGTGTCGCTCAGACATTGCCCATGCAGAGATACTTCATCTCCAGATAGTCATCGGCACCGTGGCGCGAGCCTTCGCGGCCGAGGCCAGACTGCTTGATGCCGCCGAAGGGTGCCGTTTCCGTCGACATCAGGCCGGTATTGATTCCGACCATGCCGTATTCCAGCGCCTCTGCGACACGCCAGACCTTTTTCAGGTCGCCGGCGAAGAAGTAGGCGGCGAGGCCGAACTCGGTGTCGTTGGCCTGGGCGATCACATCCTCGACCGTATCGAAGCGGAAGAGCGGCGCGACGGGACCGAACGTTTCTTCGCGCGCGACCTTCATCTCGCGGGTGACGCCGGTGAGCACGGTCGGTGTGAAGAAGGTGCCGGCACCCTCGACGCGCTTGCCGCCCGTCAGAATCCTCGCTCCCCTCGAAACAGCATCTGCAACGTGGCTCTCCACTTTGGATAGGCCCTGCTCGTCGATCAACGGGCCGATCGTCACGCCAGCCTTGAAACCGTCACCGACGGCCATCGTCTCGACTTTGGCCGCAAGTTTGGCGGCGAAGGCATCATAGACTCCTGACTGGACATAAAGGCGGTTTGCGCAGACGCAGGTCTGGCCGGCATTGCGATACTTGGACGCCAGAGCGCCCTCGACCGCTGCGTCCAGATCCGCATCGTCAAAGACGATGAAGGGCGCGTTGCCGCCAAGCTCGAGGCTGATCTTCTTGATCTGATCGGCGCACTGGCGCATCAGAATGCGGCCGACCTCCGTCGATCCGGTGAAGCTGATCTTGCGCACCTTGTCGTTGCCGCAAAGCTCCTTGCCGATTGCCGGGCCGTCTTCTCCGACGATGACGTTGAAGACGCCGGCCGGAATACCGGCCTGCTCGGCGAGAACGGCAAGTGCCAGCGCCGACAGCGGCGTCTGCTCGGCAGGCTTTGAGACGACCGCGCAGCCGACAGCCAGCGCCGGGGCGATCTTGCGAGTGATCATCGCGGCCGGAAAATTCCAAGGCGTGATCGTGCCGACGACGCCAACCGGCTGCTTGATGACGATCATGCGCTTGTCGCTCGACGGCGCAGGGATTGTCTCGCCATAGATGCGTTTGGCCTCTTCCGCATACCATTCGACATAGGCTGCAGCGTAAAGGATCTCGCCGCGGGCCTCGGGGAAAGGCTTGCCCATTTCAGCGGTCAGGATGGCGGCCAGTTCATCGGCATGAGCGACCATCAGGTCATGCCATTTGCGCAGAATCCCGGCGCGCTCCTTTGCGGGCCGCGCGGCCCAGGCCGGCTGAGCAGCGTAGGCGGCGTCGATTGCTTCCCGCGTCTCGGCAGCCCCCATGTCGGGCAGCGAGGCGAGAACCTCGCCGGTGGCAGGATTGAGGACGTCAAAGGTCTTGGTCGCGCCGCCGGCCGTCCAGCTACCGTTGATATAGCCGGCATCGCGCAGGAACGGCGAGGAAAAGGGAACGTGTTTTGTCAATGCAGTCGTGAATGCCATGTCATGTAACTCCAGGCAAAGAAGGGCTGGCCCTACTTACCGCTTGCTTCGAGGATCGATGCTTCCAAAATGTCGAGCGCTTCGCCAAAGACACTATCCTGGATCGTGATCGGGGCGAGGAAACGGATGACGTTTCCATGCACGCCGCACGTCAGCAGGATCAGGCCTTTCTCAAGCGCAATCAGGCGAACCTTGTTGGCGAAATCGGCGCTCGGCAGCTTCGTCGTCTTGTCGTTGAACTCGACAGCGTTCATGAAACCCGGACCGCGGATATCGACGATTTCTGGCACCTTTTCGCGCAGTGATTCCAGGCGCTGCTTCAACCGGTTGCCAAGCTGATTGGCGCGATCGCAGAGATCTTCGTCCTTGATGACGTCGAGGACTGCGTGAGCCGCAGCGATGCCAAGAGGATTGCCGCCATAGGTACCGCCGAGACCGCCCGGTCCGGGCGCATCCATGATCTCGGCACGACCCGTGACGGCGGCCAGCGGGAATCCACCAGCGAGGCTCTTTGCCATCGTCATCAGGTCGGGTGCGACCTCATGATGATCCATCGCGAACATCTTGCCGGTACGAGCAAAGCCGGTCTGCACCTCATCGGCGATCAGGAGGATGCCGTGTTGGTCGCAGAGTTCGCGCAGCGCCTTCATGAAGGCGACCGGCGCCGGGTAGAAACCACCCTCGCCCTGAACTGGCTCGATAATGATGGCGGCAACGCGCTGCGGATCGACATCGGCGGCAAACAGCTTCTTCAGCGCGGCCAGCGACTGATCCGGCGTCACGCCATGCAGCTCGACCGGGAACGGGACATGGAAGACATCGCCCGGCATTGCGCCGAAACCGACCTTGTAGGGCACGACCTTGCCGGTCAGCGCCATACCCATGAAGGTGCGGCCATGGAAACCGCCGCCAAAGGCAATCACGGCGGAGCGGCCGGTCGCGGCACGGGCGATCTTCACCGCATTCTCGACGGCTTCGGCACCTGTTGTGACGAAGATCGTCTTCTTCTCGAAGTTGCCGGGCGTCAGCGCATTCAAGCGCTCGGCCAGATGCACGTAACTCTCGTAAGGCACCACCTGGTGGCAGGTATGGGTGAAATGATCGAGCTGATCCTTGACGGCGGCGATCACGCGCGGGTGACGGTGACCGGTGTTGAGGACGGCAATGCCGGCCGCGAAGTCGATATAGCGTCGACCTTCCTTATCCCAGATCTCGGCATTTTCTGCGCGATCGGCATAGATCTGCGTCGTCATGCCAACGCCACGCGAGATTGCGGCATTCTTTCGGTCTGTGAGGGTGGTCGCGGCCATCGGTGCGTTCCTGCTCTGGAATGGATGAACTATCTTGCAAAACTTCGGCAAGACATGTAGAAAATTCCTACATTTTTCCTGCAAGAAATCAAGCGGCATTTGCCGCTTCAAACTGCTGTCGTTTTCAGCGATGGTCGTTCAAGAAAAATCGGGGTCGGATAAGGCCTGAAGAAGACAGACGAACCGGGATTATTTGGCTTATGAACAACGGTACGCCCGTGCGCTACAAAGTGGCGGAGGCGGCAAAATCAGCAGGCGTTTCCGCATCGACCTTGCGCCTTTGGGAAAGCCAGGGCCTCGTCGTTCCGGACCGGTCGGAAACCGGGCACCGGCAATACAGCGCCGAGGACGTCGCACGGTTAAAAAAGATAGCCTGGTATCGAACCGAGCGCGGACTCAATCCGGCCGCCATTCGCGAGGCATTGGAAAGCGAGGAACCATCTGAAAATTCGGATGCGTCTGACGCCTCGGATCTAGGTCGGCGGCTGCGCAGTCTGCGCCACGGCGCCGGCAAGACACTGGATCAGGTTGCCGGTGACGTTGGCATTGCTGCCTCGACACTGTCGACGCTCGAACGCACCTCCCAGGGGGTGAGTTTCAAGACGTTGCACGACCTTGCGGCATATTATGGCACCACGGTTTCCAGGCTTTCTGGGGAAGAGCGCGACGACATGCCCGAGGTCGTCCGCGCCGGCGCTTGGCGCACATGGCCGGAAACGACGCCAGGTGTCACGGTGCAGCTTCTGGCCGAGGGCCGCACGATGATGGATTGCCACCGTTTCGTGCTCGCACCCGGTGCGGCGAGCGAAGGCGCCTACCGACACGAAGGGGAGGAGTTCATGCACGTACTCTCCGGGAGGCTGGAGCTGGTCCTCGATTCCGATCAGTTCTTCGATCTCGGACCCGGCGATTCGCTCTATTTCGAAAGCCGTCGCTATCACTCCTGGCGCAACCGTCACGATGGCGAAACCGTCCTCATCTGGATCAATACACCGCCGACATTCTGAGCCTTGGCGGTATCGCCCGCCATGGCTTTGCGCTATAGGCCACAAGTGACAGTTCGAGTGTGAGATGAGATCGATGGCAGCCATCATACGTTACCATGAAGGTGATATTTCCGCGGCAGATGCCGCCCGCTATACCGGAGCGATTGCCATCGACACCGAAACGCTGGGCCTTGTGCCGCGCCGCGACCGGCTGTGCGTGGTGCAACTTTCACCGGGCGACGGCACGGCCGACGTGATCCGCATCGCCGCCGGGCAGAAGGAAGCGCCGAACCTCGTGGCGCTGCTTGCCAATGGGCAACAGAAGATCTTCCACTATGGCCGCTTCGACATTGCCGTCTTGTTCCACACCTTCGGCGTCACCATGCAGCCGGTGTTCTGCACCAAGATCGCCTCACGTCTCTGCCGAACCTATACCGATCGGCATGGACTGAAGGACAATCTCAAGGAAATGCTCGACGTCGATATTTCCAAGACGCAGCAATCCTCCGACTGGGCTGCCGCAACTTTGTCCCCTGCGCAGCTGGAATACGCGGCCTCTGACGTGCTTTACCTGCACGCGCTGCGCGACAAGCTGACCGAGCGGCTGGTGCGAGACGGCCGCATCGATCATGCCAACGCCTGCTTCCAATTCCTTCCGACGCGCGCCAAGCTCGATCTGCTCGGCTGGGAAGAAGCCGACATTTTCGCCCACAGCTAAGACGTTTCTGGATTTTGCACGTATTGAACCGGGCGCGGCGATGCGCGTACCGGCCATTAGTAATTCGTTAACGCCGCTTCGATAGATTATTTGCCAATTTTTATGCATTCGACGGCGCGATGGAGCGCCGCGTCAGGCAGACCGAACTGCCGGGGAATGCAACGGGCCGGATGAGCGCGGCCTTCTTGTAGCCTGCCTTCACCGCACTTTACGAAAGAAGGAGCATGACATGTTGTCTCCGGTTCGTGCAGCGTCAAATGGAAGCCTTTCCTCCCAGAGCCAGACCGCGGCCGTCAGTACCGATGGCCTGGTGCGCGCGGCCAGCGCCGTTGCTCCCGTGCATCAGATTCAGGGCGCCGATCTCAATTCTTCTGTTTCCGGCAAGCTCAGCATTCTTCTGCTAGCTGTCCGGGCGCGGATGGTCGACGCTCTTCTCGATGTGCTCAGTGCCACGAGCGAGGCGCTTGCGATCCCGCGCGAGGACGACGAAACCGACCTAGCCTTTGCCTCCCGCATGGCAGCTGCGATCGAGAAGCTGCCGCCGGCGAAGATCGAAAAAGTCGAGCGACAGCTTGCGATGCAAGGCCACGCAGTTCCGCTTCGCCTGCTTGCAGAGGCGCTCCGGAACCCGGCTGGACCGGAGGCTGCCCGCATCGCCACCTATCTTGAAACGATCCGCGACAAGGATCGCGATCTCGCCGCCCGCGCCGTGGTTCGCTCCTACGGCCAGAACGACGCCTCGCCGACGCGCCAGGAACAGCGGACGGAAATTCGCATCCATCGGGACAATCTTGCTGGGACTGCGCAGGTACCTCTGCCGACAAAGCAGGAACCGGAATCTGCACGGCCGCAGACCGCACTGGTTGCCGCGGCCCATATCGATGGCGGCGACGAGTGGACCGAACGCATCAAGAACGATGCAGTCGCTGACGAACCGATCGTCAATCCGACCGCCAAGGCGTCCGCCGAAGAAACGCTCGCGGAGCCTAATCAAGATGTGCCGGAGAGCGTGCCGCCCAGGCACGCCGCGGATCCGGCACGGGAAACCGTGCAAGCCGAGACCGCTCGGACAACGTCCAAGGGCGACCCGATCATTCCGAAGAGCTGGCCGGCGATATCAGCCTCGCTGTCGAACGATACCACGAAGCTGATCGTTACAATCATTCGGGACCAGGAAACAGAAGTGCTGCTGGAAGCCGCCGATCCCGATCCTGCGGTCGAGATCGATATCATCCTCGACGAAACGGTCCTCGCCGATCTGCCGGAAGAATTGACCACCCTGCCCGATCTGCATCCATTGCCGGAGGGCATTGCGCGCCAATCGCCCCTCATCGCGGAACAACCGGCAACCGAAGCGGCCGCAGCGGCTGCAAAAAGACACCCTGCCGCGGAACCGCCAGCACCCTTGACGGTGCAGCAGGCGATCGACGAGACCTATGCGCCGGTGCTCATGAAAATCGTCGAGGGCGTGCCGTACGCCACGCAGCCTTACGAGTTCTCGAAGGACGAGGCCGACGATAGTGGCGCCCACGCGATGTACCGCGAGGACCACAACGGCGGCGAGCCGTCGGAAGAGGAAGAGCGGCAGGGCGAGCCGTCGGACGACGACGAAACGGACATCCTGATGGACAGTGAGGCGGCTGCAGCGATTGCCGCCCGAGAAAGTCTGATCAAGGCCGGCACGCCGCCTCACCGCCCGGCGCCGGCCCTGCCAATCGCCGTGAGTGGCGACGAAGCCTATTCGCTCTACCGACGCAAGGTCGACTGGGAATAGCTCGCCATTGCAACGACAGTACAGAAACGAAGAACCCGCCGGATCGCTCCGGCGGGTTCTTTTGTTCTTCAAGCCTGCTGGCGATTATTCGCCGCCGCGGTTCTTCAGAGCCGCGCCGAGAATGTCGCCGAGCGAAGCGCCGCTGTCGGACGAACCGAACTGAGCAACAGCTTCCTTCTCTTCCGCGATTTCCAGAGCCTTGATGGACAGCATGATCTTGCGGTCCTTCTTGGAGAAGTTGGTGACGCGGGCGTCAACAACCTGGCCAACCGAGAAGCGTTCCGGACGCTGCTCGTCGCGGTCGCGTGACAGGTCTGCGCGGCGGATGAACGACGTGATGTCTTCGTGGTCGACGAGCTTCACTTCGATGCCACCGTCGTTGACTGCGATGACTTCGCAGGAAACGACTGCATTCTTGCGCAGGTCGCCCGAAGCTGCGGCTTCGCCGACAGCGTCCTTGCCGAGCTGCTTGATGCCGAGCGAGATGCGCTCCTTTTCGACGTCAACATCGAGAACGACGGCCTTAACGACGTCGCCCTTGTTGAACTCTTCGATGACCTGTTCGCCCGGACGGTTCCAGTCGAGGTCGGAGAGGTGCACCATGCCGTCAACATCGCCGTCGAGGCCGATGAACAGGCCGAATTCGGTCTTGTTCTTGACTTCGCCTTCGACTTCAGTGCCAGCCGGATGGTTGCGAGCGAATGCCGCCCACGGATTTTCCAGCGTCTGCTTGAGGCCGAGCGAAATACGGCGCTTGGACGGATCGACTTCGAGAACGACGACTTCGACTTCCTGGCTCGTGGACAGGATCTTGCCGGGGTGTACGTTCTTCTTGGTCCAGGACATTTCCGAAATGTGGATCAGGCCTTCGATGCCCGGCTCCAGCTCGACGAACGCACCGTAGTCGGTGATGTTCGTGACGGTACCGGAAATCTTCTTGCCTTCCGGATACTTGGCCTGGATGCCATCCCACGGATCCGACTCGAGCTGCTTCATGCCGAGCGAGATGCGGTGGGTTTCCTGGTTGATGCGGATGATCTGAACCTTGACCTGCTGGCCAATGGACAGGATTTCCGACGGATGGTTCACACGGCGCCATGCCATGTCGGTGACGTGCAGCAGGCCGTCAATGCCGCCGAGGTCAACGAACGCACCGTAATCGGTGATGTTCTTGACGACGCCGTCAACAACCTGGCCTTCTTCGAGGTTCTGAACGATTTCAGAACGCTGCTCGGCACGGGATTCTTCCAGAACCGTACGACGCGAAACGACGATGTTGCCGCGGCGCTTGTCCATCTTGAGGATTTCGAAGGGCTGCGGGTTGTGCATCAGCGGGGTAACGTCGCGGATCGGACGGATGTCGACCTGCGAACGCGGCAGGAAGGCAATCGCGCCGTCGAGGTCAACCGTGAAGCCGCCCTTGACCTGGTTGAAGATAACGCCTTCAACGCGCTCACCAGCTTCAAACTTGGCTTCGAGCTTGACCCAGCTTTCTTCGCGGCGAGCCTTCTCGCGCGACAGAACTGCTTCGCCAAGAGCGTTTTCGATGCGCTCGACGTAAACTTCGACTTCGTCGCCGACCTTGAGCGAGCCGTCCTTGGCCTTGGCGCCGAATTCCTTGAGTAGGATGCGACCTTCGACCTTGAGGCCGACGTCGACAACGGCAGAGTCCTTCTCGATTGCCGTTACGATGCCCTTGGTGACATAGCCTTCAGCCAGGTCGTGCTTGGCAAAGGATTCTTCGAGAAGGGCCGCGAAATCTTCGCGAGAGGGAGTAGCTACTGACATGTAATCTCCTGCATATCCGAATCCGGATACGTATGCGCCGGTTGGTTCGTGTTGAACGGGCCTGAACCCAGTCCGCTTCCTGTCGGGAAGCAATCCGGCGCTTGGACGGAATTTCAGGCTTAGTCTTCGGAAGCAGCCCAGGCAAAGCTTGGGCAAATCGCTCGAATTAGGTATTTCGGCTCAAAGCTGCATCGATGATCGATTTCGCAGCTTGAAACGCGGCCTCTATACTCATTTCCGACGTATCAAGCAAGTGCGCGTCTTCGGCTGGTTTCAAAGGGCTGTCGGCCCGTCCCATGTCGCGTTCGTCGCGGCGCTTGACGTCGTCGAAAATGGCATCGAAATCGGCAATTCCTCCCTTGCCTGTTATTTCGTCGTAGCGGCGTTTAGCCCGAACCTCGGGACTTGCCGTTACATAGAGCTTTACCGGCGCCGCCGGGCAGACGACGGTTCCGATATCACGGCCGTCGAGCACCGTTCCGGGCGCCATTTCAGAAAACCGCCGCTGCGCCTCCACCAGTGCACGCCGCACCGAAGGCATGACCGCGATCTTCGAGGCCGCCTCGCCAATCTCATGCTTCGAAAGTATATCGCGATCGAGACCGGCCAGTTCAACCTCGCGCGCCATCTTTTCTGCCACCGCCTCGTCGTCGAGCGTCAGGCCGGCATCGAGCAAAGCCTTTGCCGTCGCGCGGTAGGTCAGCCCCGTGTCGAGATGATGAAAGCCGTAGGTCTCCGCGATGCGGCGCGAGAGCGTTCCCTTTCCTGCGGCTGCGGGTCCATCGATGGCGATCGTAAACTGTTTGGAGCTCATCTGTCCGTTCATTTCTCCGCCAATCCGCCGTAGCGGCGGACGAGATCGACCATGTCTTCCCGACCGGACTCTTCACCGAGACCGGCAACAACACCTTCGCGATCAGCAACCGGTCGGTTCTGGCTGACCTTCCACTTGCCTTCAATCGCTGCAATCTCGATTTCGACGCCGATGATGCCTTTCATCTGCGCGCGGATGAAATCATCAGGCGCATCACCCACTGCCCAAGGCCTGTCGCGTGGGCCTTCCTGTTGCGTGGTGATCGCGTTGATCTGCTGAAGCAGCCAGTCCGCGTCGTCGATGACACGGGCCCTGCCCCTGACCTGTACGATCGCGTAGTTCCAGGTCGGCACGACTTTACCGGTCTCCTGCTTCGTCTGGTACCAGGATGGCGTGATGTAGGCATCGGCGCCCTGGAAGACGGCGAGCACATCCGCGCCGGCGTCGATATCGCGCCACTGCGGATTGGCCTTGGCGAGGTGAAGGCGCAAGATCCCCTTTTCGGAGGCTGCGGCATCCAGATGGAAAGGGACCGAATTCGCCATCAAGCCGGAAGCACCCGCAGTGATCAGCATGCCGAGCGGATGTGCCCGGATCAAGGCGTGCTGGACACCCAAGTCTTCCTCACGAAAATGCGGCGGCTGGTACATTTCTCGCACCTATCCCGGCAGCCGGCCACGCGCCGATCTACCCTGCAAATGAACAATCGCCGGCTCACTATCACAAATGGCGGCGCCGGTCATCTGGCGCGCATGAGCGATGCATGAAGTTTGGCTTTGACATGCCGTGCTGCAACGATTATGGGGACCGGCTTATAAATTCCGAATAGAACGCCGGGTTTCACGGCATTTGCCGAATCTTGATTCGGCCATTCTCACGAGGCTAACAGTGGCGAAAGCTGAACTTGGAACGAAGCGTACCGATCCGGAAACCGGCAAGAAGTTCTACGACCTGAACCGGGATCCGATCGTTTCTCCCTATACGGGCAAGTCCTATCCGCTCTCCTTCTTCGAGGAAACCTCTGCTGCCGCAGCGGCTGAAGCCCAGGATGAAGAGGAAGTGGCAGAAGTCGATACCGAAAGCACGGAAGTCGAACTGGTGTCGCTCGAGGACGCAGAAGAAGGCGCATCCGGCGACGAGATTCCAGATATGGGTGATGACGACGTCGAAATCGAAGGCGACGACGACGACACCTTCCTCGAAGCCGACGAAGACGACGATGACGACGACATGAGCGACATCATCGGCGTCACCGGCGACGAAGACGAAGTCTGATCGGATTAAGTCTCGGCCCGGACGAGAAAATTTCGCCGGGCCGATTTTTTTGGCTTGCTATCTCCAAAAACCGGAAGTAAGAAGCCGCCACTCCGCGAGGCAAGCGCTTCGCGAAGCATCCCAGGACCGGCCTAGCCGGACCGCCTTGATGGGGCTATAGCTCAGCTGGGAGAGCGCTTGCATGGCATGCAAGAGGTCAGCGGTTCGATCCCGCTTAGCTCCACCAAATTTCTCCCTACACGAATAACACTGGCTGTTCGACGCGTTTGGAACCACTTTCGTCTTAACGGCTGTCGCGCCCGAGGACTGTTCGCTCGCGGTCATTTCCTCATACACTGCTTTGCCAAATTTTTAGCAACTGCGGGTATGTATGGTTCCGATGCCGACTGATCGGCAGCCTGGAGCCTTGGTTCAATGACACGAGAAAGACGGCGGCGCGTCATACACACGCGCAGAACGACGACCGGCCTGGTGCTTGCCGGCGCGATTTCCTTTCTGGCGGGTATGACCGATGCGACCGGACTGGCGCTGACCGGTGATTTCGTGTCGTTCATGACGGGCAATACAACGCGCGCCGCCCTGTCGCTCGGCGGCGGCGATCTACGGCATGCGGCCATTCTACTCTCGGCGATCATGGTCTTCGTGCTTGGCAATGCGGCCGGGATCGTGATCGCGCATTTCGCGGACCGGCGCACCTTCGCCGTGCTTTCCTGCGTCAGCATCGCGCTGGCTACCGCCTCTCTCATGATGGGCGAGAGCGTGGCGATGCCGCGCTTCTATCTCATCGTCGCTTCGATGGGGATGGTGAACGCGGCCGTGGAGCAGATCGAGGGGCTGCCGATCGGGCTGACCTATGTGACCGGAGCGCTCTCGCGTTTTGGGCGTGGCCTTGGGCGCTGGATTATCGGCGACAAGCGATTGGAGTGGACGATCCAGATCGTACCGTGGGCCGGCATGTTTGCGGGCGCGGTGATGGGCGCGCTGCTCACACAGATCGCGGGTGCGGCGGCCCTGTGGGTGATTGCCGTCTTTGCGATGCTGGTTGCGCTCGCCTCTCTGCTCATCCCCAAACGCCTGCAACGTCGTTTTAACGCCACGCCACGTTCGGCGGTGCGCACGAAATGAAGTCGCAATAGAAGCCTATCGAATCAGATAGATGGCGGGCGGAAACCGCTGAAGGAAGACATCCTTGTTTCTCTTTTCAAAGCTCATCTGGATCTTCGGGCAGCCATTGTCGCTCGCTTTCCTTTTCGTCCTGTTTGCCCTGGTGACGGGCCTTGTCCGCTGGCGTGCGACAAGTCTCGTTTCCTCGGCGATTGCGGGCCTGATTTTGTTCGTCACGCTCTACACCACCGTCGGCAACTACCTTCTGCAGGGTCTCGAGGATCGGTTTGTCAAACCGCAGGATCCGGCAAGCCTGCAGTGCATGATCGTCTTGGGCGGTGCATTCGAGAACGAGGTGAATACCGCCCGCCACGGAATAGAGCTCAATGCCGGGGCCGATCGCTTCGTCGAAGCGCTGCGCCTGGCGCAGAAATTTCCGCAGACGCGAATCCTGATTTCCGGCGGCGATGGGTCGATCTCCGGCATCTACGAAGGTGACGCGGCGATATCGGCGCGCTTCTTCCCGATGTTCGGCATTGGCCGAGACCGCCTGGTCGAAGAAACGACATCGCGCACGACCTTCGAAAACGCGATGAACACCAAGGAGCTTCTGGCAAGCCAAGGTCTTTCGAACTGCCTGCTGATCACCTCCGGCTACCATATGCCGCGATCGGTCGGCATCTTCCGTAAACTTGGAATCGACGTCGTGCCGTGGCCGACGGACTACCGCACTGACGGGCGAGAAAGCCTTGGCTTCGATTTCACGCAGCCGAGCCGGAATTCCCAGAACCTGGCAACGGCAATCCGCGAATGGTTCGGGCTCGTCGGCTACTACCTCGCCGGCCGCACTTCAGAGCTCTATCCGGGCTGAACTAGCTATTTCTTGGAGATCGTCACGAACTTGGTGCCGCGCACACGGGCTGTGACGACACAAGGCTCCTTCGCCTTGTCGGCATCCGGACGATCGCAGAAACGCGGGTGCATCTTCATTGCCAGCACCATGTTGCCGAAGCGCTTCACGAAGTCATAACCGTAGACCTGGGCAGTCGCGATCATGAAATAGCCACCCTCGGCGACCTGCAGATAGAAATTATAAGTGCAGCCGTCATCATTGCACTGCGGACCCTTCTCGCCGTCGCAGGTGAGCTCACCCTCGTTGACGACGGCGTCGATCAGGCCGTCATTGTTGATATCCTGGCGGAGGACGAAGCCGTCCGAAAATTCCGCCTTGGTGCACTGCTCCTGAAAGTGCTTCTTCTCATAGACCTCCGGATCCGAGATAAGCGATTGCTGTGCGAAGGCCGCAACTGGGGCGACGAGTAGCGCGGCAAGGTTCAGAGCGATCAGGAGCGTTTTCACGAAGGGTTTCTCTTTTGGTCGAATAAGGACGCTGTTGGCCGGACAGTTTGCTTGATCCGGCTTGCGCCGCCCTTGCCGCCGTGATTCATATTCGAAAGATACGCGCCGGTTCTGGAGGACTGCATGCCGCTGTTCGTCTATGTGGATTATGCCGGCGTTGCGCTTTTTGCGGCAACAGGCGCGCTCGCGGCCTCGCGGAAACAGCTTGACCTGATCGGCTTCCTGTTCTTCTCCATCGTCACGGGGACGGGTGGCGGTACGGTGCGCGACATTGTCCTTGGCCGTGTGCCGGTGTTCTGGGTTCTGAACCCGACTTACGTCATCGTCTGCTGCGCCATCGGCGTCCTGGTGTTCTTTACCGCCCACCTCGTTGAATCGCGCTATCGCTTGCTGATCTGGCTCGATGCCGTAGGGCTGTCGGCTTACTGCGTGATGGGTGCCGCGAAGGGCCTCGCCGCCACGGGCTCGCCAACGATCGGCATCGTGACCGGGACGTTGACGGCGACCTTCGGTGGCATCCTGCGCGATCTACTGGCCAACGAGCCGTCCGTGCTGTTGCGGCCCGAAATCTACATCACGGCAGCACTGGTCGGCGGCGGCATATTTACGGCTGCGAACGCGCTCGACCTGCCGCTCTATGCGGCCTCTGCCGTCGGTGTCGTCGCGGCATTCTCAGTGCGCGGCGGCGCACTCTATTTCGGTTGGACCTTTCCGACCTACAAGGCAAAGCCCGGCCGGCATCCTGATGATGTGATGTGAAATCAGCGCCGCTTCGCGCGCAGGCGGATCACGACGTCGACGTGGGCGATTTCCAGCCCTTCCGGCGGCTCCGGCAGATTGCCGATCGTCAGATTACTGACCGGGATATCCAGCACGTCGTTTTCGCCTTCGACGAAGAAGTGATGGTGGTCGGAGACGTTGGTGTCGAAATAGGTCTTGGCGCTTTCGACCGCGAGAACGCGGATCATCCCTGCTTCGGTAAACTGGTGCAGTGTGTTGTAGACGGTCGCCAGCGACACCGGCACTCCCGCCTGCACGGCCTCCTCGTGGAGTTCCTCGACCGTCAGGTGCCGATCGCCTTTGGCGAAAAGCAGGTCACCGAGCGCGACGCGCTGGCGCGTCGGACGAAGGCCGGCGTGTCTCAGCCGTGCCTCAATGGTAAGCGGGGCCTCTGCCACCATCCGACGAACTCCGGTTTAATCTAGCGTCAAGCAATCAGGTTTCATTAGCCATATAACTTTTGCGCAAAAGCGTTTCAATAGTTTCAATGGGGACAAAGAGTGCGAAAACGCCGCAAAATCGGGCTTTTGGCGCAATTAGTGCTGGCCGGGGGCTTGGCCTTCCTGTATGCGACCACCAAATAAGGCGCGCAGCCGGTCCTCCGGAGGTTGGATGAAGCTCAGTCATGCTTATGCTTCATTTTCCGCTGAACTTGGACTAAACGTTCACATCCATCGGCATAGTTGCGGGGGGAATTAGAGTTTTCATGGCGACGAAACAATCCAGCTTCAACTACGAGGAAATTCTGGCCTGCGGCCGCGGCGAACTGTTCGGTCCGGGCAACGCACAGCTTCCTCTCCCGCCGATGTTGATGGTTCATCGCATTACCGACATTTCCGAAACCGGTGGCGCCTTCGACAAGGGCTACATTCGCGCTGAATACGACGTGAAACCCGACGACTGGTATTTTCCCTGCCACTTCCAGGGTAACCCGATCATGCCCGGCTGCCTCGGCCTTGACGGCATGTGGCAGCTGACCGGCTTCTTCCTCGGCTGGCTGGGCGAGCCCGGCCGCGGCATGGCGCTTTCAACCGGCGAAGTGAAGTTCAAGGGCATGATCCGCCCGACCACGAAGCTGCTTGAGTACGGCATCGATTTCAAGCGCGTCATGCGCGGCCGCCTGGTTCTCGGCACCGCCGATGGCTGGCTGAAGGCCGACGGCGAAACCATCTACCAGGCAACCGACCTGCGCGTCGGCCTGTCCAAGGACAAAGAAGCCTGATTGCACCGGGCGTAGTTGCCCGGTTTCCAAGTTAGAAAAAACGAAAAGGTCGAAACACATGAGACGGGTAGTTGTTACGGGTCTGGGTGTTGTCTCCTCGATCGGCAATGATGCCGCCGAGGTCACTGCGTCGCTGCGCGACGCCAAGTCCGGCATTTCCTTCTCCAACGATTTTGCTGAGCACGGCTTCAAGTGCCAGGTCTGGGGTCGCCCATCGCTTGATCCGACGGATCTGGTCGACCGCCGCGCCATGCGCTTCCTGAGTCAGGGCGGCGCCTGGAACCATGTGGCAATGAAGCAGGCGATCGCCGATTCCGGTCTGGAAGAGAGCGACATCAGCAACAACGAGCGCACCGGCATCATCATGGGCTCCGGCGGACCTTCGACGCGCACGCTGATCGAAGCTGCCGAGATCACCATCAAGAACAACAGCCCGAAGCGCATCGGCCCGTTTGCCGTGCCGAAGGCGATGTCCTCGACGGCATCGGCAACGCTCGCCACCTGGTTCAAGATCCACGGCGTCAACTACTCGATCTCGTCGGCCTGCTCGACCTCGGCACACTGCATCGGCAATGCCGCAGAGATGATCCAGTGGGGCAAGCAGGACGTGATGTTCGCTGGCGGCCACGAAGACCTTGACTGGACGATGTCGAACCTCTTCGATGCCATGGGCGCCATGTCCTCCAAGTACAACGAGACGCCGGCAACGGCGTCGCGTGCCTATGATGTCAGCCGCGACGGCTTTGTCATCGCCGGCGGCGCGGGCGTTCTCGTCCTGGAAGAGCTGGAGCGTGCCAAGGCGCGCGGTGCAAAGATCTACGCTGAAATCGTCGGCTACGGCGCGACCTCGGATGGTTACGACATGGTCGCTCCGTCGGGCGAAGGCGCGATCCGCTGCATGCGCCAGGCGCTCGCGACGGTGAAGGGCGATGTCGACTACATCAACACGCACGGCACCTCGACCCCTGTTGGCGACAGCAAGGAAATCGGTGCAATCCGCGAAGTCTTCGGCGACAAGATCCCGCACATCCAGTCGACCAAGTCGCTGACGGGCCATTCGCTGGGCGCAGCCGGCGTGCAGGAATCGATCTACTCGCTGCTGATGATGCAGGCCGGGTTCATCGGCGAAAGCGCGCATATCACCGAGCTCGACCCTGAATTCGACGGCGTTCCGATCGTTCGCAAGCGCATCGACGATGCCAAGATCGACATTGCCCTTTCCAACTCCTTCGGCTTCGGCGGCACCAACGCCACGCTCGTCTTCCAGCGCTACAACGGATAATAATATGACGGGAATCATGCAGGGTAAGCGCGGCCTCATCATGGGTGTCGCGAACAACCATTCCATCGCCTGGGGAATTTCGAAGGCGCTGGCAGCACAGGGAGCGGAACTTGCCTTCACCTATCAGGGCGATGCTCTCGGCAAGCGTGTCAAGCCGCTGGCCGCCGAAGTCGGTTCAGAATTCGTTCTGCCGTGCGACGTCGAGGACATCGCCTCGGTCGACGCCACCGTCGATGCCATCAAGGAGCGCTGGGGCACACTGGACTTCGTCGTTCACGCCATCGGCTTTTCCGACAAGAACGAGCTGAAGGGCCTTTACGCCGACACCACGCGCGACAATTTCAGCCGCACGATGGTGATCTCCTGTTTCTCCTTCACCGAGATCGCCAAGCGCTGCGCGCCGCTCATGAATGCCGGCGGTTCGATGCTGACGCTGACCTACAATGGCTCGACGCGCGTCATCCCGAACTACAACGTCATGGGTGTTGCAAAGGCTGCTCTCGAGGCGTCGGTGCGTTATCTGGCTGCGGATTACGGGCCGAGCGGGATCCGCGTCAATGCGATCTCTGCTGGCCCGATCCGGACGCTTGCGGGCGCTGGCATTTCCGATGCACGCGCAATCCTCTCCTGGAACCAGCGGAACTCGCCGCTGCGCAAGACGGTGACGATCGATCAGGTCGGCAATTCCGCCCTTTATCTGCTGTCGGACCTGTCGGCAGGCGTTACCGGCGAAATCCATTTCGTAGATGCAGGCTTCAACATCACCTCGATGCCGACACTGGACGCACTGCGCACGGCAGACGTGGAATAAGGACCGAAGCCGGGCTTGGAAACGAGCCCGGCTTTTCCGAAACGCATCCCCTAGGGATGCGTGACCTGCCGCAGAATAGCAGCCGAATCTCTGGCGCCCCAGCGGGTCGCAATCTTTCCGTTTTCGACGACAAACCACTCCATCGCGGTGAGCTCGTAGCTCTTGTCAGTCGGGTCGTGACCCACGAGACCGCGGAAGAAGCCGGAATAACGCCCGCTTTCCCGGTAGCGGACGACGACGTTCTTCCCCTCGGCGGCGATATCGAGGATCTCGAGGTTGATGTTCATCCCCTCGTGGAGCTCACGCCAGATAGGCTCGACCTCATCGAGACCGCCATATCCCAGAACACCGTAAATCCGTGCATCGGCGGCAAAAAGCTCGCGCAACGCCGCCATGTCGAAGCGGTTGAACGCCTCGACATAGGCCGTCACGAGTTGCTTGTTTGCTTCCGCATCCATAGCTCCCCCTCCCCTTTGGGCTGTTCCGCGGCTACTTCTTCGCCCACAGCACCTTGAAGCGCGCATTGCGGCAAGTTTCGCCGCTCTCCTTGAAGTTTGCTGCAAGCACCGGCTCGTAGGGCAATCCGCGATTGGCAACCAGCAAGAGACGCCCGCCTCCGCGCAGCGCTGAGGCAGCGGTCTTGATCATCGCCTGACCGAGTGACGGCTCCGCCGCATGTCCTTCATGGAAGGGCGGGTTCATGATGATGAGGTCGTACCTGTCCTTGACCGGTTCGCTCGCCAGGTCATGCCAGAAGAAGCGCGCCGGCACGTCGGGGCAGTTCTCCGCCATGTTGCCCTTGGCGGCTTCAAGAGTCGCGTGATTGGCCTCGTAGAGGTCGAGGCGACTGACACCCGGCGAGCGCTCCGCCAGTTCGACGGACAGATAACCCCAGCCGGCGCCAAAGTCGGCGACATCGCCGGTGAAATCGGCAGGCAGACGCGAGGCGAGCAACTCCGAGCCATCATCGACGCGGTCGTGCGAGAACATGCCGGCCGCGGCCAGGAAACGGCCATCCACGCGCACGGACGGCTTGGAAAACTTGCTGACGACCTCACCAACGTCGGCCGGCCGTCCGAACCAGAGCGCCACGCCGTGATATTTCGGCATGTGTTCGATCTCGAGGCCGAAGCCCTCCATACGCTTACGGAGCGACTGGACGCCATCCTCCTTGCCGCCGGCGATGACGATCAGGCCGCCCACCTTCACGTGCTGAAGCGCGGCAGCGATGTTCGCCTCGTTCTCGCCCTTGTGCTTGTTGCAGAGAACCAGCGCGGCATCGTAGTCCTCGCCTTCGATCTCAGGCGTGGTTTCGATCCGCTGCGAGAGGAGTTGCCTAAACAGCGGCCGGAAGCCCTGTACGGCGCTCAGCGAGGCGGCAAAGCCCTCCGGCAGGGCAAAGCCTGCCTCGGCGCCGAGGAAGAGCACACGCTCGCCCTCGCCGGGCGCTTCAACGGTACCGCTGGCAAAGGGATGGAACAGGGTCTTCAGGGTTTCGCGGCTCATGATCTCTTCTCGCCTTCGGATACAAAAAGGGCGCGGGAAAACTCCCACGCCCTCGAACGGTTTGAAAGGCGCGGCTTATTCAGCCGCTTCCTCCTTCTTCTTGTCGGACTTTTCGGCAGCCGGGAGTTCCTGGCCAGTTGCCTGGTCGACAACCTTCATCGACAGGCGGACCTTGCCACGCTCGTCGAAGCCGAGGAGCTTGACCCAGACCTTCTGGCCCTCCTTGACGACGTCCTGCGTCTTGGCAACGCGCTCGGATGCAAGCTGCGAGATGTGGACGAGGCCATCGCGGGCGCCGAAGAAGTTGACGAAGGCGCCGAAGTCGGCGGTCTTGACGACCGTGCCTTCGTAGATCTGGCCAACTTCCGGTTCAGCAACGATCGAGTGGATCCACTTGCGGGCCGCTTCGATTTCCTTGCCGGACGAGGACGCGATCTTGACCGTGCCGTCGTCTTCGATGTTGATCTTCGCGCCGGTCTTTTCGACGATTTCGCGGATGACCTTGCCGCCGGAGCCGATGACTTCGCGGATCTTGTCGACTGGAATGTTCATGACTTCGATGCGCGGTGCAAACTCGCCGAGCTGGCCACGGCTCTCGGTGATGGCCTTGGCCATTTCGCCGAGGATGTGGGCGCGGCCACCCTGAGCCTGGCCGAGAGCGACCTTCATGATCTCTTCGGTGATACCAGCGATCTTGATGTCCATCTGCAGCGAGGTGATGCCGTCTGCGGTACCCGCAACCTTGAAGTCCATGTCGCCGAGGTGGTCTTCGTCACCGAGGATGTCGGAGAGAACCGCGAAGCGGTCGCCTTCGAGGATCAGGCCCATGGCGATACCGGCAACCGGCTTGGCGAGCGGAACACCAGCGTCCATGAGTGCAAGCGATGTGCCGCAAACGGTCGCCATCGAGGACGAGCCATTCGATTCGGTGATCTCGGAGACGACGCGCAGGGTGTAAGGGAACTGCTCAGCAGACGGCAGCATCGGACGGATGGCGCGCCACGCGAGCTTGCCGTGACCGATTTCGCGGCGACCTGGGGAACCCATGCGGCCGGTTTCGCCAACCGAGTAGGGCGGGAAGTTGTAATGGAGCAGGAAGCGCTCCTTGTACATGCCCGTCAGGCTGTCGACGTACTGCTCGTCTTCGCCGGTGCCGAGCGTGGCAACGACGATCGCCTGCGTTTCACCGCGGGTGAAGAGCGCCGAACCGTGAGTGCGCGGCAGGAGGCCGACTTCCGAGACGATCGGACGAACGGTTTCGAGGTCGCGGCCGTCGATACGGCTCTTGGTGTCGAGGATGTTCCAACGAACGATCTTCGCCTGCAGGTGCTTGAAGATCGCGCCGACTTCTTCGGCCGTGTACTTGGCTTCGCCTTCTTCCGGCAGGAAGTGTGCCTTGACCTTCGCCTTGACGGCGTCGACGGCAGCGTAGCGTTCAGCCTTCTGCGTGTTCTTGTAGGCGGTGCGAAGCTCGGCTTCGAAATGCTTCAGCATCTCGCCTTCGAGTTCGGAGTAGTCTTCCGGCTGGAAGTCACGCGGTTCCTTGGCAGCCACTTCAGCGAGCTTGATGATCGCATCGAGGACCGGCTGGAAGCCCCGGTGGCCGAACATGACGGCGCCGAGCATGACTTCTTCATTAAGTTCCTTGGCTTCGGATTCAACCATCAGAACGGCGTCGTGCGTACCTGCTACAACGAGGTCGAGGATCGACTCTTCCATCTCGTCGAGATGCGGGTTCAGAACGTATTCGCCGTTGATGTAGCCGACGCGGGCGCCACCGACCGGGCCCATGAAGGGAACGCCCGACAGCGTCAGAGCTGCCGACGCAGCAACCATCGACAGGACGTCGGGGTTGTTTTCAAGGTCATGCTGGATGACGGTGACGACGACCTGCGTGTCGTTCTTGTAGCCTTCCGGGAAGAGCGGACGGATCGGGCGGTCGATCAGGCGGGAAACGAGGGTTTCGTTTTCCGACGGACGGCCTTCGCGCTTGAAGTAGCCGCCGGGGATCTTGCCGGCTGCGTAGGTCTTTTCCTGGTAGTTGACGGTCAGCGGGAAGAAGTCCTGGCCCGGCTTCGGCGCCTTGGCGGAAACGACGGTGGCGAGAACCACGGTTTCGCCGTAGGTCGCGAGAACGGCACCGTCAGCCTGACGGGCGATCTTGCCGGTCTCGAGCTTCAGCGGGCGGCCTGCCCACTCGATTTCCACACTATGAGTATCGAACATATGTCTTGTCCTTCAATGCGGGAACATGCGCCTCGCCTTCCAAGGCACGGTGCACGGTCAACCGCAATCGGTGTGACGCATCATGGGCAAGACAACGGGAGGCTTTACATTCATCGGTCCATAAGAGACCGGGCCAAAGCTTGTGAGGCTCTGGCCAAAAGCATCCGGCAATCCTGCCCCATGACAGGTCAACGGTTGGTTTAGCAGAACCGGCCCATCCGGGTCTGCCGGGCAATCCGCCACGCGTGGCGGGATGGGGAAGTCTCTCCCCGAAAAAATCCGGCGGGCGTCCCAAGGGGAACGCCCGCCGAAAAAAGCCTTAGCGGCGGATACCCAGGCTGGTGATCAGCTTGGTGTAACGGCCTTCGTTCTTCTTCTTGAGGTAGTCAAGAAGCGAGCGGCGGCTGGAAACCATCGTCAGCAGACCACGTCGGGAATGGTTATCCTTCTTGTGGTCCTTGAAGTGGCCGGTCAGGTTGTTGATACGCTCGGTCAGGATGGCAACTTGAACTTCCGGAGAACCGGTGTCGCCTTCGAACGTTGCGTATTCCTTGATCAGAGCCGTCTTGCGCTCAGCAGTAATCGACATCGGATGTTCCTTTCTATGAGAGGAGATTAGGTCGCCAAAAGCCGGGATGTCGTCCAGCTTCGGCCGCGAATGCATCCGGGCAGAGCCCGATTGCTGGCGCTGCGTATAAACCAAATGCGCTGCAATTGAAAGAGGCATGCCGCAGATGGCCGATTCGTCACTTTCCAGCTATGGCATCGCGGATCATGGCATTGTAGCCCTCTGGATCCTGCAGCATGGCGAAGTGGCTTGCGTCCTTGAGGATCACCAGCTTCGAACCTGGAATTTGTTTGGCCATCATCTCGGTATGGTCGAGCTTGATTGCCTCGTCGTGGTCGCCGATCGTCAAGGTGACGGGTACCTTGATCTTGCCGAGGTCGTCGGCTGTCCAGGCAGGCTGGCTTCCCCACATCGCGGAGATCTGGGTGACGAAAGCATCATACTCGTTCGGCGTCGGCGACAGCTTCTTGTAGGTCTCGCCGGCCGCATCGATGTAACCGCTGAAGGTCTTGTTGGTCATGACGTCGGCTTTGACGCCGTCCGTCGTCACATTCGCCGCCTGCGCGATCACGCGCGTCAGCTTCTCCGGGTTCTTCATCGCCATGTCGATGCCGATGATGCCGCCATCAGACCAGCCGACCAGGGTCACCTTGTTTAGCTTCAGATAATCGAGCAGAGCGACATAGTCGGAAGTCATCAGATCATACCCGAACGGCTGCTCGCTGCGCGTCGAGCGGCCATGCCCGCGGCTGTCGGCGACGATCACCAAATGATCCTTGGCAAACTCGGCCACTTGATAGCCCCAGACATCGGCGCTGCCGAGTCCGCCGTGGATGAACAGCATCGGCTCACCCTCGCCGTATTCGGCGTAGTACATCTTGATGTCGTTGACGGGGGCCATGCCGCTCGTCTTTGCGGTCGGCATTGGCGGGAAGGCTGGCAACGTTGCCCAGCGCTCCGAGGAATAAGCGTTGGCGGCTATCAAAACCGCCGAGAAGAACATCAGGATGCCGGCTGCAAGTCTGCGCATAACTGTCTCCCTGATCTGAAGGACCCGACGGCCCAGATCAGGGAAACATATCCCAATGCCGAACATTGACAATTGCTATCTGTGGTTTGGCCGACCCACCGCAAAACCGGAGGTTTAACGACCCTCAGCCAAAGACCCGCTTTGGGCGGAACTCGCCCTGACCGATCTCGCCGATCGCGATCAGCTTGCCGCGGGACGTGGCATAGGCTTCGCTTTCGGCAACCGGCGCATCGCGACCCCGCACGAGGATCGGATTGCCCATCTTCAAACGATGCGCCTGGTCGTCATTGACAACGAGGTGCGGCAGTGAGGAGAGCGCTTCGCTGGTGTCGATCAGCAGGGCATCCAGCGCTGCAAGCCGTTCGTCCGCGTCTTCGACTGCCTCGATCGCGACGAGATCGGCAAGCGGTATCATGGTCTCTTCGGCAAAGGGCGCGACAAAGCTGCGACGCAGGCCGGAGATATGGCCATAGCAGCCGAGCTCGCGGCCGAAATCGCGCGCCAGCGCACGCACATAGGTACCCTTGCCGCATTCGACTTCGAAATGCGCCGTATTGGCATCCTGGCAGGACAGCAGCGTCAGGCGGAAGATCTCGACTTCGCGAGAGGGGATTTCCACTGCCTCACCGTCGCGCGCCAGATCGTAGGCGCGCTCGCCTGATATCTTGATGGCGGAAAACTGCGGCGGAACCTGGCTGATCACACCTGTGTACTTCGGCAGGAGGTCGCGGATCTGCTGTTCGCTCGGGCGCTTGTCGGAGCTCTGCGTTACATCGCCCTCAAGATCGTCGGTTGCGCGCTCCTCGCCCCAGGTCACGGTGAATTCGTAGATCTTGCGACCGTCCATCACGTAGGGAACGGTCTTTGTCGCATCGCCAAGGGCGATTGGCAGCATGCCCGAGGCCAGCGGGTCAAGCGTGCCGGCGTGACCGCATTTCTGCGCCTTGAACAGCCATTTGATCTTGGAAACGGCTTCGGTGGAGCCGAAATCGACCGGCTTATCAAGGATCAGCCAACCCGAGATCGGGCGGCCCTTCGGTTTACGTGGTTTGGACATCAGTCTCTTCTACTAATCTTCTTCGGTATCGCCGTGATCGAGATCGCGGCTCACCTCAGGCGAGCGCAGCAACTCGTCGATCTTCTTGTAATTGTCGAAGCTCGTATCGTCGCGGAAGCGGACCTCCGGCATGTACTTCATCTGCCGAAGCTGGGACCCGAGGCGGCCGCGAATGTATTTTGCATTGCGGTTCAGCGCGCCAATCACCGCATCATGATCCGTCACACCAAGTGGCGTCACATAGGCCGTCGCGATCTTCAGATCGGGCGACATGCGGACTTCGGAGATGGAAATGACGGTCTTCTCGATCACGTCATCGCGCACTTCGCCGCGCTGCAGAACCTGCGTGATCGCGGCGCGAACCTGCTCGCCGACGCGCAGCATGCGCTGCGAAGGTGCGGAGGTTGTTGGTCTTGTTGCCATTTTTCTTTGCCTCAAAAGGTTCGGGCGCCGGCCTCAGTTGATCCGGCGCCCGTCCAAATTTCCAATATCACACGATCAGAGCGTACGGGTGATGTGCTCGACGCGGAAGCACTCGATCGTGTCGCCGGCGCGGATGTCTTCGTAATTCTCGAAAGCCATACCGCATTCCTGGCCGGAATGCACTTCCGAGACTTCATCCTTGAAGCGCTTGAGCGTCTTGAGCTTGCCTTCGTGGATGACGACGTGGTCGCGGACGAGGCGAACGCCGACACCACGTTCGACCTTGCCTTCGGTAACGCGGCAACCCGCGACCTTGCCGACCTTCGTGATGTTGAACACCTCGAGGATCTCGGCATTGCCGAGGAAGGTTTCGCGACGCTCTGGCGACAGCAGGCCCGACATCGCTGCCTTCACGTCATCCACCAGATCGTAGATGATGTTGTAGTAGCGGATTTCGATGCCCTGGCGCTCTGCCAGCGTACGAGCCTGTGCGTTCGCACGGACGTTGAAGCCGATGATCGCGGCGCCAGACGCCTCGGCAAGCGAGATATCCGATTCCGTCACACCGCCGACAGCCGAGTGAACGATGCGGGCACGAACTTCGTCCGTACCGAGCTTTTCGAGTGCGCCGGCGATCGCTTCAATCGAACCCTGCACGTCGCCCTTGATGACCAGCGGGAACTCCTTGACGCCTGCAGACTGCAGCTGCGTCATCATCTGTTCCAGCGAGCCGCGCTGGCCCGAATGGCGGGCGGCAGCCTTGTCGCGAGCGAGGCGCTGACGATATTCCGAGATCTCGCGGGCGCGGCTTTCGTTTTCGACGACGGCGAACTTGTCACCTGCCTGCGGCGTGCCGGAAAGGCCGAGCACCTCGACCGGCATGGCCGGCGGGGCTTCCTTGACATGATCGCCCTTGTCGGTGACGAGAGCGCGGACACGACCCCAGACATCGCCGGCAACGATGATCTGGCCGGGCTTAAGCGTACCGTTCTGAACCAGAACGGTGGCAACCGAACCACGGCCGCGGTCGAGCTGGGCTTCGATGACCGTGCCTTCCGCGGTGCGGTTCGGGTTGGCCTTGAGGTCCAGGATTTCGGCCTGCAGCAGGATGGCTTCCAGCAGCTTGTCGAGGTTCAGGCCCGTCTTGGCGGAAACTTCGACGTCAAGAACTTCACCGCCCATCGATTCCACGAAGACTTCGTGCTGCAGGAGTTGCGTGCGCACCTTCTGCGGATCGGCGGTCGGCTTGTCGACCTTGTTGATCGCCACGATGATCGGAACACCAGCGGCCTTGGCGTGGTTGATCGATTCAATCGTCTGCGGCATGACGCTGTCGTCAGCGGCGACGACCAGGATCGCAATGTCGGTCGCCTGCGCACCACGGGCACGCATCGCCGTGAAGGCGGCGTGGCCGGGGGTGTCGATGAAGGTGATCTTCTGACCGTTCTGCTCGACCTGATAGGCGCCGATATGCTGCGTGATGCCGCCAGCTTCGCCGGCAACCACGTTGGCATGGCGGATGGCGTCGAGCAACGAGGTCTTGCCGTGGTCAACGTGGCCCATGATGGTCACAACAGGCGGACGCGAAACGCGATCGCCCTCTTCGTCGGCAACGTTGAAGATACCAAGTTCGACGTCGGATTCCGAAACGCGCTTGACGGTGTGGCCGAATTCGCCGGCGATGAGTTCAGCGAGGTCGGCGTCGATGACGTCGCCCGGCTTCATCATCTGGCCTTCCTTCATCAGGTACTTGATAACGTCGACCGCACGTTCGGACATGCGCTGCGACAGTTCCTGGATGGTGATGGTCTCCGGCAGGATGACTTCGCGAACAACCTTTTCGCGGGTTTCCTGCATCTGGCTGCGGCGGAACTTTTCCTGGCGGCGGCGCATGGCGGCCATGGAACGGCCACGTGCCGTGCCATCTTCGTCGACGCCGGCAGTACCGATCGTCAGCTTCCCGCGGCGACGTTCGTCGTCGGTCTTTGGACGTGTCGTCACCGGCTTTGCCGGTTCCGGGCGTACGACGCGACCACGAGCGGGTACGCCGCGCGGGGCGCCGCGGTCCTCATCTTCGCTGTCACGGCGACGAGCGCCCGGCGCTGCGGCCGCGGCCGGAGACGGCCTCGCGGGAGCCGCGGACGGCGCCGCATCGGGGCGGCGTGCGGGCGGAGTCTGGGCCTGAACACGCGGCGCTTCAGTGCGCGCCTCGACCGCAGCGGGTGCGGGAGTTGCAACGGCCGTGGCAGCTTCGGCAACGCGCTGAGCCTCTTCGGCAGCGCGACGCTTAGCCTCTTCCGCTTCCGCGGCCTGGCGCACAGCCTCTTCGGCGGCGCGGCGCTTTTCTTCCTCGGCGCGGCGAACCGCATCCTCGGCATCGCGAACTTGTGCCATGGCAAGCGCGCGCCGGCGGGCATCCATTTCTTCCGGCGAGAGGTGGTTCAAGACTACCGGACGCGGACGATCCTGCTGGCGCGGCTGCGAAGACGGCTGCTGCGGACGTGACTGCTGGCCACCGGACGGATGAATGCGTGGGGCAGGGGCCTGCGGTGCGCGCGGCTGATGCGCGACCGGGACCGGCTCGGCGGCACGGGCGGGCGCCGCCGCAGTGCCCGGCGTAATCGGGCGCTCGTCTTCCGGACGCATCGGACGCCGCTTGCGGGTCTCGACAACGACCGCCTTGGTGCGGCCGCGGCCCATATCCTGGCGCACGGTGCCCTGGCTCATGCCCGACGGCTTCAGGGTCAGAGTCTTCTTGCCCGGTCCGTTCAGTGTCTTGTCGTCATTGCTATCGGTCATTCGTTCCCGTTCCTTCGGACAGGGAGCGATGACGTCATCAGGCCCTGTCAATCAAATATGTCGATCAATGATCTGGGGACCGGACAAGTCCGGTGACCGCATCATTGTTTTTGCCGGCCAGCGCCGCCCGCTGCCCGGGACTGACCGCCATTGCGGTACTGTTCGAGCATCTTTGCGCGCTTCACTACACCCTCACCCGCCTGCCCTGCAAGCACTGCAGCATGGATAAAAGCGTTCTGGCCCATCAGGCCTTCCATTTCGCTCTCCGAGAAGAGACGGTAGGAAGGTACTTCCTCCTCGGTCTCCATTCCGAGGTGCCAGGCCTTGCGGGCCTGGTCGATTTTTCTCACGCCATCTTCGGCGGCATTCGTTGCGTGGAACACGGCGATCGCGGCTCCACTCCTGACTGCGGCATCCACTTTCGCGGAGCCGGTAACGAACTGCCCCGCCTTGCGAGCCATGTTCATCATCTGCATCAGCTGCTGCACGAGCAGCGTATCGACGGTTTCGCCGAGCTCGGCTGCCGCCTTCACATCCGCTTTCAAGGCACGCGCAAAGAGCTTCTTCGCCACGGCCTTGTCGACCAGCGAGCGATCGATCTTGACCCAACAGCCGCGTCCCGGAAGCTGGCGCTTCAGGTCGGCGACCACAGTCCCATCAGGAGCAGCAACGAAGCGGATCAGCTCATCCTGCGATCCGCTTTCGCGCGTCACGATGCACATGCGACCATTCACGTCATATCCTGCAAGATCGTCGTCCTCAGGAGAGACGCTCGGCTCACGCGCGGACATTATACTTCCTGCTCGGCCTCGGGAGCTTCTTCAGCTTCCGCGTCCTTTGCGAGGTCCTCCTCGGTGATCCAACCAGCCGCGAGGCGGGCCTGGACAACCATCTGCTCGGCCTCGACGCGCGAAACGTCGAACTTGGAGAACAGGCCTTCGAACTTCTTGGTCTCGCCGTTCTTGCGCTCGCTCCAGCCGACGAGATCGTCAGCGGCGCAGCCGGCGAAGTCCTCGATCGTCTTGATGCCGTCTTCGCCGAGCGCGACCATCATCTGAGCGGTCATGCCGTCGATTTGACGCAGTTCGTCGGAAACACCGAGCGCCTTGCGCTTCTCGTCCATTTCGGCTTCCAGGCGCTCCAGATATTCGCGGGCGCGCGTCTGGATTTCCTGTGCGGTGTCTTCGTCAAAACCGTCGATCGAGGCAATTTCGTCGAGATCGACGTAAGCCAGTTCTTCAACTGCCGCAAAGCCTTCCGACGCCAGAACCTGGCCGACCATTTCGTCAACGTCGAGCGAATCCATGAACAGGTTGGTGCGCTCGTTGAATTCCTTCTGACGGCGCTCGGATTCCTCGGCTTCCGTCATGATATCGATGTCCCAGCCAGTCAGCTGCGATGCCAGGCGGACGTTCTGGCCGCGGCGGCCGATGGCCAGCGACAGCTGCTCGTCCGGAACCACGACTTCAATGCGCTCTGCATCTTCGTCGAGAACGACCTTGGCGACTTCAGCCGGCTGCAGGGCGTTGACGACGAAGGTCGCCGGGTCCTGCGACCACGGAATGATGTCGATCTTTTCGCCTTGGAGTTCGCCGACGACGGCCTGAACACGCGAACCGCGCATACCGACGCAGGCGCCGACCGGATCGATCGAGCTGTCGTTCGAGATCACGGCGATCTTGGCGCGCGAACCCGGATCGCGGGCAACCGACTTCACCTGGATGATGCCGTCGTAGATTTCAGGCACTTCCATCGTGAAGAGCTTGACCATGAACTGCGGATGCGTGCGCGACAGGAAGATCTGCGGGCCGCGCTGTTCACGACGAACATCATATACGTATGCGCGGACGCGATCGCCATAGCGGACGTTCTCGCGCGGGATCATTTCGTCGCGGCGGATGATGCCTTCGCCGCGGCCGAGGTCGACGATGACGTTGCCATATTCGACGCGCTTGACGGTGCCGTTGACGATTTCGCCGACGCGATCCTTGAACTCGTCGAACTGGCGGTCGCGCTCGGCTTCACGAACCTTCTGAACGATAACCTGCTTGGCGGACTGAGCAGCGATACGGCCGAAATCCATCGGCGGCAGCGGATCGGCAATGAAATCGCCAAGGGCTGCATCCGGGTTGCGGTCGCGGGCCAGCTCAAGTGGAATCTGGGTCGAATAGTCTTCGGCCTTGTCGACAACTTCGAGCAGACGCTGAAGACGGATTTCGCCGGTCTTCGGGTTGATGTCGGCGCGGATGTTGGACTCGGTGCCGTAGCGGGAGCGCGCTGCCTTCTGGATCGCGTCTGCCATTGCGGCAAGTACGATCTCGCGGTCGATGACCTTTTCGCGCGCCACTGCATCTGCGATCTGCAGAAGTTCGAGCCGGTTCGCACTGACTGCCATTGTCTTATCTCTCCGTCTTGGCGTCCCGGGTTCCCGTCCCTGGAGCCACAAGTTGATCGGTTATTCTTCGTCTTCCGCTTCGTTCTGGTTCGCGGCCTCTGCCTTCGCCAGCTTGTCGGCGCGCAGGGCATCACGGATCAGATCGTCGGTCAGAATGAGCTTTGCATCGGCGAGAGCCGTGAACGGAATAACGATATTCTGCTCTTCACCCTCGGAAACCTGGTCACGCTCGAGCGTGAAACCGTCTGCGTCGGTCGCAACGATCTTGCCACGGAAGCGCTTGCGGTTGCCGACCATGATCGACGTTTCGCACTTCAGAAGGTGTCCCTGCCAGCGCACGAAATCGGATTTCCGCACCATCGGGCGGTCGATACCCGGCGAAGACACTTCGAGATGATACTCTCTATCGATCGGATCTTCCACATCGAGAACCGGAGAAACGGCCATCGAGACCTCTTCGCAGCCTTCGACATCCATCGTTCCATCATTGCGTTCGGCCATGATCTGCATGGTGGCGCCGTTCTGGTTGAGCATGCGTACACGGACCAGGCGATAACCCAGGTCGATGAGCACAGGCTCGACGATGTCGGCAAGGCGCTGGTCGAGACCGGTCTCGGTGATCAGCCGCGGCTCAAGTTCATTGTCTGCTTTCGTCGGATCCGACAAGCGATACGCTCCTCGCAATTTCATGCTTTTTGGATGATCGCGGTAATAAAAAAGAGCGGGTCCTTGCGGCCCACTCTTCATCAAAACGATCAAGATTTGAGAGCCATATAGGCCCGTTTTCAAAAAATTGCAAGGTCCGTCGCCAACCTTCGGCCTAACGGGCGCCCGAGGTAGCCAGCGGCGTCATTCAGCATATATTGGCTCCGAGGACCGTCATCGGGAGGGATCGTGCCTTACACTTCGTCGACACTGGCGCCGCTACGGCACGAAACCTACCGAAGGATCTGGTTTGCAAGCCTCGCTTCGAACTTCGGGGGACTGATCCAGGCGGTCGGCGCCGCCTGGATGATGACGACCATCACGGCATCGGACAATATGGTTGCGCTCGTGCAGACATCGACGGCACTGCCAATCATGCTCTTTTCGCTTGCATCGGGCGCCCTTGCAGACAGCTTTGATCGCCGTCGGGTGATGCTGATTGCGCAATACTTCATGTTTGCGGTTTCGGCCGTGCTCAGCATCTCCGCCTACTTCGGCTGGCTTTCGCCCTGGCTGCTCCTCTTTTTCACCTTCCTCATCGGCTGCGGCACGGCGTTGAACAACCCGTCCTGGCAAGCCTCGGTCGGCGACATGGTGCCGCGCGTGGATCTGCCGGGTGCGGTGACGTTGAACAGCGTCGGCTTCAATATCACCCGCAGTGTCGGACCCGCGATCGGCGGCGCCATCGTCGCCGCTGCCGGCGCGGCTGCAGCCTTTGCCGTCAATACAGTGAGCTACTTCGCGCTGATCTATGCGCTGCGGCGCTGGAAGCCGACCCCGCCGGCCTCGACCCTCCCGAGGGAGACGCTCGGCAGCGCCGTCTTTGCCGGCCTTCGTTACGTGTCGATGTCGCCCAACCTGCAAAAGGTGCTGCTGCGCGGGCTCGTCTTCGGGATCAGCGCCAGCTCGATCCTCGCACTGCTGCCGATCGTGGCGATCAACCTTGTTGTCGGCGGTCCGCTGACCTACGGCCTCATGCTCGGCTCTTTCGGCATCGGCGCCATCGGCGGGGCTATCCTGAACGACCGGCTGCGCGAACGCTTTTCGAGCGAGGCGATCGTGCGGATTTCCTTTACCGGCTTTGCGCTGAGCGCAGTGATCGCCGCTTCCAGTCCGATTGCCGCGCTGACCTGTGCCGGGCTGGTGATCGCAGGCGCATGTTGGGTGCTGGCGCTCTCGCTGTTCAATACGATCGTGCAGCTGTCGACGCCGCGTTGGGTCGTCGGCCGCGCCCTGTCGCTCTATCAGACGGTGACCTTCGGCGGCATTGCCGGCGGCAGCTGGCTCTGGGGCGCGGCAGCCGACCGCTATGGCGTTGCCAATGCCCTGCTCATCTCGGCCTTCGTCATGCTCTTCGGCATCGTCATCGGCCTGCGCTTTGCCATGCCGGCCTTTGCCTCGCTCAACCTGGACCCGCTGAACCGCTTCATCGAACCGGCGCTCGGCCTCGATATCACGCCGCGCAGCGGTCCAATCGTCGTCCAGATCGATTACGAAATCGCAGACGCGGACATTGCAGACTTTCTGGCCCTGATGGGCGAGCGGCGGCGCATCCGCATTCGCGACGGCGCGCGCAATTGGGCGCTGATGCGCGATCTCGAAAAACCGGGCCGGTGGACGGAGACCTACCACGCGCCGACCTGGGTCGAATACATCAGGCACAATCAGCGCCGCACGCAGGCCGATGCGGAAAATATCGAACAGTTGCGGGCGCTCCACCGGGGCGAAGAACTGCCGCAGGTGCATCGACTGATCGAGCGCCAGGCCATTCCGCCCAGCGATGACGTCTTCTACAAGGCACCGATCGACCTGCATCATTGAGGCAAGACATGCATTCCTTCCGCCCCGCGCGCCGTTCGGATCTGGCTGATATCATTGGCTTGCTCGCCGAGGACGACCTCGGCAGCGCGCGCGAAATCGTTTCGGATCCGCCGGATGCGAGATATGTCGCTGCGTTCGATGCCATCGAAGCCGACGCCAATCAGTTGCTGGCGGTCGCGGTGGATGGGCGCGATCGCGTCCTCGGCTGCTTGCAGCTGACTTTCATTCCCGGCCTGTCCCGAACAGGTGTTTGGCGTGGGCAGATCGAAAGCGTGCGCGTCGCCAAGAGCGCGCGTTGCACGGGCCTAGGCTCCGATTTCATTGAGTGGGCTGTTGCACGCTGCGCCGAGCGCGGTTGCGGTTTGGTACAGCTGACCTCGGACAAATCACGGCGCGACGCCATCCGTTTCTACGAGAAACTGGGATTTGTCTCGAGCCACGAGGGGTTGAAGCGCAACCTCTAGGATCTAGCTACTTCAACCTTCCGATCATCGATGCCTCGGGATAGCAGGTCGGCGTCAAGCCGTTCTTCTCCTGCCACTGGCCGATGGAACGGCGGGTCTTGTAGCCGGGGAGACCATCGGAGCCGCCGACGTCGTATCCCTTTTTCTCCAGCGCCTTCTGCATCGTCGCGACGTCGGAGCGCAGCATTTTGCCGACATCGCCCCACGGCCCCTGGAAAGCCCCGGCCCCATAGGCGATGCGATCGGCCAGGTTGCCGATAAAAAGCGCATAGAGGTCGGAGTTGTTGTATTCCTTCAGCACGTAGAAGTTCGGCGTGACGACAAACTCCGGACCGTCGCGCCCAGCAGGGACGAGCATCATGCCGGACGCCTTGCCCTCGCCGGAAGGGAAAGCCTTGCCTGATATGCGCGTGATACCGAGTGAGGCCCAGTGCGACACGGGCTTGGCGAGGTCCGGCCCCTCTTGCGCGCAGGATACGCCATCGGGGATGCTCACTTCGTATCCCCAGCCACGACCGCGCTGCCAGCTCTTCTGGGCAAGGAAGTTCGCAATAGAAGCAAGCGTATCGGGAACCGATGTCCAGATGTTGGGGTGGCCGTCGCCATCGAAATCGACCGCATATTTCAGATAGCTGGTCGGCATGAACTGCGGCTGGCCGAGCGCGCCGGCAGATGACCCCTTGAATTCGGCCGGCGTCGCGTCACCGCGATCGATGATATGCAGAGCGGCGAGCAATTCGGTGCGGAACATGTCCTTGCGCGTCGACATAAAGGCCTTGGTCGCCAGCACCTCGATGGCGGAATTCGGGATCTTGGCAGCCCCGAAGCCGGTTTCGCGCCCCCAGACGGCAAGGACGATCGAGCCGGGAACCCCGTAGGCTTTTTCAATCTTCTTCAGCGTCGAGGCATATTGCGCGGCAAAGCCGCGGCCGGTGCTCCCCAGCCGCTTCAGCCGATCCTCGTTGAAGTACGGCGCGGGCGAGGAGAATTCGGCCTGCGTCTGCTTCTGTTCCTTGGCAGGTGGGAAGCCGGGAGGGGCGAGATCGGTCAAGGTCCAGTTCAGCTCGACGCCCGCAAAGGCTGCTTGAAACGCCTTCTCGGAAATGCCATTGCGCTGCGCCTCCGGCCAGAGATCGGCCCTGACCCACTTTTCGAACTGCGCTTCAACATCGGCCTTGGAAGCGGAAAAAGCTGGCGGGCCTGACAGTGCCAGCAGCGCCGCCGTCGCGATCAAGAGGCGCCCGAAAATGCGCTTGCTCATGCTTCCCCCTAGATTGCCGTGCGGGCTCTGAGCGCCGCCTGCAGCGTTCCTTCATCGAGATAGTCGAGTTCGCCACCGACCGGGACGCCATGGGCAAGGCGCGTGATCTTGACGTCCAGTCCGGTCAGCTGGTCGGTTATATAGTGTGCTGTTGTCTGCCCCTCGACGGTGGCGTTGACCGCGATGATCAGTTCGCGGATGCCGCCGGCCGTGACGCGCTCGATCAGGCCGCGAATGTTGAGATCATCCGGGCCGACGCCATCCAAGGGAGACAAGGTGCCACCGAGGACATGATAGGCGGCGTTCAGCGCGCCGGCGCGCTCCAACGCCCATAGGTCGGAGACATCTTCGACGACGATGATGACGGACTGGTCGCGCCGGTCGTCCGTGCAGACCGTGCAGGGATCTACCGTATCGACATTGCCGCAGAGAGAGCAGATCTTGACCTTGTCGTAGGCCTCGCCCATCGCGTTCGACAGCGGGCCGAGCAGTTGGTCTTTCTTCTTGATGAGATGCAAGGCAGCGCGGCGCGCGGACCGCGGACCGAGGCCGGGGACCTTTGCCAGAAGCTGGATCAGTTTTTCGATTTCGGGGCCGGTGACTCGCTTTGCCATGAGCGGTTATTAGCCCATATGCTGCAAAAACGGAAACATGTTGGGAGCGCCGCTTGATGAAAATCCTCGCCGTCTGCATCGGCAGTGCCGAGCGGCTGCCCGGCAAGAGCTACAAGACGGGCATCTACAAGCATCCCATCACCGGCAGCGTGCTCGTCGATGCGGAGGGCGTGGTCGGTGATGCGATCTGCAACCGGAAGCATCATGGCGGCGTCGACCAGGCCGTCTATCTCGAGGGGTCGCTGACGCTCGACTGGTGGTCGAAAGAGCTTGGGCGGCCGATCGTGCCAGGCACATTCGGAGAAAACCTGGTGATCGACGGTCTCGACAACCGCTCCGTTTCGGTCGGCGATCGATTCATAGCCGGCGATCTTGTTCTGGAGGTTACCAGTGCGCGCATTCCCTGTGCGACCTTTGCCGCCCGGATGGGCGACCCGCGGTTCGCCAAGCGCTACGCGCGAGCTGCCCGGCCGGGCATCTATTGCCGGGTGCTTCACGGTGGAGCAATCACCGCCAGATCAACGGTCGACTATCAGCCTTATGACGGCGAAAAGGTTACGATGCCGGAGATGATCGCCACCTTTGGCAAGACCCTCGCCGCCCAAGATCGCAACCGCTATCTGGCGGCTCCGATCCACTACAAACTTCGGAATATTCTGGAAGTGCAGGCCGGCGCCTAGCGCAAGCGCACCTCAAGGGCCGCCAAAGCCGCCCGTCCCTCCGGCCAATCGCCAAGCCCACTGGCTCCGTTGATGTGACCGCGGGCACCAATATTTGTGAATTGGCTACCCCACTCATCAGCCCTGGCACGTGCGTAGTCGAGCGAACCGTACGGGTCGTCGCTGCTGGCTACGACAAGCGAGGGGAACGGAAGCGCCCCGAGAGGTGTTTCGGCAAAGCCGGCTGCTTCCGGCGGGTAGGCTGCGGCGCGCGGGTCCGGCGGCGCGACGAGCAAGGCGCCGCTGGCGCGATGCCTGGCCCGCCGTGCCCAATGCGCCACCAGCAGGCAAGAGAGACTATGGGCAACGAGAAGCGGTTCGGCCTCCGCCTGCCCGACTGCCCTGTCCAGCGCCTCAATCCAGTCCTCAAGGTCCGGCTGATCCCAACTCGAGGGTGAAAAGCGCCGAATGCGACGGTCGGCCGTCTCCCATCGGGACTGCCAATGGGTTTCGCCAGACCCGCCAATGCCGGGCACCGTGATGATTTCTCTCATCGCTTCCTTCCTGTTGCTCGACGGACAAGTTGCGCGAGAGGGGCCGCAAATGACATAAGAAATCATCGGCAAAGTCATCACTCAGCCGATAGATTAAAGGCGGACATTCATGGCCGATTTCATGAGCCGACAACTCGACCCAACTGACATGATGATTATCGAGATCATGCAGGCTGATGGGCGCATTTCCGTTTCCGAGCTGGGGCGCAAGGTCGGCCTGTCGCAGCCGGCAGCCTCCGAGCGGCTGAAACGCCTGGAGGAACGGGGGATCATCAAAGGCTACGGCGCCCGTATCAATACCGCGGCGCTCGGGCTGGGCATGATGGCCGTGATCCGGCTACGCACCACCCACGAACATATCCGCACCTGCCTCAAGCAATTTGCCGACATGCCGCAGATCATCGAAGTTCTCAGGCTGACAGGAGAGGATTGCTTCGTCTTGAAAGTCCTCGTCCCCTCGCCCTCCGAGCTTGAAGTCATCGTCGATAGCATCGCGCGCTATGGTGCAGTCACCACCTCGCTCGTCTTGCGTGGGGAGCCGACCAAACCCGTCGGTCGCGAACTGATGAAATTGGCGCGAAACCACCTCTGAGGTGATTTCAACGGCTGCCACTTGCTGACGAGAAGGAGCCTCCTAGTTTTTCATCCACGGGGTGCAAATCGAAGGAGGCTCGCATGTCCATCGCAAGACTTATCGCGGCGGCAGTCATCGCCGCAACGGCCACTACCTTCCTATCAGCAACGCCGGCTTCAGCCCGCGTCAAGGTCGGCTCGTTGGGCTGTGATATTTCTCCCGGATTCGGCGTCATCATCGGCTCGAAACGGACGCTAAACTGCATATTCACGCCGTCCTCGCCCGATCGACCAAGCGAACGCTACACCGGCACGATCACCAAGTTTGGTGTCGATATCGGCGCTCTCGCTGGCGGCGGATTGATCTGGCTCGTCTACGCGCCGACAAACCGGCTCGACGGCGCCCTGCAGGGCAGCTACTCCGGCGTCGCAGCCAATGCGACGGTCGGCCTCGGCGTCGGGGCGAATGTCCTGATCGGCGGTTTCGAGGGCTCGATTGCTCTGCAACCTGTCTCGGCTGAGGGCACGTCCGGTCTCAACATCGCGGCAGGCGTTGCCAATATGATCCTGACCTGGGTGCCGCCGGCACCACCGCCACCAGCTCCCAGGCGGCATGTGTCACAGCGATAGCCTAGCGCATCGCGATCGCCAAAGCGGCGCCGGCCATCGTTCCGGCGCTGGCGCGGTTGGCCGCGCGAATAGCACGACGGCTCCTCAGGAAGCGCCGGGCTTTGGCAGCAAGCAGCGTCCAACTGAAGTCGATGAAGATCAGCACGAAGAGCATGGTGGCCACGAGTTCTGCCCAACCGACGATCGTTACCCCGCGAACGTCGATGATCGAGGGCAGCAGCGCCATGTAGAACATCATGATCTTCGGGTTGCCGAGCGTCACCGTCATGCCGGCGAGGAAAAGCCTTGTGGGTGATTGCGCCTCGGGCAACGCTTCGCCATCACTATCGGGCGACGCGAACCACATTTTCCAGGCAAGATAGAGCAGGTAGCAGACGCCGAGCCACTTGATGGCAACGAAGGCATAGTGGAAGGTTTCGGCGATCGCCGCCAAGCCGGCGACGGCGCAGGTCAGCCAAATTGCTTCGCCGAGCCACATAGCTGACAGGAAAGGCAGAACGTCACGGGCGCCCTTGGAAATCACCCGGGCGACGAGTGCGGCAACGCTCGGACCAGGAGAGCCGGCGGCCACGAACAATGCGCAGGCAAAGACAAACAGACTGGTCAACGTCATCGGCAATCCTCCTGTTGCGTGACGGAAGCGATGCCAGCGCAGCTGACACCGCTCTCTTGGTCTACCGGCTGGTCAGAACGGCATCTTGAAGCCAGGAGGAATCGGCAGGCCGGCGGTCAGCGCCTTGGTCTTTTCGGCAGCGGCGGCTTCCGCCTTGTCCTTGGCATCCTTATGCGCGGCAACGATCAGGTCTTCGAGGATTTCGACATCGTCTTCCTTGAAGAGGGACGGGTCGATCTTCAGGCTCTGCATCTCGCCCTTGCCATTGAGGATCACGGTGACGAGACCGCCACCCGACTTGCCTTCCGCCTGGAGTTCGGCGATCTCCGCCTGCATCTTCTCCATCTTGGCCTGCATTTCCTTGACTTTGCCCATCATGCCCATGATGTCGCGCATCGTCTCGCTCCTTCTCGATACTCTAGAAAATTATGTCGTCGCCGGGCAGGATGTCGCCCTCTTCGGATTCGGCAGCGGCAGGCGCCTTGACTTCCTCTTCCTCTTCCGGCTCGGGCGCCCTTACGCGGACGTCGATGATCTTGGCGCCCGGAAACTGGGCGAGGATCGCCGCCACATCCGGATCTTGGCGCGCGTCGCTGACCTGCTGCGCCTTGGCGTTGGCTTCGGCCTCGACGATCGTCGGCTGAGCTTCCTCGCGGCTGAGGCTGACGATCCAATGGATGCCTGTCCAGTCCTTGAGCTTGACAGCCAGTTCGTTCAGCAGCGTACCGGGGGCGCCTTCGGTCAGATTGACGTCGAGGCGGCCGGGCTCGATGCGAACCGGGCGTACGAAGTTGCGCACCAGCGCCTTGACCTTCACATCGCGCTTTTCACCGGCCAGATTGGCGATATCGGTGATCGAGTTTACCGAAACCAGTGGTTTCGGCGCCTCGGCCGGCTTCGTCTCGACGCGGCCGACCGGCACGTTCTGCGGGTCGGGATTAGGGACGGCGCGCAGCATCGCGGTCGGGCCGGCGGGCTGCGGGCGCGGGATCGACTCGGTCGATCGTGCCGCCAAATTGCGTTGATAGTTCACCGTTGCGCCGCCACCGCCGTTGCCCGATGGGACGGATGGACGGCCGCCACCGTTCGCCTCGGAAAACTCCGCGAGGCGACGGGCGGCGTCTTCCGGCGCCGGCAGATGGGCGGCATGTGTCAGTCGGATCAGCACCATCTCAGCGGCGCCGGCCGGGCGCGAGGAGCCTTCGGCTTCCGGAATGCCCTTCAGTAACATCTGCCAGATGCGCGACAGCGTCGTTACCGCCACGCTCTGCGCGAATTCGGCGGCCTTGGTACGTTCGATTTCGCTGAGCGAAGGATCGTTCGCGGCATCCGGCACGTATTTCAACCGCGTGACCAGATGCGTGAAATCAGCGAGATCGGTCAGCACGGCAACGGGATTGGCACCGGCTTCATACTGGCTTTCGAATTCGCCGAGCGCTGCTGCGACATCACCTTTTACGATATGATGAAAGAGATCGACGATGCGGGCGCGGTCGGCAAGGCCGAGCATCCCGCGCACCGTTTCCGCCAGCACCGCGCCGCCGCCATGGGCGATCGCCTGGTCGAGCAGCGAGAGACCGTCGCGCGCCGAACCTTCGGCGGCACGGGCAATCATCGCCAGCGCATCCGGCTCCGCCTCGATGCCTTCCTTCGATGCGATCGTGGTAAAGAGCCCAACGAGATCGGAGGCACTGATGCGGCGCAAGTCGAAACGCTGGCAGCGCGACAGGACGGTGATCGGGACCTTGCGGATTTCGGTGGTAGCGAAGATGAACTTCACATGCTCCGGCGGCTCTTCGAGCGTCTTCAGCAGGCCGTTGAAGGCCTGTGTCGAGAGCATGTGCACTTCGTCGATGATGTAGACCTTGTAGCGCGCCGAAACCGGGCGATAGCGCACCTGCTCGATGATCTCGCGGATATCGTCGATACCCGTGTGGGATGCAGCGTCCATCTCGATGACGTCGACATGCCGGCCTTCCATGATCGCCTGGCAATGCTCACCCGGGATCCGCAGATCGATCGTCGGCTTGTCGATGTCAGCGGTCTTGTAATTCAGCGCGCGAGCGAGGATGCGGGCGGTCGTCGTCTTGCCGACCCCGCGCACGCCGGTCAGCATGTAGGCTTGGGCAATACGGCCGGTCTCGAAGGCGTTGGTCAGGGTCTGAACCATCGGCTCCTGGCCGACCATCAGATCCGTGAAATCCTTGGGGCGGTATTTGCGTGCCAGCACCCGGTATCCGGTGCCCGTCGAGGCGGCATCTTGTGACTGTCGCTCGGTGTCGCTCATCGCCCTGCTTATCACCCGGACTGCCCGAGCAAGAATGGAGAGAAAGGTGGGAGGCTGGCACGATGACCCGTGCCGGGCTCGTTAGGGCTGCTTCCTTCCGGACCTGACCCGGTTGGCGAGTGGCTCGTCCACCACCAACCTCCCGGATGCACATATCGGCAATATCGCCATCAAAAGCAAGCCAAGCTCAAAAAAAACTGCTAGCCTCAGGAAAACATGGAGGAATGCCTGTTGGACGAATTCAAACTCGACCGTCGGCTGGAGAGCGATAGCGACCGAGTTATTCAGACCGGGCTCTGCGATCTCAGGCTGTCGAAGGACGCCCGCTGGCCGTGGCTGATTCTCGTGCCACGCAGAACGGATATCAGCGAAGTCTTCGAACTGACGCCCCTCGATCAGGTGTTGCTGACATTCGAGACGGAGATGGTCGCCTCCGCCCTGAAGAAGATCACCGGCGCCACAAAAATCAATATTGGGGCCCTTGGCAACATCGTCCGTCAGCTTCATGTTCATGTCATTGCCCGCTTCGAAGGCGATGCCAATTGGCCAAATCCCGTCTGGGGTTTTGGCAAGGCTGAACCTTACGCGGCGGATAAGAGAGATGACCTTATAGAGAAGTTGCGGGAAGCCCTTTCATCATGAGCCGTTCGCTTTTCGATTCGGATGTTCCGCATCCGGAACCCAGTAGCCTGACTGCCTTCGCAGCCAATGACCTGATCCGTGATTCCGAACATCGCGACGAGACATCCGTCGACAAGGCGCTTGCCAAGGAAGGAACGCATATCTTCGCCTTTGCCGGCGACAAGCTGGTCTTGAAGCATGACGGGCAGGTGCTTGATCCGCTGTTTGCACGCTACGAGCTGAAGGACCTGCGGCCCAACTGGGATGAGACCGTCCTGCTCGGCTATCGAAAAACCGGGGAGCCGCGCCTTGCCGTGCCGGTGGGTGTTCCGGAAGAAGAGTTGGCCAGCCATTACAAGCCTTCGGATGGCCGTTCGCTATTTCGCGAGATGCTGATCGACGAGGTTCTACTCGGGGAGTTTGCGCAGGGAGCGAGCCTCATCCGCTGGAACCGCGACAACAAGTTCTGCGGCCGCTGCGGCTCGACCATGGAGATCCATATCGGCGGCTACAAGCGCGTCTGCACAGCCTGCGGACATGAAATCTTCCCGCGCACCGACCCCGTCGTCATCATGCTCACGATCGACGAGGAGCGCGATCTCTGCCTTCTTGGCCGCAGCCCGCATTTCGCTCCGGGCATGTATTCCTGTCTTGCCGGTTTCGTAGAACCGGGTGAGACGATCGAGAACGCTGTGCGCCGTGAGACGCTGGAAGAATCCGGAATTCATACCGGACGGATCCGCTATCACGCTTCGCAACCCTGGCCGATGCCCCATACGCTGATGCTTGGCTGCTTCGCCGAAGCCAAGTCCAAGGACGTCAAGTACGATACCCAGGAGCTGGAGGACTGCCGCTGGTTCACGCGTGAAGAAACGCTTGAGATGCTTGAACGCCCCGGCGTGACCGGCAAGGCACCACCGCCCAAGGGGGCGATCGCCCATCGGCTGATGCGCGATTGGATAGAGTGGAAAAGCAATAAGGCCTGACAGAACGAGGCCCCTGACATGGCACGCTCCGAACGCCTTCTGACGTTGCTGCAAACCCTGCGGCGCTATCGCCGGCCGGTCAGCGGCGCTGTGCTTGCCACCGAAACTGGCGTCAGCATCCGCACGCTTTATCGCGATATTTCGAGCCTGCAGGCACAGGGCGCCTTGATCGAAGGAGAGCCAGGTCTCGGCTACGTGTTGAAGCCGGGTTTCATGCTGCCACCGATGATGTTTTCGCAGGACGAGATCGAGGCGCTCGTCCTCGGTTCGCGATGGGTTGCGCGTGCCGCCGATCCACGCCTTGCCGCCGCCGGCGCCGATGCCCTCGCCAAGATCGCCGACGTGCTGCCGCAGGAGATGCGAGACGAGATCGAGACCTCGACGCTGCTCGTCCATCTCCGACCGCCCGTTGCCGACAAGGCTGATCTCAGTGCCATTCGCAAGGCGATTCGCGCCGAACGAATCCTCAAGTTGACCTACTCGGATGAGGGCGGAACCGTCTCCGTCCGCAATATCTGGCCTTTCGCGCTGAGCTATTTCGAGCAGGTGCGGGTTGTCGTTGCCTGGTGTGAATTGCGTCAGGATTACCGCCACTTCCGCACCGACCGGATCGTCGAAATGATCCCTCAGGACGGCCGTTATCCGCGCCGGCGCGCGGTCCTGCTCAAGGAATGGCGAGACCAGCAAGATATTGCACCCTGACCGCGACACTACTGCCATAAACTGACAGTGGTCAGCGCTATTATCGGTACCAATCCAATAGGAGGACCGATGATGATGAGCCTGAACCTGAGCCGATCTACGTGCGGCAACCATGCTGTCGACGAGACCTCTTCCGATGCAGGATATCCGCAATCCACGCTGCTGCGCATGATGCTGAACGCGTCGCGCCAGATGGCGCATCGCAGGTGTTCGCGCCTCGATCCGGACACCATGCCGGAGTGGAAGAAACGCGATCTCGGCTTCGTCGATTGGGGCAGCCCCTGCCACGAAGGCTAGCCGCACACGACACAACTCCCAAGACGCATGACCGACCGCCGCCGCTGTCAACGAGGCAGTGGCGTTTCTTCGCCTGCCACCCTGTCACAACGAGGACGACCCGATGAACAGCCCGAACCTCATCATTCTCTACGTCAAGGACCCGGCCACAAGTGCCGGTTTCTACCGGTCCTTGCTCGGCCGAGAGCCTGTCGCCGAAGCCCCGAACTTTGTCGCCTTCGCGCTTGATGGCGGCTTCACGCTCGGCCTCTGGCGGCTGAGCAAGGTTACCCCGCAGCCGTCCGCTACGGGCAGCCGCGCCGAGATCGCCTTCATGGTTCCCGGCGAGAACGGCGTGTCGACGCTTTACGAGGATTGGCGCAAGCGCCAGTTGCCGATCGCGCAGGACCTTACGGACATGGATTTCGGCCCGACCTTCGTCGTGCTCGACCCGGACGGCCATCGCCTGCGGGTGTGTGAGCCGGACAAGTAAATCACAAAGAAAAGGGCGCCCGCAGGCGCCCTTTTTCATTTCTGCAGTTGGCCCCGCATTGGGTGGCCCTTGTAGACGCCGAGGATGCGCACCTTCTCGGAAAAGAAGCGCAGCTCCTCCAATGCACGCCGGACATTCGGATCGTTCGGGTGACCCTCAATGTCAGCATAGAACTGCGTTGCGACGAACTTGCCGCCGAGCTGATAGCTCTCCAGCTTGGTCATGTTGATGGTGTTGGTCGCAAAGCCGCCAAGCGCCTTGTAGAGTGCGGCCGGGATGTTTCGGACGTTGAAGACAAACGTCGTGACGAGCTTCTCCTCGGCCGAGCCGCGATGCGCCCATTCCTCGTCGCGTGAAAGGATGACGAAGCGGGTGACATTGTTTTCCGTGTCCTCGACATTCTCGGCAACGATGTCGAGACCGTAGAGATCGGCGGCAAGGCGCGGCGCCAGCGCCGCCATCGAGCGGTCCCCGGTTTCCTTGACGAGCTTTGCAGCACCTGCCGTGTCGCCAGCGATCACCGGCTTCCAGCCGTGCGAACGCACGATCTTGCGGCACTGCCCAAGGGCGTGGATGTGGCTGTGAACCGTGCGGATCTCATCCTTGGTGACGCCCGGGAGCACCATCAACTGGAAGCGGATCGGCATGAAATACTCGCCGATGATGTGCAGGCGCGACTCCGGCAGCAAGTGATGAATGTCGGCGACGCGGCCAGCGATCGTGTTCTCGATCGGGATCATTCCGATATCGGCATCGCCATTCTCGACCGCCACGAAGGCATCCTCGAACGTCTGGCACGGCAGCGGCTCCATGGTCGGAAACATGTCACGGCACGCCATGTCGGAGTTCGCGCCGAACTCACCCTGGAAGGCGATCCTGTTGGTGGTGATGTTCATGGAAAATCCGTCACTTCGTTCTTGCGGAGAGAATGCGCCGCGCCTTTTCAAGGTCGGCGGGAGTATCGACACCGAGCGGAACCGTGTCAACGATCTCGACATCGATGCGCATGCCGGCTTCCAGCGCGCGCAGCTGCTCCAGCGACTCGCGCTTTTCCAAGACCGATGGTCCGAGCGTAACGAAACGCTCCAAGGCCGAGCGGCGGTAAGCATAGAGGCCGATATGGTGATAAAGCGGTCCATCACCGTAGGGTGCCGTCGTGCGGGTGAAGTAGAGCGCCTTCAGGCGGCTTTCCGAGATCGGCGAGCCGACGACCTTGACGATATGCGGTGCCGTCTTGTCGGCCTCGTCCTCGATCTCGATCGTCAGTGTTGCGATGTCGACGCTCGGATCCTCCAGCGGGCGCAGCGCGGCGCGAACGGTTTCCGGCTCGATCGTCGGCAGATCGCCCTGCACGTTGACGACGAACTTGGCTTTCCCCTCCGGATCCACCTTCATGAGCGCCTCGTAAATGCGATCCGAACCGGACTGATGATCCTTGCTGGTCATGATGACTTCAAAGCCTGCCGCGGCCACGACATCATGGACCTGTTGGTCATCAACCGCGACAACGACGCGGCCAATTTCGGCTTCCTTCGCCCGCAGCGCCACCTGCACGATCATCGGCAGCCCGCAAATATCGGCGAGCGGCTTGCCTGGAAGACGGGTCGATGCCATGCGGGCCGGGATCAGCACGAGCACGTCATCTAAATTTGGACTGGTCATTGTTCGGGCCTTCTAATCCGGGCGGAACGGTGTCAAAAAGTCTCACGCAACAGGCCATTTAGACTGTTGCAACGAATAGCCAAAAGACATAGGTTCCGCGCGATTTCAAGATGGTCCGGTTTTATGTCTGCCGGCTGCAAGGGGAGCATTGCAGATGAATTCATACGTGAATATGGCTGTGGGGGCACTGCTCGGAACGGTTTTCGTTCTGATGACCGTCTCCATCGCGTCGGAGGGAATCTTTCATTCGGAGAGCCCGGAGAAGGAAGGTTTCGCGATCGTCGCCGAAGAGGCCGCTGCCGCTGGTGGCGGCGAGGCCGCACCGGCTGCAGCCGTTCCGATCGCACAGCTACTTGCAAAGGCGGACGCCAAGGCTGGCGAGGCTGTTTTCAAGAAGTGTCAGGCCTGTCATGACGCGACCAAGGGGGGACCGAACAAGGTTGGTCCGAACCTCTTCGGTCTCGTCGATCGTCCGATCGCCACGCATGAAGGCTTTGCCTACTCGTCGGGCATGAAGGACTTCTCCAAGGGCGGCAGCGAGAAGTGGACCTTCGATCATCTGAACCACTTCCTGGCAGCACCGAAGAAGTACGTTGCCGGCACGGCAATGGGCTTTGCCGGTCTTCCGAAGGACACGGATCGCGCCAACGTCATCCTTTACCTTCACACGCTGGCCGATTCGCCGGTTCCGCTTCCGGATCCGAACGCACCGGATAGCGCGACGCAGTAAGTCGCTGCTCGGTTCCAGACGAAAATCGAAGCCCGGCTGACGCCGGGCTTTTTCTTTGCCTAGCCGCCGAGCAAAAAGGCCCAGAACGAAACGGAGATGGCGCCAAGCGCCGTCGTTAGCGTGATCGTCGAAGCTGCCAGGCTGTGGCCGACACCGAAACGGTTGGCGATCAGCCAGGCGTTGACGCCCGTTGGAACCGACGAAATCAGCACCAGGGCCGCCGTCCAGTCACTGGCAAGCCCGACCAGATGGCTCGCCGCCCAGACGCAGGCCGGCAACAGCAACAACTTGAAGGCGGAGGTGACGCTGGCGATGCCGGCGTTGCCTGAAATGCCGTATTTCTCAAGCGCCATGCCGAGCGAAATCAGCGCGACCGGCCCGGCGACACCGGCGATCTGATCGATTATGGCGCCTACCGGTCCCGGCATGGTGAGCCCTAACAGGTGCATGGCAGCACCGCCGGCCAAGCCGATCACCAGCGGGTTTTTGACGAGATTGTGGGCGATCTGGCGCACCACTTTGGCGATGCTGCGCTCCTTCTTGCCGGCGATCTTGTGCTCGGCGCGCTCCATCAGGATGGTTCCGATAATCATCATCACAGGCAGATGGACCGCGATCAGAATCGAGAGCGGCACGAGCCCCTTGTCACCGACCGTGCGCTGAACGAGCGGCAGTCCGATGAAGATGGTGTTGGCGAAGGCTGACGATACACCGGCAAGCACGCCAATGCGGTCATCGCGCCCGAAGAAGCGCGTCGCGGCGATATGGGCCGCGACCCAAGTCACTCCGACGCCCGAGAAATAGGCGATCCAGAGACGGAAGGGCGAGGCACCGTGAAAATCGGCGTTGGCGATCGTGCGGAACAACAACAGCGGCACGGCGATCTTGAAGACGAACTCGCTCAGCGCATCGCCGATCTCCGCCTTCATCAGCCGTAGTTTCACGGTCAGCCAGCCGATAAGGATCATGATAAAGATGGGAAGGACGTCGAAGATGATGGCTGACATTCAATGCGGCTGCCTTGCGAGGGAATAAGCATGCCTAGCAGCAAAACGGCCGTGATGACAAACCGCCAAAACATAAAAGCAAAAAAAGCGGGCTCTGCCCGCTTTTCCGCATCCGGTCCTGCCGGATAGCCGGTCTGCAATGCTGCCAGTTCATCCGTGGTCAGCGTTACTCCGGTATCGTCGAAGGGCGTCATTCCCTTCTTCATTGGCTGCCGCTCGGAAGCCGCTCATGCCAATGTCATTGAGGATGCTTATAGGACGGGGAAATGACATGCGGATGACGGATTCCCGCTATATGAAATGCGAGGGACCACCAGCCGCACGCTTATAGGTGGGACGCAACCGTGTCGTCTTGGCATGCGCAAGCTCAGAAGTCGGCCACGGCCACCAGAGCAACGCGGTGTCCCGCTGTATTTTCAAATGCTCTTGTGCCCACGGGCAAAATCGTGCGATGTCCGATGCCGGCTGGGGAGACCAACATGGGGGTAAATTTTGCCAACAGGTAAAGTCAAGTGGTTCAACCAGGACAAGGGCTTCGGATTCATCACTCCGGATGACGGCGGAACCGACGTCTTTCTTCACATCACGGCCGCTCAACGAGGCGGGATCGACACCGTGAAAGAAGGAATGGGCATAGCGTTCGAAGTCGCGCAGGACCGTCGAACGGGCAGAACGTCTGCCGACAATGTCCGGCAAGTTTGAAAACGGTCAGTGCGGCCGAAGGGCCGCACTGACTCCGCCGCTCGGAGACGACATGAAGCGTACTTTGGCTGCCTGCCTCGTCATTCTCTTTGCCGCCGGGCCATCATTTGCCGATGACGCGAGTTCCAAACTTTCATTTTTTTACGACAGCTGCGTTTCCTCTGGCCCGGACTTCGAGCGCACGGCTGAGCGTGCGAAAGCCGACGAATGGCCTTCGATGGCAGAGGATATGGCGCTGACCTTCACCCCGATGGAGAATCCGGAAGCGCTGGAAGGATGGATCGTCAGCGGCGGCGAAGCTGAGAGCTTTCAAGCGCTGGTGGTCTCGCGGGCGGATGTCGGCGGCAAAACCGTCGAAGGCTGCACGGTGGCACTGGGGGACGTCGACGCGGATGTTTTCGAGAAAGCGCTGGTCGAGAAGGTGAACGCTGTCTCGGCGGGTGAAGAGCAAGGGCAGGATCGCGTTTACAAGCGATATACCGCCACCATCAACGGGCGCAGCGAGGCGATCACTTTGACGCTCCCGCTCTATGCAAAGGGTTCCGATCAGATCATCGCCAGCACCGTGGCAGAGCAGCAGATCGAACACTAGCTCGCCGCCGTCGGCCATGCGCCCTTATCAGATGATATGAGATTTTAATGTCGGAGGCCCGTCGTCCGAATGGAACGGCTATGGCTTTGTCCGCATCCTGTGACGACAGGTCATGAACTCCGGCCGCCCGTCGAGGGCATATTCACGTGACCTGTTTGCCAACCAGCAGGAAACGTACATGCATCCCCAAAGGAAGCCATTTGTCGTGGAGATCAAGAAAACACGTCGTCTTTTTCCAGGGTCGCCATCAAAAAGCGACTTTCATTTGGAGAAAGCCAGCCCCGACGACGAAAAGCGCGCCCGCGAGGCTGCGCAGGGCACACGACCAAACGACGAAAGATAGTAAATTAGGATGGTAAGCAGGAACCTCCCCCATGAGTATTTCTTCCTCAACGGCGCACGTTCCGACGGACCGGTTATCGGCCATATCGACGGCACACCGATCCCCGCTCGCGTAGTCGACACCAGGGGCAGCCGCTATCGTTTTGTTGGAATTGCCCGTCGTGATCGACGTGGCAGGCTCGATGTCACTGCCTTGCGCAAGAACGAGTGGCTCGTAAAGCCCGACCTGATCTATGCTGCCGCTGCTTGAGACGCGCCTTTTGAACGCCGCGGTCACGGGGGGGCGGCCGGCGACATTTGACCCGTCACAGTGCATTTTTGCGATGAGATAGACGGCCCAGCGGCATTTCCGCTTCCCATGCGGCGAAAATTCGCTAAGACCGGTCACCGGCTATCACCTAACCCGGGACCTTCCCTTTCATGACCAAATTCGATGTTCTGACTGTCGGCAACGCGATCGTCGATATCATCGCGCGTTGCGACGACCAGTTCCTCATTGACAATGAGATCACCAAGGCCGCGATGAACCTCATCGATGCCGAGCGCGCAGAACTTCTCTATGCGCGCATGGGACCGGCGGTGGAGGCCTCCGGCGGCAGCGCCGGCAACACGGCCGCGGGTGTGGCGAGCTTCGGCGGCAAGGCCGCCTATTTCGGCAAGGTCGCGGAAGACCAGCTCGGCGAAATCTTCGCGCACGATATCCATGCGCAGGGTGTTCACTATCAGACACAGCCGAAGGGGACATTCCCGCCGACCGCGCGCTCGATGATCTTCGTCACCGAAGACGGCGAACGCTCGATGAATACCTACCTCGGCGCCTGCGTCGAGCTCGGGCCCGAAGACGTCGAGGCCGATGTCGTCGCCCAGTCCAAGGTCACCTATTTCGAAGGCTACCTCTGGGATCCGCCGCGCGCCAAGGAAGCGATCCGCGAATGCGCCCGTATCGCCCACGAGAACGGCCGTGAGATGTCGATGACGCTTTCCGACAGCTTCTGCGTCAACCGCTATCGCGGCGAATTCCTCGACCTGATGCGCTCCGGCACCGTCGACATCGTCTTCGCCAATCGTCAGGAAGCGCTGGCGCTCTATGAAACCGACGACTTCGAAGAAGCGCTGATCCTTATCGCCAAGGACTGCAAGATCGCGGCCGTAACGATGAGCGAGAACGGCGCCGTGATTCTCAAGGGCAGCGAGCGCTTCTACGTGGATGCTATCAAGATCAGGGAACTGGTCGACACCACAGGCGCGGGCGATCTCTTTGCCGCCGGCTTCCTCTATGGCTACACACAGGGTCGGACGCTGGAAGACTGCGGCAAGCTCGGCTGCCTCGCGGCTGGCATCGTGATCCAGCAGATCGGCCCGCGGCCGATGAAGTCGCTGGCCGAGGCCGGCAAGCAGGCGAACCTTATTTAAAGGCTTCGCCTGGATAAGCGCCCCAGATTTCCGACTGCGCCACCCATCCTTCGGCGCCGTCTATCTTGGCAAAGCACCAGTCGCCATTGCACTCGCCGATGTTCATCATGACGCCGGGCTCGAGCTTGGCGACGACGCTTGCCGACGGCTGGGCATCGCGGCGCATGTTGACGTAGACAGACTTACCCTTGCCCTTCATCCACGGGGCGGCGATTGCCGCACGCGAGCCCGACAGCAGCGATTGGTTGACCCAACCCTCGGTGCCGTCGGCATCGCGGATCTGGCGCCAGTTGTCGTATTCCTGAATGATTTCGACCGGCAGGCCGGCCTTCAGATACATCCATGAGGCCGCATAGTCGGTGCCAGGGCCGATGCGCAGGTTGACGCGCTTGGACTTGAGCGTGACGAAGCGCGGCAGCGGCAGGCCACTCGGTCCCTTTGCAGCCTGTGCGGAGGCCATTTCAGCCGTTCCCGCAGAAAGCACGAAACCGATCGCAAGGGCGAGGCAAGATTTCAGGACTTTGCTATGCATGGGACTTCCGTTTGCTCAGAGGAGGGCAGGACTGCTGCCTGATTCCGGGAATTCGACATTCCTGCGCACGCTGAGCGAGTTTTGTTTGTCTTCGCGCGCGGGTCTGGTAGAAATTCCCCGGAACGGGAAAATTATCCCGCGTCTTGGTTAAGGACCTCTGAACAAGTTAGCGCCGGCGCACATGACGACGAAGAAAAAACCGAAGGTCTACATCACGCGGAAGCTGCCCGATGCGGTCGAGACGCGCATGCGCGAACTCTTCGACGCGGAACTCAATATCGACGATGCACCGCGCTCCAAAGCCGAGCTGATCGCCGCCGTCAAAAGCGCCGACGTGCTCGTTCCGACCGTCACCGACCGGATCGATGCCACGGTGATCGAGGAGGCCGGGCCGCAGCTGAAATTGATCGCCAGCTTCTCGAACGGCACCGATCACATCGACGTCGAGGCGGCGGCTCGCAAAGGCATCACCGTCACCAATACGCCGAACGTGCTGACCGAAGACACCGCCGACATGACCATGGCGCTGATCCTCGCCGTTCCGCGCCGCTTGGGTGAAGGCGCGCGGGTGCTGACCGACCATCCCGGCGAGTGGCCCGGCTGGTCGCCGACCTGGATGCTCGGGCGACGGATTCACGGCAAGCGCATCGGCATCGTCGGCATGGGGCGGATCGGCACCGCCGTTGCGCGCCGCGCCAAGGCTTTCGGCCTCTCGATCCACTATCACAACCGCAAGCGCGTCAACCCGGCGACCGAAGATGAGCTGGAGGCGACCTACTGGGAGAGCCTCGACCAGATGCTCGCCCGCGTCGACATCGTTTCTGTCAATTGCCCCTCGACACCGGCAACGTTCCATCTGTTGTCGGCCCGCCGTCTGGCGCTGCTGCAGCCGACGGCCTACCTCGTCAACACCGCCCGCGGCGACGTGATCGACGAAGCGGCACTGATCAAGAGTCTGCGGGAGGGAAAGCTGGCGGGCGCCGGTCTCGACGTCTTCGAGAATGAACCGGCGGTCAATCCGAAGCTCGTCAAGCTCGCAAATGAAGGCAAGGTCGTACTTCTGCCGCACATGAGCTCGGCGACGATCGAAGGCCGCATCGACATGGGCGACAAGGTGATCATCAACATCCGCACCTTTATCGATGGCCATCGCCCGCCGAACCGTGTGCTGCCGGGCCGCTAGGCCGGAACAGGCTTACGCATCTCGATCGATGTCGTCCTGGTGAATCCGGGATGGGCATTTTCAGCGGTCTTCTCAAATCCCCAGCGGATAAAGACATCGTGGTTTTCGACAAGCTCGATGCGCGTTTCGAGCCTCAGTGATGGCAGGGAGTGGGACCGCGCCACCTCTTCCGAGACCGCCAGCAGCCGACGGCCGATACCCCGGCCCTGCGCGTCGGGCGCGATCGCCAGCTTGCCGACATAGAGGCAGGCTTCTTCTGGTCGCAGAAAGACGCAGCCACATAAAGCATCGCCTTCCATTGCCGCATACGCGATTTCAGAACGCGCCTTATCGGCAAGCGTCGTCGGCGTGAGCTTCAAGGCGGAGGATGGCGGATCGATCCGGTCGTTCATATAGGCGAACGACGATAGGACTAGCGCCAGCAACTCCTCCCAGCGTTGAAAGTCTTCATCGATCCGAATGATGTTCATGACGCCGGGCTCTGTTTCTGGCGACGCCTCTTGTAGCGGATCGTGTCGAAGCGGGCGGCAAGCGCATCATAGAGCAGCAGCCGTCCAATCAGCGGTTCGCCCGTGCCGGTGACGAGCTTGATCGCTTCCATTGCCATCAGCGTGCCGATCACGCCGGTCAGCGCACCGATGATGCCGGTCTCCGCACAGGCCGGGATCAGACCAGCCGGCGGCTTCTCGGGGAAGAGATCGCGATAGGTTGGGTTCGGTGTGCCATCCTCCGCCGTCTCGTAGGGCTTGAGCACTGTGACGGAGCCATCGAAGCGACCAACCGCGCCTGTCACCAAGGGGATTTGCGCAGTCTCGGCAGCGTCGGCCGCCGTATAGCGCGTATCAAAATTGTCGGAGCCGTCGATCAGCAGATCGAAGCCTGAGAGATGGCGGCGCGCCGTGTCAGGCGAGAAGCGCTCTTCGAAGCGGATCACGTTGACGTGCGGGTTCAACCTTGCAATCGCGAAGGCGGCACTCTGCGTCTTCAGTTCGCCGATCGTGCCGGAATCGTGGATCACCTGCCGCTGCAGGTTGGAAAGCGAAACGCGGTCGTCATCGGCGATACCGAGCGTGCCGACGCCGGCGGCTGCGAGATATTGCAGGACCGGCGCTCCCAGCCCACCGGCACCGATGACAAGCATGCGGGCGGATTTCAGTTTCTGCTGGCCTGCGCCACCGATCTCGGGAAGCAGGATATGGCGCTGATATCGCGCGATTTCTTCCGGGCTGAGCGGTTCCATGGGCGCGATGCTAGCATGGCCTTTGGTTGAGGGGGAAGCGGCATCGGTCATTCGAAAACCTTTCCATCGGCAACGGTGAAGAATTGCGCGCGCTCGCCGAGAGCGGAAAACATGGCGCAGTCCGTGCCTGTCATGAAGGCCTGGCCGCCGAGCGCGTCAATGAGGTCGAAGAGCGCAGCACGCCTGCCTTCGTCGAGATGCGCGGCAATCTCATCAAGCAAGAGAATCGGCGCATGGCCCGTGAGATTGGCCACCAGACGGGCATGGGCAAGAATCAGTCCGACCAGCAGCGCCTTCTGCTCGCCGGTGGAACAGCGCGATGCTTCCATCTGCTTTTGCCGGTGGCGAACAAGCAGATCTGCGCGATGGGGGCCGTCGAGCGTGCGGCCGGCCGCGGCATCGCGGTAGCGGCTCTCCGCAAGCATAGCCGCATAGTCATCCTCAAGATCAACGGCGGGGCGCGAGAACTGACCATCCATAAAGCCGGCAAGTTCCAGCGCTGCGGCGGGAAAGGGCGAGGTTTCGTGCGTCTCGTCGATGAGGCGGGCAAGAAGACCGAGCATCTCCTGGCGTGCCATCGCCATGGCAATGCCGAGGCTTGCCATCTGCTGTTCGAGGCCGGAGAGCCAGGCGGGATCGAAGCGACGCTCGTCGAGCAGCTTGTTGCGGCTGCGCATGGCGCGCTCGAAATCGCTGGCACGGCGGCCATGGGCCGGATCGAGCGACAGCACGAGCCGATCAAGCAAACGGCGGCGCTCGGACGAACCACCGGTGAAGAGGCCATCCATCGAGGGCGTCAGCCACAGGAGACGGAGATGGTCGGTCAGTTCATCGGCCGACTTTGCAGGCGTGCCGTTGATCCGCAGGCGGCGGGAAATGCTGTCGTCGGTGGTATCGACACCCGTGCCGATTTCCACCTCGCCGTCCATGCCATCGAGCTCCGCGAAGATCGAAAATCCGGCCGTCGCACCGACACGGGTGACATCGCCATAGGTGGCACGACGCAGGCCGCGGCCCGGCGACAGGAAGGATACGGCCTCCATCAGATTGGTCTTGCCGGCGCCATTGTCCCCCGTCAGCACCACATGCCGACCGTCGAGCGACAGCGAGACAGACGCGTAGTTGCGAAAGTCGGTCAGCTTGAGACGGGACAGGGAGACCTTGTGCGGCATTAGATATCCGGATTCGTGGTGCCCGAGAGCTAAGCGCAACGGGGCCGGATGGCAAGGGTGCGGGTGTAGTCGGATGCCGATGATGCATGGGTGCGCACCTGGATGTTGGCCACATGACTGGAGAATCGTATGATGACGTCGAGGTTGGGGGGACTTCGATGAGACGTTTGACGAAAACACGGATGGCGATCGGCGGTGTGGCGGTCTTGTTGGTCGCCTATCTGCTTGTCACTTATTTCCTCATTCCCGAAATATGGATCCATCGCGACGCCAGCCGTATTGCGGAATTCGGTCCAATGGTGACGACCACCAAGCAGGATATTCCCGGCGACCCCATCAATGTTGGGCTCGTCGGTTCGAAGGAGAACGTGCTTCGGGCATTTGCATCGGCTGGGTGGGACCCGGCCGACAAGATCACGCTGCGGACATCAGCCGAAATCGGCTTGAGCGTCGTGCTCGATCGGCCCGACCTCGACGCTCCCGTGAGCCCATTGCTGTTCGAGGGCCGCCAGCAGGATCTGGCATTTGAAAAGGCCGTGGGCAAGAGCGCCGACGAGCGCCACCACGTTCGTTTCTGGCAAACCAAGAGCAGCGGTGCAGATGGGCAACCGCTGTGGCTTGGATCGGCGAGTTTTGATCGCGGGGTAGGCTTCAGCCACGATACCGGCCAGATCACCCATCACATCGCGCCTGATGTCGACGCTGAGCGAGATCTTGTTATCGGCGATCTTCAGGCAGCCGGGCAATTGTCGTCGACTTACGAGATCGCGGGCATCGGCGCCACGAGGACCGGCCGCAACGGTGGCGGCGACCCCTATTTCACCGATGGAAAGGCGCTGATCGGCGTGCTGCGCGCTGTCGGCGCCCCTTAACGCGCTTCGCCTCGCGCACCTTCATCGTCGCCAATTTGCGGTTCCAAATAGCGTCGAATAGTTGAAAAATGCGGGCCGAATCGCCAGAGGTGCGCCGTTGAAGATAGCCGCAGCACAGACCATCGTTTCGCCTGACATTACCGCGAATGGCCGAACAATCCGGAGCATGATTGCGGCCACCGCTGCTGATGGCGCGCGGGTCATCAATTTCTGCGAAGGCGCACTTTCGGGATATTCGAAATCACAGATCTTGCATCCCGAGGACTGGGCCAGCTTCGATTGGCGGCAGCAGGAGGCCGAGCTTCGGGCAATCGCCGATCTCTGTGGTGATCTTCGCATCTTTGCGGTTGTCGGCGGAGCACATCGGCTGGCGGAGGGCTACCCCCCGCACAACAGCCTGTATGTCTTTTCCGAAACCGGAGCGCTGCTTACCCGCTATGACAAGAGGTTTCTGTCGAACAGCGAACTTGGCGGCTGGTACTCTCCCGGCACCGCGCCGATCACTTTCGATATCAACGGCTACCGATTCGGTTGCGCGATCTGCATCGAAGCTACGTTTCCGGAGGTATTCCAGGAGTATGCCAATCTCGGCGTCGATGCCGTGCTCTTCTCCTCCTATGGCATTCCCGAATATTTCCAGATTGCGCTGCGCGCGCATGCGGGGCTGAACTGCATCTGGATCGGCGCTGCAACGCCGGTGCAGAAGGCCGCCAAGGGGCCGGCCGGCATCATCGGCCCGGATGGAAAATGGGTGGCGCAGTGTGCTGCCACTCCCGAACCAGGCCTGGCAACCGCGGTGTTGAACCGAGACGACCCGGCATACGACATTCCGCTGCAGAAGGCCCGACCGTGGCGGCTCAAGGCGCGACAGGGTGATATCTATCGCGAGAGGATGGCGGACGATCCCCGAAGCGAAGACAGAAGCGGCTACTGACGCGCAATGCTGCCTTGCGTCGCGGTCCCTTCATCTCGAGACGCAGATGGCCTATATGAGCGCTGTCGCGGATTGCGACGCGCCGGAGTTGACGATGGATACAGAAATTCAGGGCCGCGCGGCACATGTCGCCGCCATACGCGAGCGTGCCGAAGCCGAGATGAAGGCGATGGGCGTCGACGAGGCGTTCATCGATCGGTTGGTCGAGACGTTCTACGCCCGTGTGCTGCAGCATGCGACGCTTGGACCCGTGTTTGATGCCCGGCTTTCCGGCCGCTGGTCCGACCATATGCAGAAGATGAAGAGCTTCTGGTCATCAATTGCCTTTCGCAACGGCGCTTATGGCGGCAAGCCGGTGCAGGCGCACACGGGCGTCGCGAACCTGACGCCCGATCTCTTCCCGCAATGGCTGGCACTGTTTTCCGCGACGCTCAGCGATATCGCGCCGAACCCTGAGGCCAAGGCCTGGTTCATGACGACCGCTGAACGCATCGCCAAGAGCCTGACGCTGTCGCTGTTCTACAATCCAGCACTCGACGCGCCCCAGGCCAAACCCGCCTGAGCGTCACTTCAGGCGACACGCTTGTAGAAAAATGTGGTGGCGCAGAGGCCGCCCTCCGGCCACAGCGCATAATCCGGGATGACACCGACCGGCTCCCAGCCCAGCCTGGGGTAGATCGCCTCGGCATCGCTGCCGGTTGCCGTGTCAAGCACGAGGAGCGTCTTGCCGCGGACGGCGGCTTCTCGTTCCGCAGCATCCATCAGCAGACGTGCAAGGCCCTTGCCCCGGGCCGAGCGATGCACCAACAGCTTCTTCAGATCGCCGCGATGCGGCTGATTCGGCATCTGTGCGGCACCGACCTGCACCGTGCCAACGGCTCTGCCGTCGATCTCCGCCACGAGGAGCAGCGTTGCACCGGACGCGACGGCATCGGCGACGCCCTGCCAGTAAGGCTCGGCATCCGCGTTGCCATAAGGCTGCATGAAGCCGACCGAGGCGCCGCCGTTGACGCAATCGGTCAGCACGTCGCAGAGGTCGGGGATCGCCGCACGGGCTTCTGCCGCATCAAGAAGGCGGATCGTAGCTGTCATCACTTTTTCTCCTGAAATGAATTAGCGCCCGCGCCGATCGAGTACGACGCAATAGCGGGCGGGAATGTTGCCGGGGTTATGAAAAACATGGCCTTCGCCGACCGGCAAGAACAGGCAGTCGCCAGGCAGCAGTCGGTAGACGGTGTCGCCCGTCGTCATTTCCATTTCGCCATCGAACAGCCAGACATGCTGTGTCATGCCGTTGCTGGCTGCGTGCGGCGGGAAACTAACGCGACCGCCTGGCGGGAATTCGACATCGACGATATCGACAGACGAAGCGGCTCCCGGCGGGGAGACGGAGCGCCTGACGTAACCGGTCTCCGGATCCCGCCAGACCTGCTGGTCCTGACGGCGCGACAGCGGCGAGACCTCGCCGTCCTCGGCAAAGAAGGCCGACAGCGACAGGCCGAGCGCTGCGCAAATCCTGGCGAGGAGCGGGGCCGTCGGGCTCGCTTCGCCGCGCTCGATGCGGGAGATCATCGCCCGGCTGACGCCGGAGGCGTTGGCCAGGTCTTCCAGCGTCAAATTCCGCTCGATCCGCAGTCTGCGGATGCGAAGGCCGATCGCCGTTTCGAGTTCTTGTTCCATCATTGGATCCGATTTTCTATTATAATAGACTTTCACGATCTGATAATAGAATCAAGTATCATGTTTCGGTCCGCGAAACGGCGACTTATCGTAAACGAACCCCTGCTTTTCCGCTTTGCGGCAAGGGTCGGCGCTGCTATATGGCGCGCATGAGCACCAATTCGACGACTCCGCTTTCCCATATCCGCAATTTCTCGATCGTGGCCCACATCGACCACGGCAAATCGACGCTTGCCGACCGCCTGATCCAATCGACCGGCGGCCTGGCAGAGCGCGAGATGTCCGAGCAGGTGCTTGACAACATGGATATCGAGCGCGAGCGCGGCATCACCATCAAGGCCCAGACGGTGCGTCTGCACTACAAGGCCAAGGATGGCGAGACCTATATCCTGAATTTGATCGACACGCCCGGACACGTCGACTTCGCCTATGAGGTCTCGCGCTCGCTCTCGGCCTGCGAAGGTTCGCTGCTCGTCGTTGACGCCAGCCAAGGCGTGGAAGCCCAGACGCTCGCCAACGTCTACCAGGCGATCGACAACAACCACGAGCTTGTCACCGTCCTCAACAAGATCGACCTGCCAGCCGCCGAACCTGATCGCATCAAGGAACAGATCGAGGAAGTGATCGGTATCGATGCCTCGGAAGCCGTGTTGATTTCGGCAAAGACCGGCCTCGGCATCCCCGATGTCCTCGAGGCAATCGTTCAGAAGTTACCGGCGCCGAAGAGCCCCGGCGGTGAAAAGGCACCGCTGAAGGCGCTGCTCGTTGACAGCTGGTACGACACCTATCTCGGCGTCATGGTCCTCGTCCGCGTCATCGACGGCGTGCTGACCAAGGGCCAGACGATCCGCATGATGGGCACGGACGCCAAGTACCAGGTGGAACGCGTCGGCGTGCTGACGCCAAAGATGGTCAATGTCGACAGTCTCGGGCCTGGCGAAATCGGCTTCATCACCGCCTCCATCAAGGAAGTGGCCGATACGCGCGTCGGCGATACCATCACCGAGGACAAGCGCCCAACGACGCAGGCCTTGCCGGGCTTCAAGCCGGCACAACCGGTCGTGTTCTGCGGTCTCTTCCCCGTCGATGCCGCGGATTTCGAGGATCTGCGCGCGGCGATGGGCAAGCTTCGCCTGAATGATGCCTCCTTCTCCTTCGAAATGGAATCATCCGCCGCACTCGGCTTCGGCTTCCGTTGCGGCTTCCTTGGCCTGCTGCACCTTGAGATCATCCAGGAACGCCTTGAGCGCGAATTCGACCTCGACCTGATCGCCACTGCGCCTTCGGTCGTCTACCAGCTGACGATGACCGACGGCAGCGAGCGCGAACTGCACAATCCGGCTGACATGCCCGATGTCGTCAAGATCGACGAGATCCGCGAGCCCTGGATCAAGGCGACGATCATGACGCCTGATGATTACCTCGGCGGCATTCTCAAGCTCTGCCAGGATCGTCGCGGCATCCAGACGGAACTCACCTATGTCGGCACCCGCGCAATGGTGACCTACGAGTTGCCGCTCAATGAAGTTGTCTTCGACTTCTACGACCGGCTGAAGTCGATTTCGAAGGGCTACGCCTCCTTCGACTATCACCTCGAAGGCTACCGCGAAGGTAACCTCGTCAAGCTGTCGATCCTCGTCAATGGAGAGCCTGTCGATGCGCTCTCCATGCTCGTCCACCGCGCGTCTGCCGAGAAGCGTGGCCGCGACATGTGCGAGCGGCTGAAGGAACTGATCCCGAAGCACATGTTCAAGATCCCAATCCAGGCAGCGATCGGCGGCAACGTGATTGCCCGCGAGACCATCTCGGCGCTGCGCAAGGACGTGACGGCCAAGTGCTACGGCGGCGACGCCACCCGAAAGCGCAAACTTCTGGACAAGCAGAAGGAAGGCAAGAAGCGCATGCGCCAGTTCGGAAAGGTGGAGATTCCACAGGAAGCCTTCATCGCCGCGCTCAAGATGGGCGACGAATAAAAGCATCATTTTCAGCCCGGCCGGCGCACGACGCATGGCCGGGCTTTTTGATCCTGCGCTGCCTCAACTGCAGGCCATGTATTCCTTCACCAGCCCTTGATAGGCGTCCATCGACGGCAGCGCCTCGTAGCTGCGGACCGCGCCGGTTTCGGCGAAGGGCAGTTTTTCGCGGGTCCAGGTCTCGATGAACGGCCGGAACCAGCGCGGATCGTCCAGCATCGTCGGACGCAGGTTGACGAACCAATCCATCCCGTCCGATCGCGTGAACATCCAGGTCATGCAGTGGCCGCAGAAATAGTGGTGCGCCTCGACGCCGTGCAGCCCACCGATGACGGGCTCTCCTTCGGTGATTTCGAAGGCCTCCGCCGGGATCGCGGCACTCAGCGAAAAGGCGCTCGACGACATCTTCTGGCACCCTGTGCAATGGCACGCCATGGTCAAAAGCGGCTTGGCGCGGATCTTCAATCGCACGCGGCCGCATCGGCAGCCACCGGTCCAAGGTAGATTTACTTCGGTCATCGCGACCTCCCTTCGTCATGCTCAATCTAGCGGCAGGCGGCGCGGCGTCAAACTGTCGGCTGCAGGCAAACCGGCATCGCCTCCTAGGAATCGGAAAGCCATGATCGCGCGGATATTCGCGCCACTGGCAGCGACCAAGCGATAGCGACCTTTGGATCGAGTGCACACTGGCCCACCTCCGCACCGGCCCGCTTGTCGACCAGAATCAACGCACCGTTTTCCGTCAGCGTCTGCAAGCCACGGGCGAAGACCGGTGCCACCTAATCCAGTCGTTCCCCGAAATCGCGGGACAACGCAGCATTTCAAAAACAGACGGCGGCAAGATGTCGCAAACGAGCCTATCCGTCATTGAATAGTCAACGTAATTCGCCGCAAAGGCATCAAAAGATGAGCCGGCTACCCTCGGTATATGCAATCATTGATTGAATGCATTGAAGCTTGCCCATCGTACGAAACGGCACAGCACGGGCGAAATCCCTCCTTCTGCGGCAGGCCGGGCGGCTACAGACTAGAAATTTTCGCGGCGGCAAGGAGTGTCGCTCGCTGCTTCATTTGGGGACTTGCAACGGCAGGCCTTTACGATAGGTTGTGCGCTGACCTGAACGTAACTGGTCATGGGAACAAACGACTAATAAAGGCGAAAAGCCTAGAAAGGTGGCCCCCATATGAACTTTCTCACGAAAAAATTCCTGGCTTCAGCCGTGCTTGGCTCACTGCTGGCCGTGACCGCGCACGCCGCGACACTCAACATCCACAATGGCGGCGACCCGCAGTCCCTCGACCCGCAGAAGCTGTCGAGCGACTATGAGAACCGCATTGCTGGCGACATCTTCGAGGGCCTCGTCACCGAAGACCCGAAGGACGATCCGATCCCGGGACAGGCTGAAAGCTGGACCGTCTCGCAGGACGGCAAGGTTTATACCTTCAAGCTTCGCGACGGCATCAAGTGGTCGGATGGGCAGCCGGTGACGGCCGGCGACTTCGTCTTCGCCTTCCAGCGCCTTGTCGATCCGAAGAACGCCGCGGAATACGCCTATCTGCAATTCACCATCAAGAACGCGGAAAAGATCAACAAGGGCGAAATCACCGATTTCAGCCAGCTCGGCGTCAAGGCGATCGACGACAAGACGCTCGAGATCACGCTTGAGAACCCGACCCCCTATTTCATCAATTCGCTGATGCACTACACCGCCTATCCGCTGCCGAAGCATGTGGTTGAAGCCAAGGGCAATGACTGGGTGAAGATCGGCAACATCGTCACCAACGGCCCGTACAAGCCGACCGAGTGGATTCCGGGCGCGTCCGTCACGACAGTCAAGAACGACCATTACTACGGCGAGAAGGACCTGAAGATCGATGGCGTGAAGTTCTTCACGCTCGAGGATCAGGAAGCGGCTCTGAAGCGCTTTCGCGCCGGCGAATTCGACATCATGACCGACTTCCCGACGGATCAGTATGAATGGATGAAGAAGAACCTGCCGGGCCAGGCCCATGTCACGCCGTTCCTCGCCAGCTACTACTACGTCCTCAACGCCACGAAGCCGCCGTTCGACGACAAGCGCGTTCGTCAGGCCCTCTCGATGGCCGTCAACCGTGAAGTCATCGGCCCGAAGATCCTCGGCACCGGCGAACTGCCGGCCTATTCCTGGGTACCGCCGGGCACCGCGAATTATGGTGAGCCGGCCTATGTGAGCTGGAAGGACATGCCCTACAAGGAAAAGGTGGAAGAGGCGAAAAAGCTGCTCAAGGAAGCAGGCTTCGGACCTGACCACCCGCTGAAGGCACAGCTCCGCTACAACACCAATGACAACCACAAGCGCGTAGCTGTGGCGATCGCCTCGATGTGGAAGCCGCTCGGCGTACAGATCGAGCTCTACAACACCGAAACCAAGGTCCACTATGACGAGATGCAGCACGGTCAGGTCGAAATCGGCCGCGCAGGCTGGATCGCGGACTACAACGATCCTGATAACTTCCTGGGTCTACTCGTTTCCGGCGTTTCGATGAACTATGGCCGCTGGAGCAATGCCGACTTCGACAAGCTCGTCAAGGAAGCAAACGCTCAAACCGACCTGAAGAAGCGCGCCGAGATCTTCAAGCAGGCCGAACAGCTTGCGCTCGACGACAGCGCCGCCATTCCGCTTTATTACTATGTCTCGAAGAACGTGGTCTCGCCGAAGGTCCAGGGCTTCGTCGACAATATTCAGGACATCCATCGCACGCGCTGGCTGTCGGTCAAAGAATAAGGAACACCGGCCCTTCCCGCTGAATGTGGGAAGGGCCGATCCACGACCATGATCAAATATGCACTCCGTCGCCTGCTGTCGACGATCCCCGTGATGTGGATCGCCGTGACACTCAGCTTTTTTGTCTTGCGCCTTGCTCCCGGCGGCCCGTTCGATGGCGAGAGGCCATTGCCGCCGGTGATCCTGAAGAACCTCGCGGCTCACTACAATCTCGACAAGCCGCTGGTCGAACAATACCTGATCTACGTCTTCGACGTGTTGAAGGGTGATCTAGGCCCGTCGTTCGCCAACGAAGATTTCAGCGTTGCCCAGCAAATCATGATCGGCGTGCCTTACACGTTCACGATCGGGGGCCTCGCCTTCATTTTTGCCATCCTTATCGGCGTGACAGTCGGCTGTCTTGGGGCACTTTATCAGAATAAAGCGCCTGACTACCTCCTCGGGCTGCTCGTTCTCGTTGGCCTCGTTCTTCCGAACTTTCTGATTGCGCCTATCCTGCAGCTGGTCTTCGGTATCCATCTCGGCTGGCTGCCTGTCGGCGGATGGGGTGACGGCTCGTTCCGCTATCTCGTCATTCCGATCGTTGTGCTGGCTTTGCCACATGCGGGCCGCATCTCGCGCATGACCCGCGGCTCGATGATCGAGGTGATGAACCAGAACTACATCCGGACCGCCAAGGCCAAGGGCATCGGCCCACGGCTAACCGTTATTCGTCACGCGCTAAAGCCCGCCATGATGCCTGTCGTTTCCTATCTCGGTCCGGCGGCAAGCTACCTTCTCACCGGCTCGCTGGTTGTCGAGAGCATCTTCGGACTGCCGGGCATCGGCCGCTACTTCGTCAACGCAGCGCTGAACCGCGACTACGGCATGGTTCTCGGCACGGTCATCTTCTACATGGTGCTGATCGTCTTTCTGAACCTTCTCGTCGACATTGCCTATGCATGGCTCGATCCGAAAGTGAGAAACCGATGATCCTCAATCCAGCAAAGAGAGAGCTGCTCGCGGCCGAGCTTCTCGAGGCCGAAGGGCTTTCGCACAAGAGCCGCTCGCTGACCAGCGATGCGCTGCGTCGTCTCTCCCGCAACAAGGCAGCAGTCGTCGCCATCATCGTGTTGCTGCTCCTGATACTGGTCGCATTCATCGGCCCGTACCTGATCCCGTTCGACTACGAGGAACCGGATTGGGCGGCGTTTCGCATGCCGCCGGATATGGAAAGCGGCCATTATTTCGGAACAGATCCAAATGGCCGCGACCTGCTTGCGCGCGTGCTCTACGGCACCCGCGTCTCGCTTGCGGTTGCGGCAACTGCCACGATCGTTTCGGTGGTCATCGGGGTGCTCTATGGAGCGATCTCCGGATACATCGGCGGCAGACTCGACGCGCTCATGATGCGCTTCGTCGATATCATGTATGCGCTGCCTTACATCCTCTTCGTCATCCTGCTGATGGTGGTGTTCGGCCGAAACGTCTACCTGCTTTTTGCGGCAATCGGCGCGCTGGAGTGGCTGACCATGGCTCGCATCGTGCGCGGGCAAACACTCTCGATAAAGCAGCGCGAGTTCATCGAGGCGGCACGTGCATCCGGCCAGAAACCGTTCAAGATCATCCTCAAGCACATCATTCCGAACCTGGTCGGCCCAGTGGTGATTTTCGCCGCGTTGACCGTTCCTGAAATCATCGCGACCGAAAGCTTCCTGTCCTACCTCGGCTTCGGTGTTCAGGAACCGCTGACATCACTCGGGACGCTGATCGCCGAGGGCACCGACGCCATGGAAAGCATGCCGTGGCTCTTGGCCTTCCCGGCCTGCTTCCTCGTCGCCCTGCTGATGAGCCTGCTTTTCATCGGCGACGGCCTGCGCGATGCGTTCGACCCGAAGGATCGATAGAATGCAACACGAAACCAAAAACGATACGCTTCTCGAACTGAAGGACTATTCGATCACCTTTGCGACGCCGGATGGCGAGGTGAAGGCCGTCTCGAACATGAACCTGTCGATCCGGCGCGGCGAGCGCGTGGCGATCGTCGGCGAGTCCGGCTCGGGCAAGAGCCAGACCTTCCTCGGCGTCATGGGTCTGCTTGCCAAGAACGGCCGCACCAGCGGCCAAGCACTACTCGAGGGCAAGGATGTGCTGGCGCTACGGCCGCGCGAGCTCGACCATGTCCGCGGCAAGGACATGGCCATGGTGTTCCAGGACCCGATGACCGCGCTCAATCCGTCTCTGCGGATTTCCCGGCAATTGACGGAGCAGCTTGAGGTTCACCGCGGCTTCACCGCGCGGGCTGCCTCCAACGAGGCGCTCGATATGCTAAAGCGCGTCGGTATCCCCGACCCGACGCGGCGCTTCAGCCTCTACCCGCACGAGCTGTCGGGCGGCATGCGCCAGCGCATCGTCATTGCCATGGCGCTGTTGACGAAACCGAAGCTGCTCATTGCCGACGAGCCGACGACGGCGCTTGACGTGACGATCCAAGCGCAGATCCTCGATCTCTTCAACGACCTGACGGCGGAAATGAACACGGCGCTCGTCATGATCACGCATGATCTGGGCGTCGTCGCGGGCCTCGCGGATCGCGTGGCCGTCATGTATGCCGGGCGGATCGTCGAGGAAGCGCCAGTCGACGAGCTCTTCGAGGTACCGGCGCATCCCTATACCGCTGCGCTGCACGCTTCGATCCCGCGGCCGGACCAGGACGTCGATCAGCTCGCCGTCATTCCCGGCCGCCCGCCCAATCTGCAGCACCTGCCGAAAGGCTGCAGCTTCTCGCCGCGCTGTCCAATGGTCCAGAACGATTGTATCGACGCGTCGCCGAAACTTGAGATGTTGGCGAAAGGCCATTCCGCGGCCTGCTTCCATCCCTTCCCCCGCCGCGAGGAGGTTTTGAACCATGGCTGAACGATCACTCCTAAGGGTCGAGAACCTCACCACCCAGTTCGAAATTCCGTCGAAGAGCTTCTTCAAACCGCCGATGACGCTGACTGCGGTGAACAATGTCAGCTTCGACCTCAGAGAAGGCCGGACGCTGGGGATCGTCGGAGAGTCCGGTTGCGGCAAGTCCACACTTGGCCGCTCGATCCTGCGTCTGTTGAAATCGCAGAAAGGCCGCATTCTCTGGCAGGGGCGCAATCTGCTCGACCTGTCGGATGAGGAAATGCGCGCGGCTCGCCGCGACATGCAGATCATCTTCCAGGATCCGATTGCCTCCCTCGATCCGCGCATGACGGTCGGCGACATTATCGCCGAACCGCTCACCGTCTTCGAGCCGAAGCTTACAAAAGCGGAACGCGTGGCGCGCGTACAGGAGATCATGGGTGCCGTCGGCCTCGTGCCTGAAATGATCAACCGCTATCCGCACGAGTTCTCGGGCGGCCAGGCACAGCGCATCGGCATTGCCCGCGCAGTCGTAACACGGCCGAAGCTGATCATCTGCGACGAGCCGGTTTCGGCGCTCGACGTGTCGATCCAGGGGCAGGTCATCACGCTCTTGCGCAAGCTTCGCAAGGAGTTCGGGCTGACGCTGATCTTCATCAGCCACGACCTTTCGGTCGTACGTCTGATCTCAGACGATGTGCTGGTGCTCTATCTCGGCAAGGTGGTCGAGGCTGGCAATTGCGCCACCGTGTTCGACAGCCCGGCGCATCCCTACACGCAGGCGCTCTTCTCGGCCGCGCCAGTGCCCGATCCGAAGCTTGCACGCAACCGGCAGCGTATCCGGCTTCAGGGCGACCCGCCCTCGCCGCTCAATCCGCCGCCCGGCTGTGTCTTCTCTCCGCGTTGCTGGAAGGCCACGGACATCTGCCGCACGGAGATGCCGCCAACGGAGCAGGTCAGGCCCGAGCAAACCGCCGCCTGCTATCACATGGACCGGTAAGCCGGCATCGACAGAACTGCAAACGGCCCGCCCGTTTTCCAGCCGGCCGTTTGACCTATTCGACACCGAAGGCATAGTCGCTAGTTCTTGGCAGGTGTGGTCGTGCTCATCGAGGCGCGCTGTGCTTCGACCCGCTCCATCAGCAGGCTGTAGGCGATGTAGTATTTGAAGATGTTGCTGACATATTGGACCGTTTCCCGGCCGACGATGGCAGCTGCGGCATTCTCGACGTTTCCGAACCAGACATTGGGATCGAGCCCCATGTCCTTTGCCTTGGCGCGAAACTTCCGGAGATTTCCCGGACCCGCATTGTAGGCGGCAAACGCCATCAGCTGCTGGTCGCGCGGCGAAACACCCTCCCCCTTGATGGAGACTTCAACCAGATAGCGTAAGTATTTCGCGCCGGCCTCGACATTGAGATTCTCGCTCTTGGCGATGCCGGTTATGCCGATCTCCTTGCCCGCCGCCGTGGCAGGAAGCAGTTGCATCACGCCGACGGCGCCCCTTGGACTACGCCGCGACTGGTCAAGCTGGGATTCCTGATAGCCCTGCGCCATCAGCATCAGATAGTCGAACGAGTACGTGCCCGCATGCTTGCGGAAGATTTCGACCAGTTCCTTGAAGCGATCGACATCGGCAGGCGAATAGGCACGCCGCAGAATCGTATCGCTCTTGAAATAGCGGTTGCGCAGCAGATTGCCGAAGGTCGTGCCAACCTTGTGCTGCTCGGCGAACTTGTCGAGGACGGCTTTCAACTGCGGACTATTCTTGCGGATCGCCCAGGCGATCTGCCCGTGAGTGGCCACGGCGACATCAGGATGGACCTTCAATTCCGTGAACACCTTCGCCCATATGTCGGCCTTGTATCCATCGACCACCGTCCAGGGCAGGAGGCCGGCATTCACCATCTCCATGAGATCCTCGTCCTCAAGGTTCTCGTCGATCGGCTTGACTTGGATCTCCGGCTTTCCGTCCTTCTTCAATTGCTCGTTGAGCGACAGAAGATGCTCGTAGTAGCTGCTCGTCTGACGGACGCGGATTTCCTTGCCTGCCAGATGGGCGATGTTGGTAACCGCCTCCGCGGATGGCCCTGATACCAGCACCTCGCTCGCGTCGCTGTAGATCGGCGCGCTGAAATCGACGTCCTGAAGCCGCGCAGGGGTGACCGTCAAGTTGGCCATGATGATGTCGCCGAGCCCTTCCTTGAGGGCTGGAATCAATCGATCTCGCCCGGTCGGAATGAAGGCGACGCGGATGTGTTCGATCGCTTTTTTCCTGCCCTTGTTGAGCTCGGCCTCCAGGGCCGTCCCAAACTCCACCGCGGTTCCGAACTGGCGTCCCTTGTCGATGAAATAGATGGTCTTGCTGTAGGGCACCAGGATTCGAACGAGGCGGATCTTGGTCATAGCATCGAGATCGCCCGTATTCGGCTTCGGCATGATCCCGCCGACCTCGACATTCGTTTGGGCGAACGCAGCAACCTGACCGAACAGAATGGTGATGATTGCAAGCACTATGCTGAAAAGAAGACGTCGCATGACTTGCCCCCAGCTGATGCTGCGAGCGTACCACGTCTGTTGCACAATCGCAGGCGCCTTGAGCGGAGATTATCCGTACCGCTCAAGGCTGGTCAGGCAATCAGCGGGCACCCCAGGTATCGGTCAACCGATAGCCTTCCGGCCAGGGGTCGGACGGATCGAGCATGTGCTGATGGGTACCGGTAATCCAGGCGCGGCCGGAGATCTCAGGCAGGATGGCCGGGCGACCGCCAACATCGGTCGTGCCTAGAATGCGGCCAGAGAACGTGGAGCCGATCAACGACACCGCAGTCAGACGATCTTCGAGCGTCATTTGTCCACGCGCGTGCAATACGGCCATGCGGGCCGACAGCGCCGTTCCCGTGGGCGAGCGATCGACCTTGCCGGGCTGGATCGCGACGGCTGCACCCGCACGTAGACCTTCGGCGGTACGCTCCACCGGCCCTGCAAAGAGGCAGAAGGAGAAATGATTCCAGTCCGGATTTTCCGGGTGATGAAATCCGAGCGCGGCGTTGGCGGCATTGGTAATGCGCACGCCGAGCTTCGCAATGTCATGGGCCTCGTCGGGCGACAGGCTGAAGCCCATCGCCGCCGCATCGACGATGACAAAGCTGTCACCGCCATAGGCGGTATCGACGGTCAGCGTACCCACGCCCTCGACTTCCAGCTTCGCATCCAGTCGTTCCGCGAAGCTTGGTAGGTTCTGCACGAAGATGCGCTCGGCCTTGCCGTTGCGGCACTCGGCGCGCACACGGACGAGCCCGCCGGGCGCTTCGAGGGTGATCTCGGTGATCGGCTCCTGCATCGGCAGGATGCCGCTGTCCAGCAGCACCGTGGATACGCAGATCGAATTCGATCCCGACATGGGTGGCGTATCTTCCGGCTCCATGATGATGAATGCGGCATCGGCGTCGGGATGCTTCGGTGGCACCAGCAAATTGACGTGCCGGAAAACGCCGCCGCGCGGTTCGTTCAGCACGAAATTGCGCAACGTCCCGTCTTGCGCAATCCAGCGGCTTTGCTCCCAGATCGTTTCGCCGGGCGGCGGCGTCACACCGCCGACGATGACATCGCCCACTTCGCCCTCGGCATGGGCGGAAACGACATGGATGGTCTTGGTGCTGTGCATGATACCTCCTCAGGAAAGCCAATCGGGCAACTGGGGCGGAACGCGCCCAGTCAGAGCGGCGGTGACGCAATCGGCAAGGCTGCCGAAGCGAACGGCACGACCGGAAAGGCCGGGGCCATAGTGGGCATATTTGCCCGAGTTCGTCATCAGGGAGCGGGTTCGCGTCGGGAACACGGGCTCGGAAATCGAACACCAGCAGAGATCGGGCAGGACCTGCACGCCTGCATCCTCCAATCTCTTCAACAGGCCTTCGTTGCGCGCTTCGCTGATGACCTGGCGACCGGCGGTCACGATTACCGTGACATCCGCGTGCCGGCTGCGGCCGGCAAGCGCTTCTTCCAAGGCTCGACATTCGGTCAGGGAGGCATGCGGGCTGCCAATGGCAACGAGTTCCACCTCTTCCGGCCCCTCGTTTAGAACCGTCCAGGCCGCAGCCATGTCGGCGCGCGAGATGACAACCCGATCGGCATCGTCGCGGGCCGAGCCGGCAGCTTCGGGCGTAACGCCCTCCACATGCAGCATGGGTGCTGCTGACGTGGTGCCAAAAGCGGCGCACAGCGCCTTCAGGTCGTCCTGCGAAGGCCGCGCGGAGCTTAGGCCGCGCAATAGCGGGATGCGATCCGGCGCCGCGCGACCTGCGAGATAACCGATGAGCGGCCAGAAAGCGTCATCGACGCGCTCGGGCAATTCGACATCAATGATCCGTCGTGCCTTGCGATGCTCGTCGAGATAAACGCCGGACAGCGGCGCACGTCCCGTTAGCGCGATGCAGAGATCGAGGAAATCGGGGTGTTTTGCCGTCCGCGCGCCGAGCACGGTATTGGCGAAGATCACTGCGTTGGACTCTGCCCATGCAATCGATTCGCCCGCCTGCGGTGCGCTATCCAGCAGATAGGGAGAGCAGGTGAAGGTCGGGCGACAGCCCATGCGCACATAGGCATCGGCAAGCCGTGCAGCCGGGTCGCCGAAGCTTTCCGGAACGCCTTGCGCTTGCCAATTGGCGCGGTCGACGGAAATGGCGTTCATAGTCGTCGGCACGCGGACCTGTGCGCCCATATCAGCCATCTTTTCCGCAAAGGTGAGATTGGCGGGGCTCGCATAGATGCAGCCGTCGATATGGCCCTGCGTGACATCCACGAGGCCGCGCGCGCCCTGCTGCGCCGCCATGGCGCAGATGATGCGCATGGCCTGCTGCACGGCGATGCCCTGCTGCCCGTCAAGCATGGCGCGATCTGCATCGTTGAGGTCGAGCGCAGCGGTTGCCGGAGGAGCGATCGGAATCTCCACCTCGTCTGCGACAACCGCCGTATCGCTGATCTCGGCGGTCTTCGCGCGGGAGAGCGCCGCAAAGGCCTCCGGCCCAAGCCGTACGACGGGCAGAGGCTTGCCGAACATTTCGGACGCGATCAGCGCGCCGAGCGTCAACACATCCTCGGCTTCGGAAAAAACCAGGGCGGCCGGTGCGCGACCCGTCAGGACGAGGTCGAGGAGTACGCCGGAACCCGTGCAGGATCCGCGGCTCGAGGGCATCATCAGAATGCAACCGGTGAGGCGGCTTCCGTGAAGCGGGTGGTGGACGTCGATCACCAAGCCAGTAGCGGGATCGACCCCGCCCCAGAAGCTCAATGCCTCCTTTGCGACAATGACGGGGCCATTCGCGGTACCGCCGAGAATGCTGCGATCGAGTGCGAGGGTTTTCATTTCACCACGAAGCCTTGAGCGGAGGGAGTCATTCACCAATGGGGGCTGATGCGGCCAACTGTCATGAGCGCGCTCCCGCCTCCATCAGAACCTTTGGGGTGAGAAGGATGCAATGTCGATCGCCGGCTTCTTGCCCGTGAGCAAATCCGCGACGATGCGCGCGGTGCCAGCCGACTGAGTCAGGCCAAGATGGCCGTGACCGAATGCATAGACGACGCGCTGCGTGGCGCGGGCGTGACCGACGGCGGGCAGGCTGTCCGGCAAGGATGGGCGGAACCCCATCCACTGGACGCCGCCCTGAGGCTTCAGGCCGGGCAGGAAGCTCTGTGCCTTCTTCAGCATCGCCTCCGATCGACGGAAGTTCGGCGGAAGCTTCAAGCCCCCAAGCTCGACGGCGCCGCCCACGCGGATGCCTGTCGACAGCCGGGTAACGACAAATCCGTGCCCGCCGAAGGTAATCTGCGTGCGCAGATCGAAAGCCTCGGGAGGGAGCGTGGTATTGTAGCCCCTTTCCGTTTCGAGCGGGATATTCTCCCCGATCGTACGGGCCACCTGATGTGAAAATGCACCCGCCGATAGGACCACCTGTGCTGCCCGTCGCGAAGCGCCGCCGGAACTGACGACATCTACGCCGCCATCAACAGGACGCAGTGCGATGACCTCCGCACGCTCGATGGAGCCGCCGATGGCGCGGAAGTGGTCTGCCAGGGCAAGGGTATAGAGCTTGGGATCGGCGATGGAGTACCAGCCAGGCGTGAAGGTGCCATGGGTGAAGCGAGGCGCGATACCAGGCTGGATCTCATTGATGCCGGCCGCATCGAGGTGATGGAACTCGATCCCATGCTCCTCCCGCGCTTTCCAGCCGGGAAGCGAAGCCTTCAGTTCCGCTTCGCCCTCATAGACCTGCAGATTGCCATCCTTGCGCAGCATGCCCACGGTGCCGCTCTGCTGCAGGAACGGCTCAAGCTCCGCCTTCGAAAGGTCCATCAGCGCGGTTTGCGCCGCAGTCGAATGGGCGACACGGCCCGGCGCGCAGGCGCGCCAGAAGCGGAACATCCATGGCGCGATCTGCAAGGCATAGGCTGGCGGCACCGAAAGCGGGCCGAGCGGATCGAGCAGCCACTTAGGTGCTTTCTTGAGGATGCCCGGCGAAGCAAGCGGCAGGATGTCGGTAAAGGCGAAGGCGCCGGCATTGCCAGCCGAGGCGCCGGCAGCGGGACCCTCCCGGTCGAGTACGACCACCGAAAGCCCCCTTGCCTGTGCCGCGATTGCAGCGGATAGCCCAACGACCCCCGCGCCGATTACGATGACATCCGTCTGAATTTGATCGTTCATCATCGCCTCAATGGGTGGCAGCGAGGAAAGCCTGCAACTCCGGATCCTTCGGCGCACCGAACAGCTCTTCCGGGGGAGCGATCTCGGCCATCACGCCCTTGTGGAAGAAGGCGACGCGGTCTGAAACCTCACGCGCAAACTTCATTTCGTGCGTGACGCAGATCATCGTCATGCCTTCGGAGGCCAGCATGCGCAGTGTGTCGAGCACTTCGCCAACCAGCTGTGGGTCGAGCGCCGAGGTGACCTCGTCGAACAGCATGTATTCTGGCGACATGGCAAGCGCACGCGCAATCGCCATGCGCTGCTGCTGGCCGCCCGACATGCGGTTAGGATAGACCTTGAGCTTCTCCCCGAGGCCGACGTGGGTGAGCTGCCTTACCGCGATCGCCTCGGCTTCCGCCTTGGAAAGGCCGAGCACTTTTCGCGGCGCAAGCATGACGTTTTCCAGCACCGTCAGATGCGGGAAAGCGTTCCACTGCTGGAAGACGATGCCGAGCTTGCGGCGAAGCTTGTTGAGGTCGGTCGCCTTGGCATGCACATCCGTGCCGTCGACAACGATACGGCCACTGTCGATGGCCTCAAGGCCATTGATGCAGGTGAGCAGCGTCGACTTCCCCGAGCCGGAACCACCGATGATGGTCAGCACCTCGCCCTTCGGAACAGTGAGGTTGATGCCCTTCAGAACCTCCAACGGGCCGAAGGATTTGCGGACGTTTTCAATCTCAATCATTGGGGGACCACCGTTTTTCGAGATACCCGCCAATCCGGGCGATGGGGAAGCTGATAATGAAGTAGACGGTGCCGCAGATCATCAGGATGAACAGCGGCTCCTGCAGCCGGGTCACGAGAATCTGCGAGGCGCGCAGCAACTCGATCAGGCCGAGCCAGAGCACCAGCGCGGAATCCTTCATGACGCCGAGCGTCAGTCCGATCCAAGACGGCAGCGAAACGCGCGTTGCGAGCGGGGCCACAATATAGCGCATGTCCTGCCACCAGGTCATGCCGAGCGAGCGAGCCGCACGGCGCGTGGTCGGCGGCACCGCGGAAATGCCACCGCGGACGATCTCCGTGCAATAGGCAGCCGTATAGAGCGACAGCACCACGCAGGAGGTCGTGAATGGGGGCCAGCCAAGCCGCATGATGGACTGCAGCGCATTTCCGAGCACAAGCTGGATCAACAAAGGCACGGAGCGGAAGACGTCGAGCGCGAAGGTCAGCGGTGCGGACCAGTAAGGTCCGAGTTCGACGCGGATCATCCCGAAGAAGATGCCGAGAACGGTTCCGGCAGCGACCGAGACGGCCGTGACCGCGAGCGTCATTCCCGCGCCTTGCGCCAGAAAGGCCAGATCACTCCAGGTGAGGGCAGTACTAAACATCTCTCACCTCTCTCAATAACGGAACATGCGCCAGGCGAGTGCCCGGGCGGCAAGGGTCAGAACCTTGGCGATGACGTAGTAGATCACGACAGCCAAGGCGAAGAATTCAAAGGTGCGGAAGGAGCGCGCATTCAGTTCCTGCGTCACGCCGGTAAGGTCAGTGTTCATACCGACGGTTACGCCGAGCGACGTCATCAGGACCGCCCAGACCATCTGGTTGGTCGCCGGCAGAAACGCCACGCGCAGCATCTGCGGCAGGACGATCAGGCGAAAGGCCTGCATCGAGGTCATGCCGAGCGAGCGTCCGGCGCGCGTCTGCGTGTCCGGGATCGCCTTCAGCGCGCCGCGGAAATTTTCTGCCAGGTAGCCAGCGTTGTTGAAGGCAATGCCAACCAGGAGCGCGGTAAACGGCGTGAGGTGAATGCCAAAGTTGCCGAGTCCGAAATGAGCCATGTAGATCTGGAACAGCGCCGGCGTATTTCGGGCGATCTCGACCCAAGCCGTGGCGAAGCCACCAAGGATGCGGTTGCCGGATAGCCGGAACAAGGTCAGCGCGATCGCACAAGCCAGTCCGATGACCATGGACAGGAGCGCAATCTGCATCGTGACCAGCGCACCGTCGAGCATCTGCGGCAATGCCTTGAGTGCCTGGTTCCAGTGGAAGGTGTAGTTGAACATTACCGTCTCACCTTGTCATAAAGCTGCGGCGCGAGGTCATGCCTCGCGCCGCGGGAGAAACGGTGCGGGTTAGCGGTAAACGCCATTGACCGCGAGCGACGGCAGGTCGCCACCAACCCACTTCTTGTAGAGCTCGGCGTAGCGGCCGGTGCGAACCTGCTGGTTAATGAACAGGTTCAGGTAGTTGATCAGGCCGTATTCCTCACGGTTGGTGAAGAGCGAGACGTAGTCGATGTCGAACGGTGCCTTGCCGACCACAGCGATGCCGGCGAACTTGCCGGTCTTGACGTTGGCCTGGGCAACGGTCGAGGTCGAAACGGTGGCATCGATTTGGCCCTGGCTCAACGCCAGGAATACGTCGGCTTGCGTCTGGTAAGGACGGAACTCACCGACGCCCCAGGCCTTGACCTGCTGTTCGAGTGCGATCGCTTCGTAAGTGCCAGCGGTTGCGCCGACAACCTTGCCCTTCATGTCTTCGAAGGACTTCACGCCCGACTTCTCGTTGGCCGTAACCGCCATCTCGAAGGCGAAGTAGGGAACCGTCATGCCGACAGTCTTGGCACGCTCGAGCGTGTCGGAGGTGGAGGCCACGCCGACATCAACGCGACCCGACATCAGCGCCGGAATACGCTCAGGGAACGGGGTCTCAACGATTTCGGCGGTTACACCCAGCGCCTTAGCCAGATCGTTGCAATAGTCCACGTCGAAGCCGATCGGGTTGTTATTCTCGTCGCGCGAACCCATCGGTGGGAAGTCCAGTACGACCGCGCAGCGCAGCGTGCCCGAGCCGATGATGTCGTCCAACTTGTCGGCCTTCGCCGGGCTGGTCAGAACGGTTGCGGCAGCCAGAAGGCCGAAGGCGAGGACCGAAGGTTTCATTCTATTCTCTCTCCCAGAGTTGGATTGTCGATTGACAGCGAGGCGCACTATTCCCCTTCGGCGCGCGCAAATCAATGCTAAAATACATGAAGTATGCAAAAAGTATAAGTTGAATAGCGGCTACGTCGACAAAAAAGGGCGGCCAAGTCGTGGCCGCCCTTTGCTTTTCTACCCTTGATAGGAATCAGCCGAGAAAATCTTCCGGCAGCAGATCTTCCGGCATGTTCTGGTATGAAACCGGGCGGAGGAAGCGCCGGATCGACATTGTGCCGACGCTGGTTGCGCCGAAGTTGGTCGAAGCCGGATAGGGTCCGCCATGCACCATCGAATCGACCACCTCGACACCGGTCGGGAATCCGTTGACCAGGACACGTCCTGCCTTGCGTTCCAGCACGGGGCGCAGACGACGGGCGTCGGCAATGTCACCTGCATCCATATGGATCGTCGCCGTCAACTGACCTTCGAAGCCACGAGCGAGCTTCTCCATCTCATCGATCGTCTGGACACGCACGACAAGGCCGAGCGGTCCAAAGACCTCTTCGCCCAGGGCGTGATCGGCGAGGAACTGTGCGCCGGTTGTCTCAAACAGGTTCGGAGCGGCTGAGCGGCCAGAGGACTCGCTGGCGAACAGCGATTTGACCGTATTGCGAGTTGCAAAGCGTGACTGCCCATCCTGGAAGGCCTTCGCAATGCCATCCGTCAGCATCGTCTGCGGCGCGACCTTGCCGAGCGCTTCGACCGTTGCGGCTACGAAGCGATCGGCTTCGGCGCCTTCGGTCACAACTGCAATGCCGGGGTTGGTGCAAAACTGGCCGGCGCCCATCGTCAGCGACCCGGCCCAGCCCTGGCCGAGCGCTTCAGCGCGTGCCTTCAGCGCCTCGGGCAGCAGGAACATCGGATTGACCGAACCGAGTTCACCGAAGAACGGGATCGGCTCCGGCCGCGCGGCGCAAAGATTGAAGAGTGCGCGGCCGCCGGCGAGCGAACCGGTGAAGCCAACAGCTTTGATCCGCGGATGCTGCACGAGTGCATGACCGACATCACGGTTGCCACCCTGGATCAACGAGAAGACGCCGGGATGAACACCCGTCTTGCGAATAGCGGCCTCGATCGCCTGCGCGACGATTTCGCCGGTTCCCGGATGCGCCGAGTGACCCTTGACGACAACAGGGCAACCTGCCGCCAGAGCGGCTGCGGTATCACCGCCGGCCGTGGAGAAGGCCAGCGGGAAGTTCGAAGCGCCGAAGACGGCGACCGGGCCGACCGGGCGCTGGATAAGCCGGATTTCCGGCCGTGCCGCGGGCTGGCGGTCGGGCAGTGCCGCATCACGACGGCGGTCGAGATATTCGCCCTTTTCGATATGGTCCGCGAAGAGCCGTAGCTGACCGGTCGTGCGGCCGCGTTCGCCCTGCAGGCGAGCTTCCGGCAGGCCCGTTTCCTGGCTACCGATCTCGGTGATCGCCTCGGCGCGAGCTTCGATCTCGTCGGCGATGGCGCGCAAGAACGCCGCGCGTTCTGCGCGCGTGGAGTAGCCATAGCTCCAGAACGCATCTTCGGCGGCCTCGCAGGCGCGATTGACAAGATCTACCGTACCGACTGCAAACTGGTGGACTGGACCGTGCGCCGGCGCGGATGCAAAAGTACCCGCTCCGTCGAGCCATTCGCCCGCGACGAGGTGTTTTCCATTGGGAGTGAAGACCATCTGCGATTCCTTTCTTGAGAGCCCGTGGTGCTTTACGCGAAAATCCATCCAAAGGCGAATTGCGCATGTCGGATCTTTGTATACTCTATGTATTTATAACATCAACACTCGATCGCCGTCGGCGGCCGGGCCATTCACGAGAGACACGAGATGAGCGACAACACCACCCTGACCGTACCGGCCCTGCAGGAGCGGGTCGATGCGATTTTCCGCAAGGCTGGCCTCAACGAGATCCAGGCCGGCGCACTCGCGCGCGTAATCGTCTCTGGAGAGCGGGATGCCTGCAAATCGCATGGCATCTACAGGATCGAGGGTGCGCTGCGGACCGTCAAAGCGGGCAAAGTGAATCCGGACGCGGTGCCGGAACTTATGCTGCAGGAGGGCTCCGCGATCGTGAAGGTCAACGCCAAGGGTGGCTTTGCCAATCCCGCCTTCGAACTCGGCTTGCCGGCTCTCGTGGAGCGCACCCGATCCTGCGGGCTTGCAGCCCTCGTCATCAACGACTGCACGCATTTCTCCGCGCTCTGGTCGGAAGCGGAAGCCCTGACCGAACAGGGCCTCGCCGGCCTGGTCATGTGCCCGAGCTATGCAACCGTTGCGCCGACCGGCGGCAACAAACCGCTGCTCGGCACCAACCCCTTCGCCTTTGCCTGGCCGCGCGTCGGCCAGCCGCCCTACGTCTTCGATTTTGCCACGTCGGTTGCCGCGCGCGGGGAAATCGAACTGCACCGGCGGGCTGGAAAGTCGCTGCCCGAGGGCTGGGCGATCGATGCCGACGGCAATCCGACGACCGATCCGGAGGCTGCGCTTGCCGGCGCCATGCTGCCGTTCGGCGGGCATAAGGGCTCGGCCATCGGGACGATGATCGAGCTGCTGGCCGGAATCATGATCGGCGACCTGACAAGCCCCGAGGTGCTGGACTATCTCGGCACGACGACGCTGGCCCCTTTCCACGGCGAATTGATCATCGCCTTCTCGCCGGAAGCCTTCGCCGCCGGCCGGCCAGGCAATCCGTTTGCGCGGGCAGAGACCCTGTTCGAGGCCATCGTCGGCCAGGGCGCCCGCCTTCCCTCGCAGCGCCGGTATGCGGCGCGCGCAAAATCGGAGGCCGACGGCATCGCGCTGACCGACGCCGAAATCAAGCAGCTCGAGCGTTTGTTCGCGCTCGGCCTGGAGGCGGTGGCTTGAGCCACCGGCAGAAATCGCCGCCAATACAAAAAGGCCCTCCAATCGGAGGGCCTTTCGATTTGAGAGCCTTTGAAAATCAGGCCTTGTATTTCTCAACGGCACCCGGGAGCTTGCTCCATTCGGCGTACCAGGTGTTGAAGAGCTTGAACTGAGTTTCGACGTAACCGCGCTGGCTATCGGTCAGGGCGTCGGTTTCGTAGAAATGGAGGGTGTATTCCTTGTCGCCCTTCAATACCATCATGTGCTTGAAGAACAGCACGAGGTCCGGGCCTTCGTCGAACGACGAGAGGACGGCCAGTGCCTGCTCGAGCTCCAGCGCGCGCTGGCGGGCATCTGCGTCGCCGGCAGCAGCGGCCTGGGCGAGGTTGCAGAGGTGCAGCACTTCCTTCGGCAGCACGTTGCCGATGCCGGTGATCGCTCCGGTCGCACCGCAATTGACGAAGCCATGGAAGACGGCCGTGTCGACGCCGATCATCAGCGAAACGCCATCATCGCGGCTGGTGATATTCTCTGCTGCATAGCGCATGTCTGCAGCGCCACCGAATTCCTTGAAGCCGACGAGGTTCGGATGCTCGGCTCGCAGTGCGAGGAACAGGTCCGCGCGCGTGGCGAAGCCGTAGTAAGGGCTGTTGTAGATGACAGCAGGAAGATCGGGGGCAGCCGAGAGGATTGCCTTGAAGTGCGCCTTCTGGGCCGCGATTACCGAACCACGCGACAGGACGCGCGGGATGACCATCAGACCCTGTGCCCCGACCTTCTGGGCATGGGCAGCATGCGCGACAGCCGAGGCGCTGTTGACGGCGCCGGTGCCTACGATGACCGGAATGCCAGCCTTCACGAGACGCTCCACGCCTTCCATGCGCTGTGCATCGCTCAGCAGTGGCCAATCCCCCATGGAGCCGCAATAGACGACAGCCGACATGCCCTGCGCGATCAACTCCAGGCCCTTGCGGACGAGTGCGTCGTAGTCGGGGGTACGGTCTTCCTTGCAGGGGGTCATCAGGGCCGGAATTACACCGGAGAAAATCTTGGCCTTCATTGCGAAACTCCTATTGCCTGGCGGGACGGGCAGGGATCGCCGCGCGCCTCCACCGGCACCGGTCCCCGTGTCTTCGACGGCGGTTATATCACTTGCATATTATTTGTCGACAACAATTATGCAGCAGATCAGAGGGCGATATCCAGTTTTCCGCCGCGCGCGAAAAGCTTCTGTATTTGCTGCACGATCTGCTCGGCATGGATCGTCGCCAAGCGGTCGGCGGCCTCGCTGTCGCGCGCGGCGATGACAGCGATAATGTCTTCGTGCTCGTCGACGAAACGTTGCGGCAAGCGGTCTTCATAGGACTGGTAATAGAGCCGCAAGATGCGTCGCCCCTCATCGAGGAGACGATTGAAGAGACCGGAGAAGTAGGCGTTGCGGCCTGCCTCGGCGATGGCTGAATGGAAGGCAGCGTTGGTGGCAATCATCGCCAGGGCGTCCTGGGCCGCGACCGCCGCGGCGAAGTCGGCCTGATGCGCGCGGATCACCTGCAGATCATCGAGGCGATGATACTGGGCGGCCAGACGGGTGGTCACGCGATACATCAGCACCAGCGCATCGAAGAAGGTATGCATATTGAGGAAATCGATATTCGATACCATGGTCGAGCGATTGGGCAGCGTGTCGATCAGGCCCTCGCCGGCCAACCTCACCAGCGCCTCGCGGATCGGCGTGCGCGACATCTTGAAACGCTCGGCCAGTTGCACCTCATCGATCGGACTGCCGGGCGGTAAAACCAGGTCCAGGATCTCATCGCGCAAGAGGTCGTAAACCATCTTGACGCCGGACCCTCGCTTGCGTTCGGGAGTGGACTTCGTGTCGGTATCAGTCATGCCGGTATCCTCTTGTCGACAAAAGGAATACTTTTTCTCGCGTGCTGGTCAATAGCTCTGGCAACTCGGGCGGGTGAAATGCCCGGAGCAAGGCCTCTAAAATCGGAATCGATTTTCGATTCTGACGTAGCCTGTCATGCTGAGCCGTCGGAGCGGGAATTTTCGACTTCTGGTTCCTGCAAGGGAGAGAAGGGAAAGTCCCATGGAGGCGGCATCGACTTTTCGGAAGCGCAGATTGCCTTTTACGACTCGCTTGCCCCTGCTCTAGCAAGGCCGTCGCCGCGGAGGTTCTGGCCCGCCGGGGATATCTGGCTGCGATTGTTTCGGGTATCTGGGAAGGTATCGGTTGCAGGGCCTGATGGGACGGAGACTTGTAAAGTCTCGGCCTCAAGCCGACCCTCGCGGCAACAATTTCAGCTTTGCGCCAAGCGCGGTCACCGCGGACGTCGAGCACTTTTTCTTTGGGCGATGCAGACGAGTGAGCAAATATAGAAGCAGCGGTCCGGCACCTGTAGCCAGTTCGATTTCTCTTTCTTCGGTTGCTTGACGACAGTATCAGCGATGACACAAACGGCTCTCCATCATCCCATGCATTGATACGGCCGACCGCCAAATAGCTTAGGGACGCGGTGTTTGCCGCTCAGCGTGTCAAAAGGCTAGCGCGGGCCGGTGGCTGCATCACGGGGTTCAGATCAAAGTCCAACGCCAATACTACGTCTGGATTCTAGCAGGACAGCCCCAGACTTTACTTCCAGCTGGAACATCGTGATTAACAAAAGACATCGCGCCAACCACCGCACCATCTCCAATCGTCACGCCACGAGAAATAACGCTGTTGGGACCGATGTAGACGCCGCTGCCAATCTTGGTTGGAGAATATTCGATCGGCGCTTTTCCCAGTGTTAAGCTTCTTTGCACAGTGTCATGTGAATAGATCTGAACACCAGTGGAGATTGAGCAGTGGTCACCGATCGAAAGCCCGCCAGTCCCATCCAATACCGTTCCAGGACCAATCCAGGTATGGCAACCGACACGGACCTCTCCCATAACGAGGGCACTGTCATAACAGGATGTACCCTCACCAAATCCATATTCACGCGCATTTTCCCAACGATCAGTTATCAAATCGCCGAAGGACACGCGCCGCTGGAATTGCGCGATCTTCTTGAGTTGCAGCGTTTTTTGAAGTGCTCTCAATGTTTCAATCATGAGTGAACTTGCTCTATCTACTTTGACCGTTGAGATAAACTCACCACAATGGGCCAAAGACGCGGTAGCCTCGCACGTGTGATATTCCACCACCTATCGCTCTTGCCCAAGACTAGACCGTTGCAGCTTCGGTAGTCGTCCGCCCCACCGATTTCACACGCATGGCAAGAAGACCTTCGATATCGAGTGCGCGATCGTGGCGACTATTTGCGCGGAACAATCGCGCCATTAAATCAAGCCAACTATCAAAGTCCTCATTTCCAATCCAAGCAGTCGAGAGGCAGTCCCCAGGCAACGGTCCGTCAAACGAGTCGTCGTTGGATAGATCCGTAAGCTCGTTTGTTTCGATCAACCATTTGGTTCGCCTAATGGAAACGTGAGGGACGGTCTTGGCTTGTTCAAGCAGGAAAACCCTCAAATCCTTGTCGCCAATGATATCACTCAGGAGGAGAAGCCAAGCGATCTCGACCGGATCCATCTGCGCCAAGGCCGGCGACGATGTGCCCTGGAGATTGCTACGACGACTAAGTAGAATGGCGGCCTCTCCTGCATCTCCCTCGAGCAGCGAGATAATGCCGAGCAGAACCCATGGCTCGGCGATATGGCTAATCCAAGTACTTAGCTCTCTCAGGGTCTGCGCGACCTCCTTGAAATCTCCTCCCTCCAGAATTGCCGATCTGGCCGAACGAAGCACTGCGGACATCGGGCTGTCCGGAACGGCCGCGTTCACGAAAACTACGGAAGGGGATTGCATTGGAACGATCTCAAATTTGCCGAACCAATTGATTTGTCTGACAACTTCGCCTGAACGAACGGCGCGGCGGCACTCGTACCAATCTGCAATATAAGTCCACGCCTGACGCGTATAGCGGCTGTGGACGAGTTCATAACCCTTTTTACGGATGTCGGAATAAAGATCGAGGTCTTTGCTGACCTCGTTGATCTTTTGGTAGAGCTCCTTTCCGCTGCCCATGATGCAGTTTTGCATGTCCACAAAGCCGTATTCTTTCAGACGATCGGAGTCAGGAGCAAGAAGAACCGTACCGCAAGCTGGTATCTCAAGGTGCTTGCGAACGACGTAGTCCAGTCGCGTCGTGTCGGCAGCCGAAAAGTAGCTTTGAGAAATTAGCTGAGCGTATCTAGCGTCACGAACCTCAAATGGCCTGCGGTCCTGTAGCCTATAGCCCGGATGAGTATAAATTAGCGTTGGAAAGAAGTGTTGAATCTCGTGGGTCAGCTTTGCCCGCCACGGGTAGAAACTCGGGAATAGATGCCCACTCATTATGTTGACGGGGATGATCTTTTCCAAGTTATAGTCATGGAATATCTCGGGATCGACAAATTTCGGAATGACGAAACAGGCAAATTGCGAGAGCTCCGGCATATGCTGCAGATGTTCCAGCCCGAAGCAGAAGATCGTGTCAATGCCGTATTCAGTGAGAGCGCTCAACGTGAGTGGCCGCATCGGGTCGTGTGGATCGCAATTGAAGTACAGCGCCCGCGGTATCTCTGGGTAGGTATGAATGTTTGTGATGCTAAGCCGTAGTGGTCTGCCGGAATGCACTGCCGAAAATATGACGAAATCGGGCTGCAGCTCATCGCAGACGGCTTTGAAATCGAAATCGCGGTCGACAACACTAACCTCGCAGTGGTGAGCAAGCGCGTAAATCCACTCGTCGACCACATTTGTGAGAACTGGAGCTGTGGTCGTATTGAGCTGCGGCAACACGCATAGAACGCGTCTGCGCTGTGTTGCCACCGTCATCTCTCACCCTTTTCGAAAAATGAGCAAATTGCATCGACGACTTGTTGCTGCTGCGCCGCGGTTATGCCAGCGAACATGGGCAAAGACAGCCCCTGGCCGGCAAATTCTTCCGTTGCAAGAAATTCACTTTGGGCGCTTTCGACTTGCGCCAAGCAAGGCTGCCGATGCAATGGAATGGGGTAGTGCAATCCGGTCTGAATACTTCTTGAATCAAGGTGCGACCGTAGGTCGTCGCGCCGATCCGTGCGTACGACGTAGAGATGGTAAACATGATCGCCATGCACGACATCAGGGAGCGTAAGGGGCGTGCCTTTCAAGCCCTCCCTATACCGTTCTGCGGCCCGCTTCCGCTGATCAGTCCAATCATCAAGATGCCTTAGCTTGCTGTTCAAGACCAACGCTTGCAGGCCATCCATGCGGTAGTTATAGCCGATCTGTTCGTGGAGATAACGCTGCGTCTGCCCGTGATTTCTCAGTGCCCTCAGCCGCTGAGCGAGGTCGGCGTCTTGCGTGACGACGAGGCCGCCTTCACCCGCTGCACCGAGATTCTTGCCCGGGTAGAAACTGAAACAGCCCATTGACCCCATCGATCCGAGCGGTCGACCGTTGTAACGAGCGCCGATTGCTTGGGCCACATCTTCTATCATTGTCAGTCCGTGACGCTCGGAAAACTCCAGCGCTGCCTTCATATTTGCGGGCTGACCGTAAAGATGAACCGGAATGACTGCTTTCACATCGCCATCCAGACGCCTTTCCGCATCCGCAAAGTCGATCGTACCCGTAGCACGTTCCACATCACAAAAAACCGGAACAGCACCCTGATAGATCACCCCCCACAAGGTGCCGATAAAGCTATGGGCCGGTACCAGAACCTTGTCTCTCGGGCCTATGCCCGCTGCAATGACCGCCAGATGCAGGGCAGCACTGCCACTGCTGACGGCAATGGCGTGATCGACTTCAAGATAGGAGGCGATGGCCTTTTCGAATTCGTCAACCCATGGCCCCAGGCAAAAAGCGCTCGCATCGAACAGCCGTTCGATCTCCGGCATGACATTATGGCGAATCTGCTCCCATTGGATAGAGAGATCGACGAAAGGTACCGTTGTCTGTGAACTCATCGCCCACTCTCCGACATGTCGCGAGTAGACCCTATCACACGTGCTGGATTGCCCGCGACGATGGCATATTCGGGAACGTCTTTGGTCACCACCGCCCCCGCTGCTACCATAGCCCTTCGTCCAATTACAATGTCCGGTAGAATCGTGGCATTACTTCCGATCGATGCGCCGGAGCAGATACGGGTGGGAAGGCAGACCCAATCTTCCGAGCCCTGCAATGCACCGTCAGCGTTTGTCGCAGCCGGATAACGATCGTTTGTGAACATGACGCCATGGCCCACGAACACCTCGTCCTCAATGATGACACCAGAGCAGATGAAGCTATGGGACTGGATCTTGCATTTTGCACCGACATGGACATCCGATTGGATTTCCACGAAGGTGCCGATCCGTGTTCCACGGCCGATTGTGCAGCCATACAAATTGACGAGATCTGGATGGAAAACCAGTACGTCATCTTCAAAAACGACATTGTCAGCGATGGGCATTGGGCCACTCCTTTTCAGCAAGGATCTCTGACAAGGCAGTCACCACGCTGACTTGTTCGGCATCCGTCATTCCGGAGAAAAGTGGCAGTATGAGATGAGCTGCGCTGACATGTTCGGATCGGGAAAGCCCTGCATGCCGAGCCCCGCGCCAGGGCGCCTCAAGGTGGCTGGACATGACTGCACGTCGGGTCGCTATTTTTCGGTCGAGCATCTCCTGCATGACCTCTTCGCGATCTGCACCTTCAGGCAACCCAATTGAATAGCTCTGCCAGTTAGATTTCGCCCAGTTCGGCTCTTGCGGTACGATTATACCGTTGACGGGCATCAGGAGTTCGCCGTAACGCTTCGCCAATTTCCGCCTTTCGGCAACAATTCCATCGAGACGCTTTAGCTGCTCTCGTCCAACCGCAGCCTGAAGGTCGGTCATGCGGTAGTTGAAACCCGTCTCGGTGTAGGTCTCGATCACAACACGATTGGATGCATGACGGGCGAGGTCGGAGACAGACATTCCATGTTGCCTCAGAAGGCGGCACTTCGCGTCTATTTCGGGGTTGTTCGTGGTGATCATTCCGCCCTCACCCGTCGTAAGAACCTTGCGGGGATGAAATGAGAAGCATGCCACGTCGGAGAGCACGCCACCGATCCGGTGCCATTGGTCATCGACCAGGATCATCGATCCGCTTGCGCAGGCGGCGTCTTCCACCACTGCCAGCCCATACGCATGAGCGACCGCGCAAATCGCCTGCAAATCGCACGGCATACCAATTTGGTCCACACACAACACGGCTTTAGTCCGCGACGATATCAGCACCTCAATACTGGTCGGATCCATGTTGTAGCTACCTGCACCGATGTCGGCGAAGACCGGCTCGGCACCACACATATGGATGGCATTCGCTGTCGCAATGAAGCTGTGACTGACCGTGATCACCTCGTCACCCGGTCCAACACCGACAGCCAGCAGTGCCAAATGAAGCGCTGTCGTACAGTTGGAAACCGCGCACGCATATGAGGCACCGGTCATTGCAGCGAACTCCGTCTCGAACCCAAGAACCTGTGGTCCCTGGGTCAACCAGCCGGAAGCGATGACGGAAGCGAGTGCGTCTGCTTCTTCTGGACCCACCGTTGGGCGCATAAGGGGGATCACTTGGCCGTCTCCAGCACGGAGACACATTCATCCCGCCACCATCGCACCAGATCGCGCAATCCATCTTCCAGCCCGATCGAAACTTGGAAACCAAGTTGCGCCCGCGCCTTTGACGGATCGGCCAACCGCCGCTCGACTGGGTTAACGTTGCGAGCAGGTTCATGGTGGATTCCGAGATTTTCCCGTCCCATGATCTTGAGCAGCGTCTGCGCCAATTCTTTTAGAGAAACTTCGGCCCCTGACGCGACATTGTAGACTTCGTCCGAAGCAGAAGAGAGAGCCGCCGCGATATTCGAAGACGCGACGTCACGAACCTCCACGAAATCCATGGTTTGCAAGCCGTCACCAAAGATGATCGGAGGTTGATTGGCAGCAATTCTCTCCATCCACCGGATCAAGACTTCCGTATAGCGGCCGTGGATATCCATGCGCGTTCCATAGACATTGAAGTAACGAAGCGCACAGTAGTTAAGGCCGTACATATCGTTGAATGATCGGAGCAGCTTTTCGTTGAAGAGCTTCAGGCCGCCGTACAATGTTCGATCGGCGTAGGGTGCTGCGGCCTCCGTGGTCGGAAATTCTGGAGCATAGCCATAGATTGAAGCGGACGACGCAGCGATGATCTTCTGAATTTTGTGTTTCACGCAGAGCTGCAGAAGATCGAATGTGGCGCGGCCCATAACCTCAAAGGCCTCGGCGGGTTCGGCGGCACAATGTGTAATCCTCAAAGCGGCCTGATGGAATACGATATCGGCGTCTCGCACCAGCTCGTCCATGAGCGCATTGTCACGAATATCGCCGTTTACAAGCCGCAAGCGCGGGTCGGCGGCAACGGAGGAGAGATTCTCAGACCTCCCACGCACCATATTATCGACAGCCACAACGGCCTGAACCTCGTGGCCCATGAGTTGATCGACAATGTGCGAGCCGATGAAGCCGGCGCCTCCGGTTACTAAAATGCGCTTCCCTCTTAGGAAATCTGAGGCGTTCGATTGTTTAACCTTTTGTTCCATCGTCTCACTCTGCCGCGATGATATTGAATCTGTTGCGCTTACTGCATGCGACCTGCTGCAAGCTGCGCTCCAGTGCCGACTGCGCCCGCTCCAGCGTTCTGACAATCCTCAGTCCGAAATCACCATCAGTTTGGCAACGCTCCTGCCCGAGGATGGAGCGACGGAGGTGTTCAACCACTTCTGTAAGCGGCTCGGGGCCGGAAATGCGCGGGGATGTCACCGCGCCGATTCTGTAATTCGGAAGATTGATCTCGCGATCCTGATTGGAATGGATAGTGATGCCGGAATCATAGATCTTGACCGGCTCATCGCGGTTCAAATCATCCCAGACAGCCATTTGCTTGCTGCCCCCAAGAGCAATCCGCCGCATTTTTACCGGCGACATCCAACTCAGATTGAGGTGCGCGACCATAGAGTTCTCGTAATGCAAGGTGATGTAGGCGATATCGGGCGATTTGTCGTTGACGTGACAATACCCGCTGGCCTCCACTGAAACCGGCTCTGCCGCAAACAGATAGTCCAGGATCGATAGGTCGTGAGGAGCGAGATCCCAGAGCACATTTACGTCCGGTTGAAAAAGGCCCAAATTGACGCGCTGGGAGTGGAAATATGCCCGAGCGTGCCGCTTGCAACGAGATCTCGGAGCTTTCGAACGGCAGGATGGAAGAGGAAGGTGTGATCAACCATCAGAGTTAAGCCATAGGCTTTGGCCCGCGCGACCAGGTCTTCCGCCTCTTCACTTGAACCGCACATGGGCTTCTCGATCATCACATGCTTGCCGGCGTCCAAACCGGCCTTAGCAAGCGAGTAGTGCGAGGACACCGGCGTTGCGATGACCATTGCATCAATATTTGGATCGAGAATGACAGACGAAGCGTCTTCGTAAATCGCGGCGCTCGGGAACGATTGCGCCAGTCGTTCTCGAACCTCCAGCCGCGTGTCAACAATTGCGGCTAACTGAATCCCAGGATTGCTGGAAAGGACACGTAGCAGGTTGCGCCCCCAGTAACCTACGCCGCATAAAGCCACCTTGATCATGCCAGCAAGACCCTCACACTTAATCGGCATGACTTATCGTGGTGCAATCTTGCCCCAGCCTGACGGTTACTGTTGAGGCGAACTCTAATCCTCGATCGAAGGTGAAACTTGTATTCCGGCTCCGCAGTCAGCGGCAAAGCTTCGTGTTGGGCTTCGGCTGGGCGTTGTGTCGCTGCTGAAACACATGCGAATTTGGGCGAACCTGGCGGCTTGAGAAATCGACACGGAGTCCAAAAAAAAAGCTCCTCGACGCCTATGCGGAGGAGCTTTCTGTGTAAGCGCGAATTTCTGCGCACCTTCTGAAGCGCAGTGCTCTCAGGCATGAAGTGTCCACCAAAATAGGTGGACACCAAATCATGAAAGAAGATGAGCAAAGACTGCGGGTGCGGCTTGTGGGTAGTGACGGCCGCCGTCGNTATGACCCAGCTTCGGTAGATCGTCTTGTTGCAGCCTGCCTTGAACCGGGGGTTTCGGTATCGCGGCTTGCGCTTGAACACGGCGTGAATGTCAATCTCCTGCGGAAATGGATACAGAGGGCCAAGCGGCTTGGTCATCCTGTGCCTGGGGGTCCGGCGTTCGTTCCGGTTCAGGTCGGTNCCGATCGGAGCCTGGCAGTGCAGCACAGCAGCTTGGATAGAAGCGTCAAGAGGCTGTCTTGTGCGGCCAAGCTGAGCGCTTCACTGCCGAACGGGGTGAGCGTGACGGTGGAATGCAGTGATGTNGATGGGTTGACTGCCATAATAGGAGCGCTGGGTCATGTTCAGACTTGGCGCTGATCTCAAGGTTTACCTGCATCGCGAACCGATCGACTTTCGGGCCGGCATCAACAGCCTTGCGGTCCTGGTCCAGGAGACGATGGAGCTTGACCCGTTTGCGCCTGCAGTCTTTGCCTTTTGCAATCGCCGTCACGACCGAATGAAGCTCCTGTTTTTTGATCGGTCCGGCTTTGTGATGGTCCTGAAGCGGTTGACCGAGGACAGGTTCCGATGGCCCCGTCGCGAGGTGCCGGTGGTCATGCTGACGACAGAGCAACTGCACTGGATCCTCGATGGCATCGATATCGANGCNATGATCCGCCATCCNGTGCGNCAATATCAGATCGCCGGCTGAGGATGGCGAATTGAGCTGTTGACGCGGAGAAGCGGTTCAGATTCAAAACTAGGATGACTCGAACCGGCGANCCCAGTGTTGCAGAGCTGATGGCGCAGTTGGCGGCCCATGCTGCCGAAATCGCTGCGCTCAAAGCCGAGAAGGAAGCGCTCTCGCAGCGGGTCGTCAAGCTGGAAGAAGAGCTGGCACTGGCAAAGCTNCATCGCTTTGCCCCNCGCAGTGAAAAGCACATTGATCGTCTCTTCAACGAGGCCGAAGAGGCTGCGGTCGAGGATGACNGCGAGGCAGNCGATGTTGTCGAGCTTCCGGACACCGGCCTGCCAGCGGTAGAAGGTCAAACGGGAAAGAAGCGTGGACGCAGACCTCTGCCGGANGACNTGCCACGCGAGCGNGTCGAATATGACCTCCCCGACGATCAGAAGTCTTGNCCCTNCTGCCAGGGTCAGATGCATCGCATGGGCGAGGCTGTTACCGAGCAGCTCCATATCGAGGTCAAGGCAAAGGTCCTACAGAATGTGCGGTTCAAGTACGCTTGCCGCCATTGCGACCGCACCGGGATCAACACGCCCGTCGTGATCGCACCGATGCCGACGCAGCCCCTGCCTGGCAGCATCGCCACCGCCTCGACGTTAGCCTTCGCGCTCGTTCACAAATACGTCGACGGCACACCGCTTTACCGCGTGGCTCAGACATTTGAGCGTGCTGGTGTTCCGATCAGCCGCGGCGCTCTCGCTCACTGGGTCATCGGCTCAAGCGAGAAGCATCTGCACCGCATCTATGACGCTCTGAAACTGCGGTTGCGATCGCAACCTCTCATTCATGGCGATGAGACGACAGTCCAAGTCCTCAAGGAAAAGGACAAGGAGGCCACCAGCACATCGTATATGTGGGCGTACCGAAGCGGCGAGGACAGTGACCAGCCAATCGTACTGCTCGATTATCAGCCCGGTCGTGGCCAGATCCATCCGCAGACCTTTCTCGGCGATTACCGCGGCATACTGATGAGCGATGGCTACACTGCCTGGCGCACATTGGATGGCCCAACCCATGTCGGATGCATGGCCCATTCCAGGCGGCGCTTCGTCGACGCCCTCAAAACCAGAAAGAAAGGTGGCGGGCCGCCTGAGCAGGCCCTCAGGTTCTTTGAACAACTCTACCGGATCGAAAGGCAGGCGCGAGACAAGATACCCGAGGCCAATGAAACGCAGGCCGACTGCATTCGCTGCTTCCGCCAACAGCACAGCTTACCTGTGCTGAACGCCCTCAAGTCATGGCTCGACGATATCGCGCCAAAGGTCGCACCCGATACCAAGCTCGGCGACGCCGTGTCCTACACTCTGAACCAGTGGGATTATCTGACGCGCTACATCAGCGATGGCAGGATGCCCATCGATAACAACATTCTGGAACGTGACATCAGAGTTTTTGCGACCGGAAGAAAATCGTGGCTGTTCAGCGACACTGCTGACGGAGCCAAGGCCAGCGCCGTGATCTACAGTCTCATGCTGACATGCCGCGCCTGTGGCGTCGACCCGCTGATCTGGCTACGACACGCGCTCACTGAGTTGCCGCAGCGCGACGACAACGCCGACATCGGCGACCTGCTACCAATCAACTTCTCGAAAACATCCCCCGCCTGTGAGCGATGGGGTGGACGCTCCCACTCAACGGCATCTTCGTGCCAGAATGGTTGTGTCTGAACCATCACAAGGGAGAGCGCCCATGGAAAAGGTTAGCATAATCGGTCTGGATTTGGCCAAGAGCATAATTCAAGTTCACGCAGCAAGCGTTGATGGCTCGGTGCTTTCTCGGCGAAAGATCTCGAGCAAGAAGTTGCTTGCGTTCCTATCCGGCTTTGATCCTTGTATCGTTGCGATGGAAGCCTGCGCGGGGAGCCACCATTGGGGTCGCGAGATTGCCAAGCTTGGTCATCAAGTGAAGCTGATTGCACCCATTTACGTCAAACCGTTCGTCAAGCGTCAGAAGAATGATGCGGCCGATGCTGAAGCCATCTGCGAAGCGGCAATGCGACCGACTATGCGTTTTGTCGCAGTCAAAAGCGAAGAGAAGCAGGCCGCGGCGACGGTATTCAAGGTACGAGACCTTCTCGTGCGACAAAAGACCCAAATCATCAATGCCCTGCGTGGTCTAATGGCCGAGTTCGGAATCACCGTTCCACAAGGCCCTTCGCATGTCGGTATTCTCATCAGCCACGTTGAAGACGATAGCTCAAACTTGACGGAGGCAGCACGGGCACCCTGCTTGGCATTGGTTTTAGCATTACGGGCGCTCATTGATAAGGTTCAGGAACTTGATCTGGAGATCGGCCGGAGGGCTCGGCACGATGATGTTGCCAGGCGGCTCATGAGCATTCCCGGAATTGGGCCTGTCATCGCAACGGCGCTCGAAGCCTTAGCGCCGCCAGCTGAGACATTCACACGAGGTCGAGATTTCTCTGCGTGGATGGGTTTGACACCGCGTCAGCATTCGTCTGGCGGCAAACCGCGGCTCGGCAAGACCTCGAAGATGGGGCAGCGAGATCTTCGACGACTGTTGATCATTGGGGCATCAGCCGTTGTTCGCTGGGCTTCAAGGCGCGGAGCGGTTGAAGGGTCCTGGTTGTCGCGAATGATCGGCAAAAAGCCGCCAATGCTGATCACCGTTGCACTCGCCAATCGGATGGGGCGGATTGCCTGGGCGCTTATGACAAACGGCGGCCGCTACGAGGAAAAGAGGCTAGCGTCGGCATAGATCAGCTCTGGCGGAGAGGATTTCTAATCCGCCATTGCGAGTGTAGGCAGGTCGAACGAAGGATATGGACAAACGGTCAAGAGACGGGATTAGGAAAACCAGTTCTGCCGGACGGCACCTCGAGTGCGCGTGAGCGTGTTGGACCTGATCTGCGAACTCCCATATGGGCCCGCGACGTACTACGGTCGCAACGAGAGGCCGGACACACGTCAGCACCCGACCAATGTTCAAGACTGAGTGAAGATTTTGCTTGCATTCGAGGGAGCGTCCACACACGTC